>NZ_JAUSTO010000017.1:0-37661 GCF_030812885.1 Moryella indoligenes
TAGGGCAGAGGTGTAAGCGTAGCGATACGTTCAGCTGACTGTCACTAATCGGTCGAGGGTTTAACCAAAAGGTCGAGTAGGTAGAGGTAGGAAACAGAAGATGTAAGGTAGCCTGCAGAAGCAGGGATTAGATTTGGAATGAATTGAGAATAAATGTTCTGTGTGTGGTTTTCAGGGTGTGATATTTGTGTTATCATATTCTTATTCTGTCGGAGTGGTGTTTGACGCGCAGACAGATTTTGGCCCCATGGTCAAGCGGTTAAGACATCGCCCTTTCACGGCGGTAACACGAGTTCAAATCTCGTTGGGGTCACTAGAGTTTTGGAACTCTCCTTGGAGCTTTAGCTCAGCTGGTTAGAGCAGTCGGCTCATAACCGATCGGTCCCGGGTTCGAGTCCCCGAAGCTCCACTCGCATCATTCCTCGTTAGCTCAGTCGGTAGAGCACGCGGCTGTTAACCGCGGTGTCGTTGGTTCAAGTCCAACACGGGGAGCTTAAGGCCTGGTGGCTCAGTTGGTTAGAGCGCCGCCCTGTCACGGCGGAGGTCGTCGGTTCAAGTCCGATCCGGGTCGCTGGGCATCCTTAAGGGGATGCCCTTTTTTTACCTTGTGTGTGTTATCACATAGCCGGCGTGGCGGAACAGGCAGACGCCCGGGACTTAAAATCCCGTGGTCAGAAATGACCGTGCCGGTTCGATCCCGGCCGCCGGCATACAGAGGGCAGAGTATTCTGTGAGAGCAGAGTGCTCTGTTTTTTGTTATTACAGACTCTGCTGCTCGATAAAAATATCGAATCGTGCTGATATTTTTCGGGTTCTCCGGTATAATAAGGCGAAGGAGGGAGTGAGCCACAGTCATGGAGAAATATACAAGCCTTAAGGAAAAGGTTTATAATGCCGTGCTTCAGGAAATTATTTCAGGAAAGTATCAGCCCGGGGACATTTTAAATGAGAAGAAGCTCATTGAGAAGTATCAGGTCAGTAAGTCTCCGGTGAGGGATGCCCTTATCGCACTCTGTGCAGACGGAGTGGTGCGGAGCATTCCCCGCTATGGTTATGAAGTAATACGATTAACACACGGAGATATTTACGAGATGCTGCAGTACAGAGAATTTCTTGAGAGCGGCATATTGCAGAAAAGCTATAAGCGTTTTGGTTCAGCAGAGATTGCAGAGCTGAAGGAGCTCAATAAAAGCTGTCAGCGGGATGATGTAGATCCCATTCAGCACTGGCGCTTTAATATGGATTTTCACGTGAGGATGATGGAGCTCTGCGGAAATGATTTTATTACGATGAATGTGAAGCGCTGCATGTCGCGCCTGCTCCGCGCCTACTCCCAGCTCTACTGGAATCGACGTGCGGATCGCCTCCTCTCCCATGATACGAAGCATCATGAGCTGATCATCGCTGATCTTGAGCGTCAGGATCCTGCGGCACTGGCTGAAGATATCCGGGAAGATCTTCATGATTTTGGCGGCTTTACAGGTTTTTGAGCACTTGTCCTGAAAAAGACGGAGAAAACCTCTCAAAACTATAAAAATAGCTTGATTCTGATAATATCAGTGGTATTATTTATAGCGGAGGGAGGTGCTATATGAATTCAGACAATCAGGAAAATTTCAGAAATTATACCGCGATCCTGCGGGAAGAGCTGGTTCCGGCCATGGGATGTACAGAGCCGATTGCCATTGCATATGCGGCGGCGAAGGCGAAGGAGCTGTTGGGCGAGAAGCCCCGCCATATCACAATTGACTGCTCTGGAAACATCATCAAGAATGTCAAAGGGGTTACAGTCCCGAATTCAGGAGGCCAGAAGGGAATTGAGGTCGCTGCTGTACTTGGAATTACGGGTGGAAGAGCCGACAAGGAGCTGGAGGTCATTGCGGAGGCGGATGATGCAGCCAGGGAACGCTGTAAGGAGTTGGTAAGTGCCGGATTCTGTGATGTCAGTCACGCGGAAAACGTTCCGAATCTCTATATTGCGGCGAAGATCCGTGGGGATGAGCATACAGCGGAGATTGTGATCGAGGATCACCACACGAATATTGTTCTCATGAAGCGGGACGGAGAGACAATTTTCACCAGAGTACCGGAGAAGAAGGTCTTGCCGGAGAAAAACGAGACGGCTCTGGCGGATCGCAGTCAAATGACGCTGAAGGGGCTGCTGGATTATGCGGAGCAGGTAGATCTTCAGGAGGTAAGGGATATTCTGGAACGTCAGATCCGCTACAATTCCGCGATTTCTCAGGAAGGGCTGGACAATCGCTGGGGGGCCCAGATCGGGAAGACTATGTTGGAGAGCTGGGGAAATGATGTGAAGACCTGTGCGATTGCGAAGGCTGCGGCAGGCTCGGACGCCCGCATGAGCGGCTGTGCACTGCCCGTTGTGATCAATTCCGGTTCCGGAAATCAGGGCATCACTGTAACCATGCCTGTTCTCGTCTATGCAAAGGAGATGCAGCTGTCCGAAAGCAAGCTTTACCGCGCGCTGCTGGTCAGCAATCTGGTCTCGATTTATATCAAGCATTTCATAGGCTCGCTCTCGGCTTTCTGTGGAGCTGTCAGCGCTGCCTGTGGAGCAGGCGCAGCGATTACTTATATGGCGGGGGGTGATTACAGACGTATCTCCTATACGATCACAAATACCTTGGGTAATGTAGGCGGTATTGTGTGCGATGGTGCCAAGCCGAGCTGTGCAGCAAAGATAGCATCCTCTGTTCACGCTGCCATTCTGGCCTATCAGATGAGTATGCGCGATCAGCAGTTCAAGCCCGGTGAGGGCATAGTGGAAGAGGACGTCGAGGAGACGATACGGAATATGGGCTACATCGGCAAGGTTGGAATGAAGCCCACAGATCATGAGATTCTGAATGTCATGATCCATAAAGTAGATGTCAATGCTTGTCTTTGACAGATAAACACAAAACAGGGAGGGATTATTATGGAAAAGAAAGGTTTTACACAAAGTCTGCCATTTCGTCTGATTATGGCACTGGTGATCGGTCTGGTGGTCGGACTGATCATGAATTCAATGGAGGAATCCGCTGCAATTACCGGGCTTCTCAATGTGATTGTCACTGTGAAGTACATTGTCGGTCAGTTTATCAGCTTCTGCGTGCCGCTGATCGTCATCGGCTTTATCGCCCCCTCTATCACGAGGATGGGAAACAATGCTTCTAAGATGCTCGGATTTGCCCTGCTGATCGCTTATGCTTCTTCGATTGGCGCGGCATTTTCCTCTACTGTCGCTGGTTTTGCAATTCTGCCGCATCTCTCCATTGACCCGAATGTCGATGGACTGAGAGAGCTGCCGGATGTTATCTTCCAGCTTCAGATTCCGCCGATTATGTCTGTTATGACGGCACTTTTCTTCTCCGTCACCGTCGGCCTTGCGGCAGTCTGGAATCATGCGGAGATCACCACGAATATACTTGAGGAGTTCCAGAAGATCGTACTCTCCATCGTGACGAGATTCCTGATTCCGGTGCTTCCGCTGCTCATTGGAACGACCTTCTGCACATTGGCATACGAGGGAAGTATCACAAAACAGCTGCCGATCTTCCTGATCATTATCATTATCGTCATGATCGGTCATTATATCTGGCTCACGCTGCTCTATGGCATTGCCAGTGCATATTCCGGAAGAAACGGTATGAATGTGATTAAGAATTATGGTCCGGCATATATGACCGCAGTTGGAACCATGTCCTCCGCGGCGACGCTCTCCGTTGCACTGCAGTGTGCGAGGAAGTCCGAGCCTACACTCAGAGATGATCTTGTGAACTTTGGTATTCCGCTCTTCGCAAATATTCATCTCTGCGGCTCCGTTATGACTGAGACCTTCTTTGTTATGGCGGTGTCGAAGATGCTCTATGGAGAGTTCCCATCCGTAGGAAAGATGATTCTGTTCTGCCTGCTGCTCGGCGTATTCGCAATCGGTGCTCCAGGCGTTCCCGGAGGCACGGTCATGGCATCCCTCGGCCTGATTACTGGTGTGCTTGGCTTTGATGAGACCGGTACAGCGCTGATGCTCACTATCTTTGCGCTCCAGGATTCCTTCGGAACTGCGTGCAATGTTACCGGAGACGGCGCTCTGACTCTGATTCTCACGGGCTATGCAGAGAAACATGGCATTAAGGAAGCAAAGCTCGGGGATGTGCTCTGAGCAAAACTGAACTCATAGATTTTCAAAAATTGAGAAGCGGTGAATTCCATCTGGAATTTGCCGCTTCTTTCACTTTTACTTTGACCGGCAGAAGTAAAATTGATAGAATCGATCGTAAGAAAGCTGGTTTTATATCATATGTGCTAGGAGGCAGATTATGAATTTGACGAATATGAAAAAGTCAGTGACGCTGGGGGGCAGAATTAATCTCAATGATTTTGTCGCTGTGTCCAGATTTCATGCAGAGTTGCTTTTTTCAGAAGATTATTGCAGGAGAGTCAGTGAAAACCGAAAGGTAGTTGAACAGTGGATCGCTGAAAATAAGGTGATGTATGGTGTTACCACAGGCTTTGGGAGTCTCTGCAATAAGGTGATCAGTCCGGAGGAGGCGGGGCAGCTCCAGCACAATATCATCGCCTCACATTCCACCTCGGTCGGGGAGCCCTTTACGGAGGAGCAGGCGCGGGCAGTGATGCTGATGGTGCTGCAGAACCTTGGGCAGGGATATAGTGGTGTACGATTGGAACTTCTTGAAAAGTATCGCGAATTTCTCAATAAAGGGGTTACTCCCTGGGCGCCGCGCGAGGGCTCGGTCGGTTATCTGAGTCCTGAGGCTCACATGGCAAGAGTCGTTGAGGGGGATGGAAAGGCTTACTATCAGGGCGAGCTGCTGGATGCAGCGGAGGCGCTTCGGCGGGCTGGGATTGAGCCGCTGAAGCTCGCGTCCAAGGAGGGGCTCGCGCTGGTTTCCGGAACCACCTCTGTGACAGCGCTCGCAGTGCTTGCACTCTACGATATGCTGAAGGCGGCGCTCTCTGCGGATGTGATCGGAGCTTTTTCTTTTGAGGCCTGCGGAGGGCAGCTGGATGCCTTCTGCGAAGAAGTGATGAGTGTTCGCCCGCATCCGGAGCAGGGCACTACGGCCAAGAATCTTCGGAGCATATTGAAGGATTCCGCCATGCTGAAGGAGGCGCAGGGGGAGCATCTTCAGGACTGCCTCTCTCTTCGCTGTATTCCGCAGCTTCACGGCGCAGCAAAGAAGACGCTTTATGATGCGCTGCGTACCATAGAGACAGAGATGAACGCCTGCTGTGACAATCCGATCATCTGGAAGTCTGAGACGCGCAGCACTGCGATCTCGGCCTGTAATCCGGACTCCTCCTATGTCGGGATCGAGATGGATTCTGCCTGCATCGCCGCGACCAATTTGGCAAAGATCTCCGAACGGCGCAGTAATCACCTGATTGATGAGAGTCTCAGCGGCTATCCCTGCTTTATGGTGAAGAATCCCGGACTGAACTCGGGGCTTATGATCACCCAGTATACGCAGGCGGGACTGCTGAATGAGATGCGCGTGCTCTCCACCTCCGCGACCATTGACAACACACCGACCTGCTGTAATCAGGAGGACTATGTCGCAATGGGCTACAATGCTGCGAAGAAGGCTGTGACCATTGCAGAGCGCCTGGAGTATATTCTGGCGATGGAGCTTCTGGACGTCTATGAGACGCTTGGCTTCCAGAAGAGCACGGCGCCGCGCGGCAGCGCCACACGCACAGTGTTTGATGAGATCGCAAAGACCGTACCGCAGATGGAGGACGATATGTTCCTGCATCCGCACATTGAGACCCTGAGGGATCTGATTCACAGCGGAAGGCTGGTTCAGCTCGTGCAGGGCTGCGTGGGAGCGCTGGAATAAGTAAATGTAAGGCACATAATTGGTGACATGGAGTGATTTGCTGTAAAACGAATGAAGTAATTTTAAGAGGGCTCTGAAATAGGGAAAACCAGAAATGTCTTGAAGGACCAGTGAGTATTTAATACAGGACAGATAGGGAGTTCTCTGCGCAGGAGTCCTTTTTTCTGTGAAAAACGTAGAAAAAAACCTGCTGAATTGTCATTCCGTTCGACATTACATCGACAGTCAGACGGTATACTGATGAAGGAAAGAGATCTTAAGCTGTGTCATTCCGATCTCAATTTTAATCTCAGGAGGGAAAAGATGATTTATATTGATGGAAACCATTTGACAATTGAAGAGGTCGTAAGGGTTGCACGGAATCTGGAGCCAGTTGCGCTCAGCGAAGACGGTAAGAAGAATATCAAAATTTCCCGTGATATAGTTGAACGAAAAATCGCCGAAAAGCTGGTGGTATATGGTCTGAATACGGGATTTGGAAAATTTGCCAACATCGCGGTCTCAGATACAGATCTCGATACACTTCAGTACAATCTCATCGTGTCCGATGCGGTCGGTATTGGAAATCCCTTTCCACAGGATGTGACACGCGCCATTATGCTGCTCAGAATGAATGCGCTTGCAAAGGGCTTTTCCGGTATACGTCTTGAGACTGTTGAAGTCATGGCGGAGATGCTGAATAAGGGAGTACACCCGGTGATCCCCGAAAAGGGATCGGTCGGATCAAGCGGAGACCTCTGCCCGCTGGCACATATGGTGCTTCCGATGATTGGTCTCGGTGAAGCAGAGTATAAGGGAGAGGTTCTCCCGGGTGCGGAGGCAATGAAGGCTGCCGGTATTCCGACTGTCACGCTGAAGGCAAAGGAAGGCCTGGCACTTATCAACGGAACCTGTGCAATGCTCGGCGTCGCCAGCCTCGCAGTTCATGATGCAGAGATTCTCATGAAGACGGCCGATATTTCTGCGGCACTCACAATCGATGCGCTTGGAGGCATTGTGGATCCCTACGATCCCAGAATTCAGATGGTCAGACCGCACAGCGGACAGATCGATGTCGCGGCAAACCTTCGTTCCCTGCTTCAGGAAAGCAAGCTGACAACTCATCAGGGCGAAGTGAGACTCCAGGATGCATATACTCTTCGCTGCATTCCGCAGATTCATGGCGGCAGCCGCATGGCCTTTGATTATGTAAAGACAGTTATCGAGACGGAGATCAACTCTGTGACAGATAACCCGCTGATCTTCCCGGATAATGAGGACGTCTTCTCTGGAGGAAACTTCCACGGACAGCCGGTTGCAATCGCGATGGATACACTTGGTATTGCGATGGCGGAGTACGCGAACGTTGCTGAGAGAAGAATTGAGCGTCTGGTGAATCCGGCGCTGAGTGGACTTCCGGGCTTCCTCTGCGTGAAAGAAGGCCTGAACGATGGCTTTATGGTTGCGCAGTACGCAGCTGCGGCTCTGGTGTCTGAGAATAAGATACTCGCACATCCGGCAAGTGTTGACAGCATCCCGACTTCTGCAAACCAGGAAGACCACGTCAGCATGGGTACAATTGCAGCGCGTACAGCGGCTCAGATCATCAACAATGCGCAGCATGTACTGGCAATAGAGCTGATCTGTGCAGCACAGGCAGCCGATTTCAAGGGTGCTGAGAAGCTCGGCAAAGGCACACATGCAGCTTATGAGAGCGTTCGTTCTGAAGTAAGCTTTATGGAGACAGACAGAGAGCTGTATATTGATCAGAGGAAGGCATTTAAGCTGGTTCAGGCTGGCACCATCCTGAAGAATGCAGAGGAGAAGAGCGGAGCGCTCGCTTAAGAAAGAGTTAGGGAAACAGATAGACAGAAAACAGAGAGCACCGGGGGTGATTTCCCCGGTGCTCTTTAGACGTGGTGTGTCTGGCAGCGCACGTTTCTAACGGGTGAAAGTCCCGAATACGCGCAGGCAACAACGAAGTACAACAACGAAGTACATAGCGAAACAGTAAGGGTGCCACAAGCTTTTTACAGGCAAGTGATACAGCAACGTAATAGTGCTTCTCTTCAGCCTTTTTCGCAGGTAAGCTTTGAGGGGCGGATTCCAGATACAGACATGCTGTGCAGCATGAATAGGTACGATTCGGCCCTGTGAGAAACATAGAGACAGCGCGACATGAAAGAGAATGTCGCGCTGTCTCTATGTAAAAACTGTGCTTTTGATTTCTGAAAAGTTGTTTAAGTGCTCTTAGAGTATCATGCCACCGATAAATCCGGCGATTGCAAGCGGAATGTTGTAGAAAAGGAAGGTCGGCACGCAGGTGTCCCAGATATGGTCGTGCTGTCCATCGGCATTGAATCCCGCTGTAGGTCCAAGTGTACTGTCGGATGCCGGAGAACCAGCATCTCCGAGAGCTGCTGCACAGGCGATCAGGCAGGCAGTGGCTCCGGGGCTCATTCCCATGCGAGAGCACATCGGAACGTACAGGAGAGCAATAACCGGGATAGTTCCAAACGAAGTACCGATCCCCATGGTGATCAGGAGACCGATCAGGATCAGAACGATGACCAAGGCAACGCGGCTGGTGCCGAGGATAGCCATGGCGGCCTCAATCAGAGCGTCAACTGCGCCGGTATTTTTGACGACGTTTGCGTATCCGCCGGCAACCAGCATGACGAAGGAGACCATACCCATCAGCTTGATGCCTTCTGCGACGGTGGAGTCGGAATCCTTCAGCTTTACAGCGCCACCCAGAACCATAATGACGATACCGAGCAGTGCGCCGAGCGGCATGGAATCCCAGTAGAGCTGTCCGAATAAGACAGATGCGATGGCCACAAGAGTGACGATGTGATCTTTATTGATCTTTAGATCCTCCTGCTTGATCTCAAACTGGGAGAGATTAATGTCCTTATAGTCACGCGGACGACTGTAGAAGATCCAGCAGCAGATCAGGCCTACCAGCATGCCGCCCAGAAGAATGATGGTGTTCGGCCATACTTCTCCCAGAGTCATAGGCATTCCGTTCTCGGTCATATTGTCGGCGACGATACCCTGGAAGATGACACCGTAGCCAATCGGAATACTGATATAGGGAGCGATCAGTCCAAACTCCATGACAGAGGCAGCCTGACGTCTGTCCATGTGGAGTGCGTTCATCATAATAAGAAGCGGTGGAACCAGAATCGGAATGAAAGCAATATGAACCGGAATGATTGTGCCGGATATGATAGCGCAGATCACGAAGGTTACAAGCAGCACCCATTTTCTCCCCTGTACCATGGAAGCTACTTTTTTGGAGAGCATATCAGCAAGTCCGGTTGCAGAAATTGCCGCTGCAAAAGTTCCGAGCAGAAGATATGCAAGAGCATTGGTTCCGTTTCCGTTCAGTCCTCCGATGATAAAGCTCATGATATCACCGAGCCCCATTCCAGCAGAAATGCCGGCCACCATGGCGGCGATAATGAGGGAAATGATAACATTCAGCTTTAAGAGGCACAGCGCACACATAACAATAACTGACAGTGTTACTGGATTGGTAAGAATACTTAACATAATGTTCTTCTTCCTTTCATTAAAAAGGTATTCTGTTTTGATGCAGTTCAATTAACTCGCAGTTTAATCAAATGCGGTGTAACAGAATGTGAAGCTATGAATCTGATACGACGAAGTGATAATACAGTAAAGCGCTTGACGATAACTAATACCAATGGGAATTGGAATGACAGGTGTTACTGGTAACTATATATAAAGTAAGAACAGTGTACACCAATAACAACGATAAAATGACGAAAAGACGAAAAGAAGAAAATATATAATTTGTTAAAATAGTCGATTTTATCGACAGTGTATCGACTGCTCCCATATATACTCAAGGCATATCAATTGCAACACAGGTAACACGGTATGCGAAGTACCAATGGGGAACAGTAACACAAGTAATACGGCAACAGTCAAATATTATTATTTTATGGAGGTGCTTAGTTATGTCAATGAATGGTGGAAATATGTATCCCGCAAAGGCTGGAAAGCCGGAGATCTATTATTCTGTCAAAGCACAGAGAGGCAAAACCCTGCGCTGCAAGGGCTGGAAGCAGGAGACAATCCTCCGTATGCTTGAGAATAATATGGAAAACGCTGAGATTCCGGAGCAGCTCATCATCTACGGCGGCAACGGAAAGTGCGCGAGAAACTGGGAGTCCTATCACGCAATCGTTGAGTCTCTGAAGAACCTTGAGAACGACGAGACCCTGGTTGTTCAGTCCGGAATGCCGGTTGCTGTCTTCCACACCAACAAGCTTGCTCCGCGTGTGGTTATGGCCACCACGAACATCATGAAGGCTACCTGGGAGCGCTTCTATGATCTTCAGGACAAGAACCTCACAATCTTTGCTCAGTACACAGCTGCTCCGTGGGAGTACATCGGAACTCAGGGCGTTATCGAGGGAACCTATGAGACCCTGAGCGCCATCACCATTAAGAAGGGCTGGAGCAACGACATGCACGGCAAGATCTTCCTGACTGCAGGAGCAGGCGGCATGGGTGGAAACCAGACCTGGGCTGGAAAGATGCACGGCGCGACCGTTATCCTTGTCGATGCTGATGAGAGAGTTATCAAGAGAAGAATTGAGAAGAACTACATGGATATCATGGTGAGATCTCTGGACGAGGCAATCGCGATTGCGAAGGAGCACGTCGAGAAGGATGATCCGATCTCCATCGGTGTTGTTGGAAACGCTGCTGATGTCTATGAGGAAGCTCTTGCGAAGAACTTCATTCCGGATGTTGTCACCGAGATGACTCCCTGCCATGACCCGATCTCCTACATTCCGTCCGGATATACCGGTGAGGAAGCTGACAAGTTCAGAGGTGAGGACAGAGAGGCTTATCTGCAGGCTGCTCGTGAGACGATGAAGCGTCAGCTCAGAGCTATGATCGAGTTCAAGAAGCGCGGAACAGAGGCATTTGAGTACGGCACCAGTATTCGTAAGGAGTGCATGGACGCAGGAATGCCGCCGGAGGAGGCGAAGCAGATCGAGGGCTTCGTAGCAGCATATATCCGTCCGCTGTTCTGCGAAGGCAGAGGACCTTTCCGCTGGACCTGCACCTCTGGTGAGGCGTCTGATCTCGCTCGTCTGGATGATCTTGCACTTGAGATCTGCAAGGGCGATAAGCTTGTCGAGAACTGGATCAACCTTGCGAGAAAGCACCTTCCGATCGAGGCTCTGCCGGCACGTATCTGCTACATGGGCTTCGGAGAGAGAAGAAGATTTGGTCTTGCAGTCAATGAGCTCATCAAGAAGGGTGAGATTCAGGGACCGGTTGCGTTCTCCAGAGATAACCTTGACTCTGGTTCTATCGTGAACCCGACCTTCGAGTCTGAGAATATGCCTGATGGCGGCGACTACATCTCTGACTGGCCCTACCTGAATGGTCTTCTGAACTGCGCAGCAGGCTGCGACCTGATCGCGATCCAGGAGAACTACTCCATGGGTGAGGCGGTTCACACCGGTGTTACCATGATCGCTGATGGCTCCGAGGAGGCTGATGTGAGACTGGACGCTGCACTGACTGTTGACTCCGGTATCGGTGTTGTGCGTCACGCACAGGCTGGGTATCAGTCCGCTAAGGATGTCTGCAACGGCAAGGGTAAGATTGCAGGCGGCGAAGGCATCAAGATTCCGCTCTGGTGGGAGCCGGCGGACAAGGTTACCTTTGCTCCGGAGGGTGAGTACGTAAGATAAGTTTCAGCTGAAAGTAAAGTCTGTTTATAAGAAGGATCAGGGAAGACGCAGAAAGCCTCTGTGCTTTCCTGATCCTTTCCCTGTATAGAGAGGGGAATTTGTATGGGTAAAAAATTACTGATCAGAAATGCCAAGCAGCTTCTGACCATGCAGGGGGATCAAAACTTTGACATAGGTCTTAAGGAGCATGCTTCTATTCTGATCTCAGACGGTGTGATAGAGCGCATCGGGAAAAATGAAGACTTCATAGATCTGAAGGCCGGAGCAGATCTGGAGATCATAGATGCCAGCGACAAGATTGTTATGCCTGGATTTGTGGACTGCCACAGCCATGTGACCTTTGGCGGATCGCGCGTACAGGCCTATGCAGCTGGCATGGACAGCGACGATCCGGATATTCTGGTAAAGAAGGGCATACCTTTCGGTATTTATGCGTCTGTTAACATGACCACAGGTATTTCCCGCGAGGCACTGAAGTCGCAGACGAAAAAGCGTCTTCAGAATATGTTTTTGAACGGAACCACTACAATTGAGGCGAAGAGCGGCTATGGTCTCACCACAGAAGCAGAACTCACTATGCTCCGCATTAACAGGGAGCTGGATGAAGAGCTGCCGCTGGATATCTACTCAACCTTCCTGGGCGCACACGGGTGGACTGAGGGGATGCCGAAGGAGAAGTATATTGACCTCCTCTGCAAGGAAATGATCCCCATGGTTGCGGAGGAGAAACTTGCAATCAGCGATGATGTGTGGTGCGATGAGGGGCATTATACAGCAAAGGAATCGGAGATTATCTTAGCCTGCGGTCTGAACTATGGTCTGAATGCGAGAATTCACACGGATGCTTATTCCTATATTGGAGGCTCAGATCTGGCGGCAGATATGAAGATGCTGTCAGCAGATCATCTGAACTTTACGCCGGAGTCGGTGTATCCAAAATTGATTGAGGCGGGTGTCAATGGCGTGCTTCTGGTGGGTACGGATTTCGCGGTGAAGCATCCGCGGCAGGTGAATGCGAGGCCTATGCTGGATCTTGGCATGAATATCGGTCTTGCTACGAACTGCTGCCCGGGCTGCTGGTGCGAATCTATGCTTTTTATTCTGATTCTGGCGTGCAGAGAGCATAAATTCAGTGCGGCAGAGGCGCTGCGTGCTTCGACTGCCGGGGCTGCAAGAGCTATGGGGCTCAGTGACCGCGGCGTACTGGAGGAAGGAAAGCTGGCAGATATTCTCATCATGGATATGGATGTGTATGAAGATATTATTTATAAGTATGGAGTAAACCCAATCGAGACGATCATTAAAAATGGAAAGGTTGCCTGGAGAAAGTAATGATGAAGACAGAAATTATTAATGAAGTAATTGATTCCAATAATTTTGAGGTGGGTGGCGGTGCAGCTTCTGCACTTGCCGGTGCTATGGCGGCAGGTATGCTTGCGCTGGTTGCGCGTCTCTCCCTGAAGAAGCCTGTTGGCCTGACCGAGGATGAGTACAATGAAATTATAGCGGAGGCAGATCAGCTGAGCATCTCTCTGGTAGATGGCGCAAATAATGATGCGGCAGCATTCAGATTGATTAAGGCTGCTTATGCGAAGCCGAAGCAGACAGAGGAAGAGAAGAAGGCGAGAACTCTTGCAATTCGCGAGGCGGGGTACCAGGCAGCATTGGTTCCGAAGAACAATGGTTATCTGGATAAGCGTGTTTATGAGTTGGCCTGCAAGCTGGAGGGAGCATCCAACCCGGCATGCTACTCTGATTTGATGAGCGCAAAGTTCCTGGCGAGCGCCGGCGTGCGTGGCTGTGCATTGAATATCAATGCAAACCTGAGTATGATCAAGAACCCCGAGCGCGTCGAGGAGATGGAGCGCGCCATGAAGGAATTAAACGAGGCCGTACAGGCATAAGGAGGAGAGAGATGGGTGTGTTACTTGCAGAGGTCAATATCAGTGAAGGAAAGAATATGGAGCTCATTGAGGCAGTAAAGGCCAGTATCTTTGCGGGCGAGCCGGTTGAGCTTATGGATATGAATTCTAATGAGGATCATAACCGCACAGTTTTTACCTATAAGGGAGCTCCGGAGGCTGTTCTTGAGGCGACAAAGCGGCTTGCAGCGAAAGCTATTGAGCTGATTGATATGCGTACCCATAAGGGAAGCCATCCCAGAATGGGCGCAGTTGATGTGGTTCCTTTTATTCCGGTTAAGGACGTCAGTATTGAAGAGGCACTTGTCATTGCCAGAAAATTTGGCGCTTATCTGGGCAATGAGCTCGGCGTTCCGGTTTACTATTACGAGGAAGCTGCGGAGCAGGAGTACAGAAAGACTCTGCCGAAGATCCGCAAGGGAGAGTATGAGGGCCTTGAGGAGAAGATGCAGCTGCCGGAGTGGAAGCCAGATGAGGGGCCGGAGAGTTTTAACGCGAAGAGTGGTGCGACTGTGACAGGTGTTCGCTTCCCGCTAGTTGCATTTAACGTAAATCTTGACACAGATGATCTCTCCATCGCGAAGAAAATAGTGAAGGCTGTTCGCGCTGCAACTGGTGGTTATCAGTGCGTGCGCGCAATTGCGCTTCCGCTTATTGATCGCGGCATCGTTCAGGTATCTATGAATCTGATCAATTACGAGAAGACTCCGATTCACAGAGTGTTTGAGACGATCAAGTCTGAGGCTTCTCAGTATGGCGTTCTGGTGAAGGACTGTGAACTCGTGGGTCCGGTTCCGGTCTATGCGCTGGAGAGTGTATTGAAATTTTACTTAAGAGTGCATGAGTTCTCGATGGATCAGCTTTATTATTAATGCGATAACAGATTAGTAAGAAAGAATAATGAAACAGGCAGACCGGCGCGCATATACAGTGGCGTGCCGGTCTGTTTGTTCAGATATTGTATCTCTATGCGCTGTGGGGTAGCGGGAGAGAGAGGTTCGGATAGCGGCGCAGCACCTGATACAGATCCTCCAGCATCTTTGAGAGATGGGGGCTGTAGTCCTTTTCCGCATACTTGCAGGCGAGCGTATAGTGATTTGCCGCTGACTGGATTTTGTCCAGTTTGATATCCAGATATGCAGAGTAGGCTTCCTCCTTGGAGCGTCCCCACTGTATGGAGACTGTGTGGAAGCACTTCCTGGCCTCCTCAAAATAGCTTGAGGACTCCTTATATTTCTCCAGCTGATAGTAGATGATGCCGAGATTTGTATAAGCCATACCCAGACCGGAGGTGAGTGGAAGATACTGGTTGCTGCGCACTGCCTTGCTGACATATTCCAGTGCATTTTCCCAGTGATGTTTCTCCATCTCGATTTCGCCCATATAGTTGTAGCAGGCGATCAGAGAGGTCGTACAGTTTGGAACTGTTCGCTTGATTCCCTCGAGCTTATGAATCAGTTCTGTGAGTATATCTGCGGCTTCCTCAAAGTGTCTGGTCTTAATATAGTAGAGGGCACGCAGACGCGAGATGGCATAGATCTCCAGAGGAGGATACTCATGCCGTGTGAGCAGGTCCTCACAGTGTGAGATGTACTGATCCATCATGCCGAGATCATAGATCTGAATTGCGTAGTAGATCAGCTGCAGGTAGCTGTTCATCAGATATTTTGCATTGTTCAGCTTCAATGCGTTTTCAATGCAGGTGTTGATATTTCGATACCCCTTTTTATAATCTCCGCAGGATAGATCATAGCGGCCGATCAGATATTCCATCTTCATACGGAGCTCCGGATAGAATACATTATCTACCGGAAGATCGCGTATCTGCTGTGCAAGGGGAATCAGAATATTTGTGCTGGTGTCCGGATCAGGATTCAGCAGATTCTCAAAGACCTTGGTCGTGAGTATGGGATAGACTTCCTGAAGCCCGGAGAAAAAGTACATATAGTATTCCAGCTTGTAGTAATAGAACTTGTAGATATCCTTTGCATTTTCAAAGTAGAAGATAAGCTCTGGCATTGCGGAGAAATTGGAGCCGCTCTGGTAACGTCGCTCTGCATCCAGCGCCAGTACCCGATAGTAGGACATCTTGCGTCCGGTGGACATCTTTGAGAGTATGTAGTTTTTGACCAGGACATGAGAGAAGCCATAGCTTATGGAAAAATCATCCACCTCTTCCACAATGAAATGGAAGCGGATGAGATTCTCAATCAGATCGTACAGTTCAAGCTCTGAGTAGTTCAGGATCAGTTTGATCTGGGTAATGCTGATATTTTTGTAGGCAATGGAAATAATATCAAGCAGTTCCTGCTCCGCCGGGCTCAGTCCCATAAGTCGGCTCCGTATGATGTTTGAGATCTTCGGCGTCAGAGCAGAATGCAGGAGTGAATGTGCTCCTTCTTTATCAATAATGTTGAGAAGCTCATTCAGGAAGAAGACATTTCCGTTGGAATAGCCGTATATCTGTTTCAGATCGTCGGCGGACAGTGAGAGCTTTGGGTAATAGTTTTGAATGAGTTCTTCTGTCTCAGAGAGTGAGAAAGGCTTCAACGGAATCTGACGTATGAGTGAATTTCTCGCGAGAGAAATATTCATCTCTTCCAGCTCCTTCGTATGAGTGAGGCGACTGGTAGCGATGACAAAAAAGGGTTGCTCTGCCATATGAAACAGCAGGTTGGTGAGTATGATAATACTGAAGGAATCCATCCATTGAATATTGTCCAGGAGAAAGATGATATGCTGCTGGTGGTCACTGTCACAGCGTTCCTGCAGGATTTTACTCAGAAGCGCACCGCATTGCGTCGCCATCATGTGGAAGTCCTGGAAGTCATCGGAACCCTGACGAATCGTACGGAAGCGCTCCTCCTTATCGGAGAGACGGGGAGAGATCGTACGTATAATATCGTTCCATGATTTCAGATATAGCTCGGCATCTGTCTGACAAAAACAGAAGGAGAATACCGTGTAGTCGTTGTCCAAAAAGAGGCGGTTCAGTTCTTCCAGCAGGGCGGTTTTTCCAATGCCGGCTTCGCCCGCAATCAGGGCACAGTTTTCCGAACCGTGTATGCGCTTTACGCAGTGTCGCTCAACCAGGTCTAAAATTTCGTAGAGTTCATTCTTTCTGCCGATGAAGTCAGAGGAATTCTCAGGATGTGGATGACTAATCTTCTTTCGCAGGTCTAAAATTTGATTGAAGAGCGCCAGAGTTTCTGCCTCGGGCTCAAGCTCGTACTCATTATGCATGATATCTACGAGATGCTGATAAACAGAAATTGCGCTTGAGTATTCTCCGTTCTCTGAGAAGAATAAAATGATATTTCGAAAAAATTTTTCGTCGATGTAAAAGGTGTCAAGCAGCTTTCCGGAGAGTTCCAGAACAAGCGATGCCTTACGGGATAATATAGCGCTGCCTATATGCTCCTTCAGAGTGTCAATATATTGCTTTTTCAGACTGCGCTGGCAGTTTTCCATCCAGTCCTCAAACTCAAGACAATTTTTAATATAAAAATCCTTTAAAAATTCTTCACGGTAATTCTCCAACAAATTATTCTGAAGCTGATCAATATCTACTGATACTTCCGGGTTCAGAGTTATGGTAGAATTGCCGGTGAGACTGATAACCTCCGGGCTGAGTGTCTTTTTCAGATGGTACAGGGCATCGCGGAGATTCTTTCTGGCATTATTCTCACTGCAATCAGTCCAAAAGATGTTGATTGCCATACTCCGCGTAATTGTCTTCATCCAGCAGAGATAATAAAAAAGTCCTTCCGCTTTCTTATAGGGGAAGGCTACTACAGTATTGTCCATGATGACACATGGCTGCCCAAGCAGACGGACATGAATGGTGCTTTCGTTCATAGTTGTCCCCCATCTATGATGTAATTAGCTGTTATATAGTAACGATTTTTAATGCATTATCTCATACTATATATATATATTCAACAATTGAATCAAAGAACTACTGCGGATCGGACATGTAAAAGACATAACAGTTGAGCGAAGAGGCTTTGTCCGTCAGAATTTTAGATAAAGAGTTGAAACAATAAAAATCAATATGACAGACTGCATGCAGATAATAGATAATTTTTTCGATTGCCCTTATAATGATCATATACAGGATTTTGCTTATATGATATACAAATATAAAGGAGTACAGCATGGAATACAGACATGAAAAAAATCTGATCGCGCTATATGATGAGAGCGGAGAGCGGCTTGCACGGGTTGAATTTCCGGCAGTCGGAGAGAATATTGTGGAAGTGACACATACGGTCGTAGATGAATCCGTGCGAGGACGAGGGATTGCGGGCCAGCTCATGAAGGAGCTGGTGAAGGAACTGCAGAAGGATGGCAGAAAGGCCGAGCTCTCCTGTTCCTACGCGGTCAGCTGGTTTGAGAAGCATCCGGAGTGCGGCGATGTCCTGCAAGAATAAAAAGCTGGAGGAGATGTCTCTTCCGGAGCTGCGGGCAGAGATAGACAGTCTGGATCTTCAGCTTCGGGAGCTTCTGATGCGCCGTATGGACTGTTCCTTTCAGGTGGCCCGGGAGAAGGCAGAGAGCGGAGAGCTTCGGGTGTACAGGGAGGAGCGGGAGCGGGAGATGCTGTCACGGCTCGGCGGGAATATTCCCGCCGGGCGCAAGCGGGCATATCTTGCCGTGCTGCGAAAGATCACGCAGTGCAGCCGCATGTATCAGTACGCACTGCTCTGCAATTGGGGAAAGATTTCGTTTTCGGCTCTTTTGGAAGAAATCGGAGCGGAAAAAGCGAGCACCCGGGTCTGTGTGACATTTATCAGAAGTGCAAGCCCCGAGGCGCTGGGGGAACTGCTTGGCACGGTGGGAGATTACGGTTACTGTGTTGAGAAGCTGGAATTGAAAAAGATGGAAGCGGAAGGAGAGAATGTCTGCATTTTCCTCACGATTCTGGGGAATATTCAGGAAACGAATATGCAGACCCTTCTGCTGCAGCTTGCGGCGGAAAGTAATCATTTTAAAATACTGGAAACTGCTTGACAAAACAGCTGGTTCAGAGTATATTCTTTAACGCAGCAAGAAAGTGTGTGTGTAGCTCAGCTGGATAGAGCACTTGGCTACGGACCAAGGTGTCGGGGGTTCGAATCCTCTCACGCACGCGTAGCCCTCAAGCCCGGACGGACTTGGGGGCTTTTGTTAGTGATAAAGGCCAGCGTTTCCGGGTGATGTATTGCAGGAAACAGGAAGATGAGGCTATGAGACGTATTTTCTGGGGAGGAATGTACCTGCTTGCGGCGGCTCTTGCAGCTCTGACGATCTATCTCTATGTGCTTCCGGAGAGTGAGATCGTCCTGTCGGAAGGAACAGCGGCAGAGCAGCAGGAGACACAGACTGTGATGCCGGTTTTTACCATTGGCGGCGTCACGGTGGAGACTGGAAGCACCAGGCTGGATGCTCTGCTCGATGCAGGTTTTCAGCTGAAGTTCGAGCTGGATGGAAATATCTATGACCTGAATGTAAAAAACAGCTCGGCAAATGCACATATGCAGTATGAGGTTCTGTTGTTTCGCGGAGAGCAGCGTGTGGCGAAGCTCTGGTATACGAATACTTCCGCAGAGCCGAAAAAGCCGGGGGATTGCACGATAGACGGTCTGGAATTCACTTCGGATGCGCCGGGCTGGAAGATACTGCCGGTACTGGTAGATGGCCAGGATATGAGTGAACTGGATATCACCGGCGTGGCGGAGGCATTTCCCGCTTTCACAGAAAAAGAGGGAGCAGTGACAGAGTACAGGAGGGCGGCAATCTCAGAGCAGCAGTCCATGGTAGCGTATATTCGCGGCGGTGAGGGACAGGAGATTGCGGCTTTTGGGATCAAAAACTATATGCCGGGCTCCGGAACGGCGGAAGGCGGTGCAGAGCAGAGCGATGGGAATCATTGAGACTTCAAAGCTGGTTTATGATTATGTCACCAGAGATGACGAGGAAAAGGTTCAGGATGTAAACCGGGCGATTGATCATGTGAACCTGAATATCACGCCGGGTTCCTTTGTTGCGGTGCTTGGACACAACGGTTCGGGGAAATCCACCTTTGCAAAGACGCTGAACGGGATATTGCTTCCTACGGAGGGCACTGTTCTGATCTCCGGAGCGGACACAGCGGACGATGCGCGCCTTCTGGATATCCGCCGCACGGTCGGCATGGTGTTCCAGAATCCCGACAATCAGATCATTGCGAATGTCGTGGAGGAGGATGTCGGCTTCGGGCCCGAGAATCTGGGCGTCCCGACCGGGGAGATATGGAAGCGCGTGGACGCGGCGTTGACGGCGGTGGGAATGACGGCCTACCGCCTCAAGTCGCCGAACCGTCTCTCGGGCGGACAGAAGCAGAGAGTTGCAATCGCGGGTGTTATGGCAATGAAGCCGCAGTGCATCGTGCTGGACGAGCCGACGGCCATGCTCGATCCGAACGGACGCAAGGATGTTGTGCGAACCATCATGGAGCTGAATAAGCAGGAGAATATCACGGTGATCCTGATCACGCACTATATGGAAGAGGTGATCGGAGCGGATCGCGTGATCGTGATGGACGATGGCAGAGTGATGATGGACGGAACGCCGCGAGAGGTGTTTTCAAGAGTCGAGGAGCTGAAGAAGCTGCGCCTTGACGTCCCGCAGGTGACGGAGCTCGCATGGGAGCTGAAGCAGGGCGGAGTTGCACTTCCGGACGGCATTTTATCAATTGATGAGCTGATGGAGAGCCTGCTACCTCTTCTGAAGGAGCAGAGCGGGAAGTAGTCCGGAGCAGCGGGGATGCGGGGGAGAATTTTCCGGAAGCATCGTGGAACAGAAGGCAGCGGCAGAGCTTAGAGTCGCTTACACAGTGGCAGGTAGCGCAGATACGGAGAAGTGGAATGTCAATCCGAGCGGAGCATCTGACTTATATTTATGGCAAGGGCACGGCTTTTGAGCAATACGCCCTGAAGGACATTAATTTTGAGATTCCGGACGGCCAGTTTGTTGGCCTGATCGGACACACGGGGTCGGGAAAATCGACCCTGATACAGCATCTGAACGGCCTGATCCGGGCAACGGAGGGCAGGATATTCTTTCATGACGAAGATATCTACGCGGAAGGCTACAACATGCGTAAGCTCAGAACAAAGGTGGGGCTTGTGTTCCAGTACCCGGAGCATCAGCTCTTTGAGGTGGATGTCTTCTCAGACGTCTGCTTCGGGCCTAAAAATATGGGCCTGCCAAAGGATGAGGTAGAAGCGCGGGCCCGGGAGGCGCTGCGCATGGTGGGACTGGATGAGAGCTATGACAGACAGTCTCCCTTTGAGCTCTCGGGAGGCCAGAAGCGCCGCGTTGCGATCGCCGGAGTGCTGGCGATGCGGCCTGAGGTGCTGATTCTCGATGAGCCGACGGCGGGACTGGATCCGAAGGGACGCGACGAGATTCTCGATAAGGTCAGTGAGCTGCGGCAGGAGCGCGGGCTCACGGTGATCCTTGTGTCGCACAGCATGGAGGATGTCGCGAAATATGCGGATCGCCTCATGGTGATGAGCGGAGGAGAGAAGCTCTATGACGGGACACCAAAGGAGGTGTTTCGGCATTACAGAGAGCTGGAGCAGATTGGACTCTCCGCACCGCAGGTCACTTACATCGTGCAGGAGCTTAAGAGCCATGGGATAGAGCTTGGCGAGGATATTACAACAGTACCTGAGGCGCGCGAGGCGATATTGCGACTTCTCGGCAGGGAGGCAAAATGCTGAAGGATATCACACTTGGACAGTATTATCCCGTCGATTCTCCTCTGCACAGACTGGACCCAAGAACCAAGCTGTTTGGAACCATGGTATACATTATCTGCCTTTTCCTCTGCAATTCCTGGCCCGGCTACCTGTTGGCAACGCTGGTGCTGATCGGCATCATCCGTCTCTCCAATGTGCCCTTCGGCTATATGGTGCGCGGACTGCGCGGGATACTTTTTCTGCTGCTGCTCAGCGTGAGCTTCAACCTCTTTCTGACAGACGGGACCGTGCTTTTTTCGCTGGGCATCCTTAAGGTGACGCAGGAGGGACTCAAGACTGCGGCATTCATGGCGCTGCGGCTAGTCTATCTGGTGCTCGGCTCCACGGTGATGACACTCACGACGACTCCGAATGCGCTGACGGACGGCATGGAGAAGGGGCTTGGATTTTTAAAGCGCGTGCGTGTGCCCGTGCACGAGATGTCCATGATGATGTCGATTGCACTCCGCTTTATCCCCATACTTATGGAAGAGACGGATAAGATCATGAAGGCGCAGATGGCGCGCGGGGCCGATTTTGAGAGCGGGAATCTGATTCAGAAGGCGAAGGCCATGGTTCCGCTGCTCGTGCCGCTCTTTGTCTCGGCCTTCCGCAGAGCTACAGATCTCGCAATGGCGATGGAAGCGCGCTGCTACCACGGCGGGGACGGAAGAACAAAGATGAAGCCGCTTAAGTATACTGCGGCAGATCGCATAGCGTATCTGCTTCTGTTACTGTTTTTCCTGCTGACCCTTCTGCTTCGCTGGCTGTTTTAAGAAGGCATTGCCTGAATCGGCGTCTTCCCGGGTGGGACGGCGCTGCGCATCCGGTGACGGGACAGGAGGCAGAAAGAAATGAGACGAATCCGACTTACCGTGAGCTATGACGGAACAGAGTATCACGGCTCACAGCTTCAGCCGAACGGCATTACGATAGAAGCGAGACTGAATGAGGCGATACGGAAGCTCGGAGGGGGGAGCGACGTGATCTTTGCCAGTCGGACGGACGCGGGTGTTCATGCACTGGGAAATGTTGCCGTCTTCGATACGGAACTCCGCATGGCAGCGGATAAGTTTGTCTTTGCACTGAATCAGCGCCTTCCGGAGGATATACGTATCCGCCACTCCGATGAAGTGGAGCTCCAATGGCATCCGAGAAAGCAGAACTGTAAAAAGAGCTATGAATACAGAATCTACAACAGCCGGATTCCAAATCCGCTGCAGCGGCGCTACGCGCAGTTCTGTTACTATAGTCTCGATACGGAGTGCATGCGGAAGGCTCTCGGCGCGCTGATCGGGGAACATGATTTTGCGGCCTTATGTTCCTCCGGAAGCAGCGCGGAGCATACGGTGCGGCGCATATACAGTGCGGAGCTTCTGGAGGAGGGCTCCCCGGGTGACAGACTCATCACTCTCCGCATCTGCGGCAGTGGTTTTCTCTACAATATGGTGCGCATCATCGCGGGAACCTTGCTTCAGATCGGTATGGGACGTCTCCGGCCGGAGCAGATGGCAGAAATCCTGCGCTCCCGTGACCGGAGACAGGCGGGACCTGTGGCTGCGGCCTGCGGGCTCACGCTGAAAAAAATTGAATTCCTTCCTGCTCTGCTTCCGGAGCTTCAGGCGGAGAATGAGGACTGGAGCTATGTGCTGGATCAGCGCAGAACAAAGGAGAGCGGCGGAAGCTGCCTCACCATACGACGCTGTGCGGAGCGGGATTATGAGGCCCTGCTCACGCGGCTGCTGCATGAGACACACAGAAATGGAGCTGTATACACACTTCTCAGGGATCTTGAGAGGCCGGAGAGACTCGCCGCCGGACAGCGCTATGGCTACTATCTGCTTTCGGCACATGAGGGAGTGTATCCCGTCTGCGCGCGGGATGCGGGAGAGGACAGAAAAGCTGCAAAAGACCCGGAAATACAGGCGGAATTTTATTCTGCGGGTGGTTGACAGCCGGGAATAGTTCAGATATAATTTATGTCTGTGACGCCATAGGTATGTTTTCACCAAGCCCCGGAGAAGCATACTGAGGATATTCACGTATAATCAGGTTTAAAGACACGGATCTTTGCTCCCGTGTCCAACGCAGGAGGATAAACATGAAGAGTTTTATGGCGAATCCGGATACCGTTGAGAGAAAATGGTATGTGGTCGATGCGGACGGAGCCACCCTTGGACGCCTTGCTTCCCAGGTCGCTGCCGTTCTGAGAGGTAAGAACAAGCCGATCTTTACCCCGCACGTTGACTGCGGCGATTATGTTATTGTTGTGAATGCTGATAAGATTCAGGTCACCGGCAAGAAGATGGATCAGAAGATCTACAGATCCCATTCCCTGTATGTCGGCGGTCTGAGGGAGACCACGCTCCGCGAGATGAAGAACAAGAAGCCGGAGAAGGTTATCGAGAATGCAGTGAAGGGTATGCTTCCGAAGGGACCGCTGGGCGAGCAGATGTACAGAAAGCTGCACGTCTATGCAGGTGCGGAGCACAATCATCAGGCACAGAAACCCGAAGTTCTTGAAATCAAAGGCTGAGTTCAGAAAAAGGAGCGTATAGAAAATGGCAAGCGAGAAATACTACGGAACCGGAAGAAGAAAAACTTCTGTTGCCAGAGTCTATCTGGTACCGGGAACCGGCAAGATTACGATCAACAAGAGAGATCTCGAGGATTACCTCGGACTGGATGTTCTGAGAAGCACTGTGAAGCAGCCGCTCGTTGCGACTGAGACGACCGATAAGTTTGACGTTATGGTCAACGTGCTCGGCGGCGGTGTTTCCGGTCAGGCAGGTGCGATTCGCCACGGTATCTCCAGAGCACTGCTTCAGGTGGATGAGGAGTATCGTCCGATCCTTAAAAAGGCAGGCTTCCTCACCAGAGATCCGAGAATGAAGGAGAGAAAGAAGTACGGTCTCAAGGCAGCTCGTCGCGCACCGCAGTTCAGTAAGCGTTAATCGAACGAGATTTTACAACTTAAATGGCTCAAAAACCCCGGTAAATCAACGTTTTCCGGGGTTTTGCTATATAAATTCTTTGTTTGTGTTTGGCTGATTTTGTCCTGATTTATCTGATTTTGATCCTGTTTTTTTGAGTTAAAGATGGGGCAACCGCCTGTTTTGATGGGGTTTTGAGTTAAAAAATGGGGCAATTTTTGACTCTTGGAGCGCCTCTAAAGTGAAATTTTGAGGGGTCGTTTCATATGTCGCTTCTTTCTCTGACCTCTTTATCGGGGCTATCTGATTTTGTACTAATCTGACATATTTGAATATAGTTTATCGTACATAGCGCGTCTGTTACCCAAAGTGACGCTTGGGTTGGCAGATGCGCTATTTTTTTGCCCCGACGCGGGCGGAAGGAGGTGTGTGCGTGAAAGCGTATGGCAAGTCGTGGGACTACAACGTATATGACTGCCGGTACTGCCTGTACTGGAAAGGTAAGAAAAAAGGGCGTATCTATCTGGACGGCTGCTGCTGTCCGATACAGCAAAAGCCGCAAGGAAGAAACGGCGTAGACCAGTCCCGTTATGAAACAGTAAAAGAGGATACCGCACCTGTTTCAGCGTGCAGGGATTGTCCCTACGGACGAGATTCCCCCTGCATCGGGTGGTGTACAAAGGAGGTCATGCACTCCTTAGGACGTCAAAAGGAGCGTGACAGACCCCATGTATGATTACTTCTACGGCGCAGAAGCGGAACAGTTCTCCTTCTACCGCATCCCCAAAGTGCTGTTCACGGAGGAACGGTTCAGGAACATCTCCGCAGAAGCTAAAGTGCTCTACGGTCTGCTCCTCGACCGCATGAGCCTGTCGGCAAAGAACGGCTGGTTGGATAAAGAAAACCGGGTGTATATCATCTTCACCATCGAGGACATCATGACAGCTATGGGCTGTGCCGATCAGAAAGCCGGTAAGCTCCTGTATGAACTGGAAAGCAAATGCCGCCTCATAGAACGTAAACGACAAGGTCTCGGCAAGCCCAATCTCATCTATGTGAAGAACTTCATTACCCCCTCTGAATCACGTTTCTTGAATCGTGAAAATCACGATTCTGGAAAAGTGAAAATCACGGATCAAGAACCGTTAAAATCACGATCTAATAATACTGAGAATAATAATACTGATCTTAGTGATACTGATTCTTTTCTCTTCACTTCGTTTGGAGAGGATCACGGACGGGAATCGAAACGAAGCGATGCAGAACAGAGAGAACAATACAGAAAGCTCATTATGGAGAATATCTCATACGATACGCTCCTGATTGACCTTCCATATGAACAGGACATCCTTTCCGAAATTCTTGAACTCATGGTCGATACGGTCTGTACGACCAAGCCCACCATCCGCATCTCCGGCGATGATAAGCCCTCCGAAGTGGTCAAGAGCCAGTTTCTGAAACTGGACAGCGAGCATATCCGCTTCGTCATGGAAGGACTGAAGGAAAACACCACCCGTATCCGCAACATGCGCCAGTATCTGTTAGCAACTCTGTATAACGCCCCTCTGACCATCGGGAACTACTACCGAAGTCTTGTCAGCCACGATATGTCGGAGGGATTCATTTAAGCCGTAGGTAATGCCTGCGGCTTTAATCATTTCAGGAGGTGATGACCGTGCCAAAGAAAGAGCCACAGGAACAGGTTCAGCAGATACCGCTGTCAGAGATCCGTCCATTCAGAAACCATCCCTTCAAGGTACTGGACGACGAGCTGATGCAGCAGACGATAGACAGCATCATGCAGGTGGGCATTCTTAATCCCGCCATTATCCGCCCCGCACCGGAGGGCGGCTACGAAATGGTAGCCGGACACAGACGGCTTCACGCCGCCGACCTTGCAGGTCTGAAAACAATCCCGGCAATCGTCCGGAACCTTACAGATGACGAGGCGGTGATCCTCATGGTAGACAGCAACCTGCAACGCGAAACGATCAGTCCCATGGAACGGGCGCAGGCGTACAGGATGAAGCTGGAAGCGCTGAAGCATCAGGGAAAGCGAGTTGATCTGGAGGATAGATCAACTTCTCGCCAACTTGGCGAGAAGTCGTCATGGGCAGTAGCAAAGGTCGGTTCCGATGCAAACGAAAGCGAAAGACAAGTCCACCGTTATATCCGCCTCACCGAGCTTTTGCCGGAGGTTCAGGAAAAGGTGGACAGCAAAGAGATCGCATTCAGTCCCGCAGTGGAGCTTTCGTATCTCACCCACGAGGAACAAAAACAGTTTCTTGAAGCGATGGACTATTCGCAGAATACGCCCTCCCTCTCCCAGGCGCAGCGATTAAAGAAGCTCAGCCGCGAGGGTAAATGCACCCAGGAGGCCATGTTTACCATCATGTCCGAAGACAAGAAGGACGATCTGACACGCATCACGCTGGACAATGACATCCTCCGCAAATACTTCCCTCGAAATTACACACCCCTGCAAATGCAGCAGACCATCATCAGGCTGCTTGAACAGTGGCAGAAAAAACGGCAGCGCCAAAACGAGCGCTGAGAAAGGCAAGGTATCCTATGAACGTAAATATCACAATCAACGGCGATATCCACATTCATTGCGCCGGCTGCGGAGATTGTGGTGATTTCTATGAGAACGACTATGACGAGGCGTTTGAAATGCCGGATGAGGATGAAGATGAAATCACCGAGCTTCCCCCGGAGGAAGCTGAAGCTGTGCTGAAGGCGGTCGCGGAGCTCATCTTTCCGCTTCTGCGGGCAGAAACGAACGACTGAGGTGGGAAGCATGAAAGAATTTGATGTGACCATCACCGAAACACTGAAGCTCACCGTCTCTGTGGAAGCCTCCTCCAAGGAGGAAGCCGAGCAGATGGTAAACGACCAGTGGCGCGCCGGAGATCATGTGCTGGACGCGGACAATTTCGTGGATGTGGAGTTTGAGAGCAACGACGGCAAAGAGCTCTCCGCTGAAAAAGAGCAGGACAACACCATGGAAGTCCTTATGGTGGAGCCGGGACAGTACCCGCACATGGAGAGGATCGGCTCTGATCTCGCGTCCTTACAGAAAGCCGTGGATGGAGATATCCAGGCCATTTATCCCTATGATGACCCTGTGGCACTGATCTGCGGAGAAGAAGCCAAGCTGGAAGTCAAGCCGCTGAACCGCGCTCTGCGAGATGAGAACGGTGAAATCTATGATATCATCGCCGGAAAATTCTTCATCTGCGGTCTGGGAGAGGAAGACTTTGCTTCGCTTCCGAAGGAGCTGCAAAAGAAGTATGAGGACAAGTTCCATCAGCCTGAAGCTTTCTTAAAGATGGGTAGCAAGATCATGGCTATACCCACCGAGCCCGCCAAAGCCGTGGTTAAGGGGAAAGCGGCACCGGCTGCGGAGCGATGATGGTTTATTCAATAACAAGCAAGGAAGGAGGGATGCCCGATGCAGGAAGAGGTTGAACACAGAACCGTTACCCTGATCATATCCGCAGTCAAGTTGACCGGAAGAGAACTGAAAGCGGCGATCGGCAAATACCTCGCCAGCCGAAAAGCGCAGAAGCAGCAAGGAAGAGCCGCAATCAAGCCGAACGGCAAACAGACGGTGAAACAACTCGTCGGTCAGAATCAGGGCGTATCCAACATCGAAGTCACCGAGAGCAACATCAAAGGCTTTGACCGTGTGGCGCGAAAGTACGGTGTAGATTACGCCATCAAGAAAGATAAGACCGGCGAGATCCCCAAGTATCTCGTCTTTTTCAAAGCGCGGGATGCGGATGCGCTCACCGCGGCCTTTACCGAATACAGCGGCAAAAAGGCAAAAAACAGGGAAAAACCGTCCATCATCAAGATGCTCAGAGCGCTTCGTGCGCCAGAGATCGCAAAGGATGTGACGAAGGTTCGCAACAAGGACAAGGGGCTGGAGATATGAAGAAGCCGCTGAATATCAAGAAGCTCCTGCTCCCCAACATCCCGTACGCGTTCATTGCCCTGCTGGGAACAAAGCTCGGGCAGGCATGGCGGCTGGCGCAGGGAGCGGACGTATCCGCAAAAATTCTCGGTTTCCTTACAAAAGGTCTCGGAGAAGCCTTTTCCTCGCCTCTGCCCAGTTTTCATCCGGCTGATCTGCTTGTGGGCATCGTGATTGCATGCGCTATCAGGCTGATCGTCTATGTCAAAGGCAGAAACGCAAGGAAATTTCGGAAAAACATGGAATACGGCAGTGCCCGTTGGGGCACAGCGGACGATATTGCCCCTTACGCTGCACCTAAGCTTGAGGACAACATCATCCTCACCCAGACGGAACGTCTGACCATGAATAACCGTCCCAAAGACCCAAAGACGGCAAGGAACAAAAACGTGCTGGTGGTGGGCGGTTCCGGCTCCGGTAAGACAAGGTTTTTCATCAAGCCGAATCTCATGCAGCTTCACAGTTCCTACGTTGTAACTGACCCCAAGGGCAGTATCGCCGTCGAGTGCGGCAAGCTCATGCTCCGTAACGGGTACAAGGTCAAAATCTTCAATTCCATCAATTTCCGAAAATCCATGCACTATAACCCCTTTGCCTATCTCCACTCGGAAAAGGATATCCTGAAACTGGTGACGACGCTCATTGCCAACACAAAGGGCGACGGAAAAACCGGGGATGATTTCTGGCAGAAGGCGGAAACACTGCTCTATACCGCTCTGATCGGCTATATCCACTATGAGGCTCCCGAGGAGGAACAGAACTTCGCAACGCTCATTGAGTTTATCAATGCCATGGAAGTGCGCGAAGATGACGAGACCTTCGAGAACAATGTGGATCTGGCCTTTAAGGAGCTGGAATCCAGAGAGCCGAACCACTTCGCCGTGCGGCAGTATAAGAAATATAAGCTGGCGGCGGGCAAGACGGCGAAAAGCATCAATATCAGCTGCGGGGCCAGATTAGCCCCCTTTGATATCCAGGAGCTTCGGGAGATCACCCTGTACGACGAACTGGAGCTGGACACCATCGGGGACAGAAAGACCGTGTTGTTTCTCATCATGAGCGACACGGACAGCACCTTCAATTTCCTGATCTCCATGATCTACAGCCAGCTCTTCAACCTGCTGTGCGAGAAAGCTGACGACGTGTACGGCGGCAGGCTGCCTGTCCATGTGCGGTGTCTTATCGACGAGTGCGCCAACATCGGGCAGATTCCTAATCTGGAGAAACTCATGGCCACCATACGAAGCCGTGAGATCTCCGCCTGCCTTGTATTGCAGGCGCAGTCGCAGCTAAAGGCACTGTATAAGGACAACGCGGACACCATTATCGGCAACTGTGACAGTTCCATCTTTCTCGGAGGAAAGGAGCCGACCACGCTCAAGGAACTGTCGCAGGCGCTGGGACGTGAGACCATCGACACCTACAATACCGGCGAGAGCCGCGGGCGTGAGGTGTCTCACAGCCTGAACTACCAAAAGCTCGGCAAGGAGCTTGCAACCATCGACGAGCTGGCGGTTCTGGACGGCGGCAAGTGCATCTTGCAGCTCCGCGGTGTGCGTCCCTTCCTCTCGGATAAGTACGACATCACCAGACACCCCAACTATAAATATCTTTCGGATGCGAACCCCAGGAACGCCTTTGATATTGAAAAATATCTGTCCACAAGGCTCGTTCCGAAAGCAGATGAGGTCTACGAGGTATTCGACGCAGGCCGCGTCTGAGAGCAAGCCCGTCGTCGTCAAAAGCGACGGCTTTTCATATATAAAAACGATCAAATAAATTTTCAAATAAAACTGACAAGTGTATTATTGGTTTTCTAGAGGCAATATTAATGTTCTTTGCTTCTTTGGAAAGGGTCACTGAACTAAAAAAAGAGTCACAGAAAAAAAGTATTGACAAGTAGGTTAGCTTATGCTAACCTAATTACCGACATGAGTGTCGATAATGAGGAGGGCAATATGACCAGAAAGCGTTTGACACCTGCCGAAAGAAAAGAAGAAATCCTAAACATTTCACTCCGGGTTTTTTCGGAAAAAGGATACAAAAACACCAGCATGAGAGACTTGGTGAATGCAACCGGGCTTTCTGCAGGAGGTTTGTATCACCATTACAAAAGCACGGCAGAAATCCTCTATGATTTAATGCTGCAAGGCTGCGTTTATCGTGAAAGCAAAATCACTGAAAGCCTTAAGGAACTGACGGGACCGTTGAGCGCAAGGGCTTTAGCAAAAATCATCGTTGATAAGGCTTTGGCTAGCAACCCATTTATTCCTGTGTATGTGATGTTTTTACAGTCCATGCAGGAGGATGAACAGCTGCTGTGCCTTTATCAAAAGCTGAAAGAACGCAGTATCGACCATCTTACACAAATGCTAACGGATCATGGATGTAGAGATTTTTCTGAGGAAACGTGGACGTTTATCAATGATTTTATCAATACGCTGATTTTAGGCTGCGAAACATTAGGCGTCCGACAAGATTTTGTTTCTAAACGCCTTCTTCTGGAAAATATGATGGTTGATGTTTTAAAAGAAAATAGAAAAGAGATTGATTAAGATGAACAAAAACAGTCAGGAACTTCTAACGGAAAAACCGTTTAGCATCATGTTAAAGCTCTCGCTGCCAGCCATTCTGGGCATGATCGTCATCGGTCTTTACCCATTAATGGACGGAATTTTTGCCGGCCAAATTTTGGGTGAAAAAGCGATGACCGCCGTGGGAATCGCAATGCCGTTTACCTATATCAACACGGGGATCGCAACGCTGATCGGGGTCGGATCGGCTTCCCTGTTATCCAGAGCGCTTGGCGCGCACAATCAGGAAAAGATTGACAAGATCATGGGCAACCTTTGTTTCTGGATTTTATTGCTGTCGTCTTTCGTTGCCGTCCTGGGCTTTATTTTTTGCAGACAGCTCCTTACGCTCTTTGGTGCAGGCGGAGAGCTTTTGGATTTGTCCGCCCGGTATCTGCGCATCATCTTTATCGGCTCCATTTTTGTGAACTTTGCCCAAGCCGCCAATATGGTGATGCGTGGCGAAGGATTGATGAAACGAGCCATGCTGATTATGGCAATGGGGGCAGGTATCAACATCATCCTGGATCCGATTCTGATGACGCTTATGGGAGAGCGTGGCATAGAAGGTGCGGCGATTGCCACCATTACAGCGCAATTCCTTCAGGCACTATTTACTCTTTGGTATTTCAAAGCAAAAAGTGAAGTTGTAAAAATCGGTAAGCTCAAACGAGAACCGGACATATCCGGCGAAATGTTTTCCGTCGGCGTATCCGCCATGCTCATGCAGGTTTTAACGATCATCCAGCAGCGCTTTCTTTACAGCCAAGCGTTTCATTACGGCGGGGATACGGCGGCGGCGATTATGGCTGCCTCTTTAAGGATACAGGCCTTCTCTTTCATTCCGCTTTGGGGGATGAGCCAAGGGCTTCAACCCGCTATAGGTGCTAATTTCGGTGCGAAGCAATTTGCTAGGGTAAAGGAAATCTTTAAGGTTTTCACACTTAGCTCTATTGTTTTGACGGCGTGCTTTTGGCTTCCGGGAGAAGCCTTTGCAAAACCCATTCTACGCTTGTTTGGTTTATCTGATCAAACGCTGGTTTTGGCTGTCCCAAGTTTTCGCATTATGTACAGCATCTTCATCGTCTATGGCGTGATGATTATGCTCATGACGTTTTTCCAAGCGATTGGGGACGGAAAAACAGCCGGCATTCTGGTCATGCTAAGGCAGATTATCTTCTATATTCCGGTTGTTATTCTTCTGCCGCTTCTGACTGGAGGTCAGAGCCTTTGGTACGTCTTGCCGATTGTAGACGGCACCATCGTGCTGTTAGGGCTTTACAGGTATTATGCCACAATAAAAAGATGGAACAAGCCGCTTGATGCTGCTCACAGCATGACCTCACATAGATTGCAGACGGATTCAAAAATATAAAATATCTTTACCGTGAGCCGATTATTTTTGTTATAAATTTAGCTTCCTTTTGCCCATCGGATACGCTGACAATACAAATAACGGCAATCGTTAAATAGAATTTGGACGCGGAGGTCGCTATGTCACAAACGTCAGAAACGTCTTTTCCCGCGAAAACGACAGGTAAAGAACGCAAAAATGTTATTTTCCGGAACGTAATCATCGTTGTTCTTTTAATTTTTTCTGTAGGCTTTTTCATCATTGGGTCTGCCGCATATTATCACTATTGCAGCATACGTAAAGAAACACCCGCTAACATGAATCCGGTTATCTCTAAATACGAGTATCTGGAGCGTACCGAATACTTTGTCCCTTCGGATAAAGGCTTGAATCTTGCCGCCTACCTATATCAAAACACGGATGAAGTAAAAGACGGGTCAAAACCTCTTGTAGTTCTTTCGCATGGACTCGGTTTAGGCGGACACATCCTCTATATTGATGTTATTGATATTCTGGTCAACAACGGTTACCGTGTTTTTACTTATGATGCTACGGGCTGTGACAACTCAGAAGGTAAAGGTATTTATAGCTATGCGCAGGGGTTGAAAGATCTGGACACGATCCTGACCTTTGTAAAGATGCAAGAAGAATTTCGAGGGATTCCGATACTGCTTTGGGGGCATAGCTGGGGTGCGTATAATTCCTGCGCAGTTGCTCAAAACCATCCTGAAGTCATCGGAATCGCGGCTCTTTCAGGATATAACAAGATGACACTGCCCATTGCCTGTAACGGTGTATCAGGGAAAATTTTTTACCCCTATATCACGCTGTTTAACCGTCTAATCTCCGGGAGAATAGCGAATGTGACCGCTATAGAGAGCCTAAGGATGTCTCGGGCGAAGGTATTCATTGCCCATGGCGCGGAGGATAAGATGATCCGTGCGAAGATTGGCTATCATGATTTTTATAAAACTTTCAAAGAGGATGAACGCTTTACGCTCATGTGCCTGCAAAACAGACAACATATGAACGTTTATTGCGATGATAAAACAGCGAAGTACAGGGATTCTTTTGAAAAAGGGATGGATTTATCAGGCTACGCTGAAGCGGATCGGGAAATGTGGTACGGCGCGGATTCCGATTTGATGCGGCAGATTCTGAACTTCTATGCCGATTGTTCGACTGATTACGAATGCAGCAAGTAAAAGTTGAAGCATAAAGTAATCTTTGTCACAAGTCGGCAGAAACCAACAAGAAGGAGTGATTTATATGAAAAGCAAAAAATGTGATTTTGATGAAGCGTTTGACCGCGCTTCGGACAGCAAGGAGCTTATGCGGAATGAAGATTTACTAAAAGAGATAGAGAGTTTAAACCTTGACGTTCCTCATGAAGTTATGCAGCGGATCGAGAGTGATATTGAGCAAAGTGAAAACCAGCCTAAAATCAGCGTGAACGGTTTAAACAAAGCACTTATGAGCGTTGCCCCGGAGTACAAGGGCAGAATGCGGCTGTCTGTTATTTTTGCCTGCCTTGGTGAGATTTTTAGTTTCGCCACCTATTTCTTTAGTGCTTACGCTGCCGGTTGGCTTATAAAAAGTGCCGGCGGAAATCCGACCGGTTTTGATGAACTTCTGAAATATGCTTTGCTCGCCATGGGTTCATTATTGCTTTACTTTATACTTACCGGATTCAGCACAACCATTTCACACAAAACATCCTTTTCCATACTTGAAAAACTTAGACAGACTCTATTTGAAAAACTGAAGGTGATTCCAATGGGATACCTGGTGGACAATCCGGTCGGTAAGATCAAGGTGATTATTATGGATCGAGTCGCGGATATGGAAGATTGGGTAGCCCATCTCATGCCGGAACTGCCAAGCCGTCTTTTACATCCAATACTTTGTGTGATTATTTTGTTTTTCCTGGATTGGCGTATAGGCTTATCGATTTTCGCTCCATTACCTGTCGTTTTTATAGGGATGGCGACAATGATGTACAAATACCGCAGCAGGATGGCTGTCTGGCTATCAAGTTATGCCAATGTTGCGGATAGAAGTGCTGAATATGTTCGTGGAATCCCTGTCATCAAAGCTTTTGCACAAGATAAGGTTTCTTACGGAAAATTTGCAGATGCAGTGAAATTCTATCATTTCTCCACAATGAAGTGGTGGAAGCAAAGCTGGTTTGGCAAAGCCTTAATGACTGCAGCAATGATGACACCGCAAATTGTGAGTATGCCCTTAGCTTTTTATTTATATGGGAACGGACAAATAAATATCGAAACCCTGCTTTTATCACTTATCCTGCCGATTGCCATTCTTCCGCAGGCTTATGCGATCATGATGAGTTTTGAACTCTTTCAGATGGCATCCAACACCTGGGTGTCTATACAAGAACTGCTTGATATGCCTGCCCAAAAACGCCCTGATGCTGACAATAGAGCGGCTATCGACAAAAATAAAGGAATTAAATTAGATGATATAAGCTTTTCTTATCACGATGGAACTGAAATATTGCATCATATCTCCTTTGAAACCAAGCCTGGCGAAGTAACCGCACTTGTGGGCCCTTCCGGTGGAGGGAAATCCACGATTGCAAAACTTTTGGCGGGTTTTTGGGATCAGTCGTCAGGTGTAATTTCTCTTGGCGGCGTGGATACAAGGAATATCTCGTTTAATCAGCTTGCTGAAGAGGTTTCTTTCGTTTCTCAAGATAACTTCCTGTTCGATGTAAGTATCAGGGATAATATTCGTCTCGGCAAGCCGGGCGCGACTGAAGAGGAAATTATTGCGGCGGCAAAGGCCGCACATTGTCATGAGTTCATTATGGCGCTTCCTGACGGATACGATACCAAAGCAGGCGAAGCAGGCGGCGCAATGTCGGGCGGTGAACGTCAACGCATAACGCTTGCCAGAGCCATCTTGAAGCCCGCTTCAACCATTATTTTAGACGAGGCAACCGCTTATGCCGATCCGGAAAATGAAGCGCTTATTCAAGAAGCAATATCTCATCTTGTAAAGGGAAAAAATCTTGTGATTGTCGCGCATAGGTTGAATACCATCAAGCAGGCACATCAAATCATTTTAATTGATAAAGGTCAAATCATAGCCAAGGGCAGACATGATGATCTGATGAAAGAACCACTCTATGCAAGTCTGTGGAAACAATATTTAGGGGAGGAATAAGAGATGAAGTTTATCAGATTGTCGTTTAAATTAGCAGGACAGTATAAAAACCGCCTGAAAGCGGGAATGTTCCTTATTTTTCTACAAAACGCTTCCATGTTATTTGGCTTTTTCGCTCTCTTTCTTGCATTTGGTTGGATGAATGAAACTACCGGCAGACATATTTGGACGATTTTCGGCGTGCTGTTTGCTTCCTTCCTTTTCAATTTTCTGGCAGGTTGGGCGAAAAGCGGTCTTAGCGATGGTGTTTTCTTTGGTATTTTCAAGGATTACCGACTTACAGTCGGCGAAAAGCTTAAAAAAGCTCCTATGGGATATTTTGCCGAACAGAGTCTTTCAAGAATTATGGCGGCTTTTACTAATGTCATGAAAAGTCTTGAAAACTACTCGTCAATGAGCATTGATTTTGCCGTTTCCGGCATTTCAATATCCTTTTTCCTCTTGATTGGTATGTTTGGTGTAAATACTAAAATCGGAATTTTAACCTTAATTTGCTTAACTCTGATTTGGCTCTGCGTATTTCTTATGGTAAATCAAGCAAAGAAAGAGATTGTCCGGGAACATGCTGCAATTACCAAGGTAGGTGACGCCCTTGTTGACAGCATCAGCGGAATTCCCGTGCTTCGCAGTTTTCCATTCGCGGATACGGGTGTTGTAGAAGAAATACATTCTAAATTGAAGAATGCTTCTGAGGAACTCAGACTTTCTCAGGTACATTTTGAGATAGTTTTTGTTATTTGTTCAAGAATTTTTACGACCGTCATCAATCTTTCGAGCCTGCTTGTTACACTCTTTTCCTGTTATCTTTATACTAAGGGAGAGGTTTTATTGCCGCAAGCACTCACCGTTTCGGCGGCAGGCTTTATGATTTTCGGGGGCTTGAAGCAGCTTGAAAATGCGGCAATCCTGATGGTAAAAAACCCTGCCAACATGCAGTATTTGGACGAGGTTTTAGATATCCCTGAAATAAGCGACGGTACTTTGGCAGTGATGGCAAATCAGGACATTGTCTTTGACAAGGTAGGCTTTAGTTACGATAAGAGAAATCCGATTCTAAAAGATATATCATTCACTATTCCTCAAGGCTCAAAGACAGCAATAGTAGGACCCTCCGGCTCCGGGAAAACCACCATTATCAATTTGATATCCCGTTTTTATGACGTTGACAGCGGTGAAATCAGATTGGGAAACAGGGATGTACGGGATTATAAAGTCGAAAGTCTGCTTAAAAATCTCTCTCTTGTTTTTCAGGATGTTTATCTTTTCCAAGATACCATAGAAAACAATATCCGCTTTGCAAATCCAAAAGCAAGCCACAAAGAAGTGGTGGAAGCTGCTAAAAAGGCGCGTTGCCATAATTTTATTATGGAACTTCCCGATGGCTACAGCACCATGGTAGGCGAAGGAGGAAGTTCCCTTTCCGGCGGAGAAAAGCAACGGGTTTCCATTGCTAGAGCGTTACTTAAAAATGCACCGATTATTCTTCTAGATGAAGCTACCAGCTCGGTCGATCCCGAAAATGAACACGAGATTCTGGCGGCTATCGAAGAATTGTCAAAAGGGCATACAGTAATTTCCATAGCTCACAGACTTTCTACCGTGAGAAAAGCCGATCAAATCTTAGTGATTGACGACGGCAAATTGGTGCAAGAGGGTAAACATAGCGATCTGATAAACATGGATGGTATTTACTCAATGTTCATCAAGGCAAGAGAACGAGCAGCCAACTGGAAATTATAAAAATGATAAATTTTTCCCGCAAACCATAACCAATTGCTTGGGAACATACAGATTATTTTTAAAGCGACTAAGAACAAAAAATCTTAGTCGCTTTTCTACGATTCAAAATAAAGGATAGATGAACTTTTATGGATAACAAAACAGGAACAAGCGGTTTATAGATGAGGTCTACGAGGTGTTCGACGAAGGCCACGTCTGAGAGCCAAGCCCGTCGCCGTCAAAAGCGGCGGCTTTTCATATATATATAAAAACGATCAAAGACACCTCCTCGCTTGCAGGGCCGGAATGAATTTCACAACAAAATACTGAAAGGAGACGCTGGAATCGGGGGCTGCATCGCAGCTTTTATTCCGGCTCCTGCTATTCTGCGAGACTAAAAACCAATCCATCCCATGGATTCCGGCAAATCAATCTTATGGCATTTTTCAATTCTGCTGTCGGTGTTCTCCAGACCCTCGTCGTAGCGCTCGGTGCCGGTCTTGGCATCTGGGGCGCGATCAACCTGCTGGAAGGTTACGGCAACGACAATCGGGCGACACGTTCGTAAGTGAAAAGCTTGCGCACAAAGTCGAAGGGCATTGACCCGAAAACTTTGGAGAACTGATATTCCGATTGGTG
>NZ_JAUSTO010000018.1:0-35830 GCF_030812885.1 Moryella indoligenes
AACCGGAATGCAACCTCCCGGAGGGTATTCATTTATAAGCAACTATGGACTCAGGTCAGGGTGAGAGGGGTTGCATCTCGTTTTACAAGTGAGGATGAAGATTACAGTTATGACCTCCACTGGTGATGATGACCTCATCAACGCAGAGGAAAAAGGTGACCTGGAATACAGAAAGCAGCAGCTGAAACGTCTGCAGGAAGAAGTGGTGGATATCGAAGATATGTCCGAAGGTATCTCCATTATGGATTTGGGGCTGAACGAATTCCGTCTTGACCTTCTGGAATATGTGAAGACCCACGGTGATATGGATAAAAAGCCTCGTGGCCTCCATGCTGTGGTGCCTGCTACCGAGGAACTGCCAGAGGGTGTTATCTTCGTACTGAAGAACATCAACAAGAGCGTGAACATTGATAATCAAAACCGCATCCATCCGTTCTACATGGTTTATATCGGTATGGACGGAGAAATCATCTGCGACTATCTGAACCCGAAGAAACTGCTTGACGATGTGCGACTCCTTTGCCGTGGCAAGAGCGAACCTGTCCAGGACCTCTGCCGTAAGTTCAACGCAGAAACCAACGATGGCAGGGATATGGAGGAACTCTCCGAACTGCTGAGTGAAGCTATCAACTCCATCATCGATACCAAGGAAGAAAGCGATATCGACAGTCTGTTCTCCGCAGGCGGTACTTCCGCCCTTATGTCGGATATTTCCGGACTGGATGATTTTGAACTTATCTGCTTCCTTGTGGTTGAGTAAGGAGGTCGGATAATGCTTGGATTACCTAAAACAACGGAGTTCAATAAACGAATTCCGAAACAGAAATTCTATGACAACCTTACCGTAACCCCGGCGTTGAAAAAGGTATTCATAGACCAAATAAAAACAATCTACTGGCGCAATAAAATCGCAGCCTCCACCACTAACCTCGCTCCCGGCACTGACGTAACGGAACTTGAGGTGTTTGAGGTAAAGCTGAACAGTCAGATATTGGATGACAGCTTTTTACGCCAGATCGACAAAGAGATACCGTACCACATTCTGTTCATCCTGGAATACGAAGGCAAGTACAAAGCCGTTATCGGTTACAAGGAAGAATTCGGCGGCAACACAGCCTTTAAGGTCAACCGCTACTATTCCACCGAATGGATGGCTGAGGATGCACTTCCGCTGAAACTGGAAGGCCTGTCCGTGGACAGCGTGTATGAAAATTTTGTCCGCCAGATTGCGGGAGATGCTCTTGCAGCATCCACATCCGGCGAGACACTGAAAGAGGCCGTTGACCGTGATGAAAAGCGTCAGGCTCTTCAGACGCAGATTGCCAAACTGCAAAAGAAAATCAAAAGCGAAAAGCAACTGAACAAGCAGATGGAACTGAATGCACAGTTGAAGAAGCTGAAAAAAGAATTGGAGGTGTTGAAGTGATATGGCAAAATTAGATGATGCGTTTTTATCTTATGCCTGTGATATTCTTGCGGATACCAATGCAGGACTTAGCGGTATGAAAATTGTAGAGTATTGCAATTCGTATGCTATCGATTATAATCGCAAGACCCCTTATGGAGCATATCCCTTCGATGCTCCAAACAAAAGAACTGCTCTCAAAGAGAATCTTCGAGTTTTTGAGGCGGCAGAACAATTTCGTATTATCAAGGAACTCTGTGAAATTCCTGCGCTGTGTGACATTGAAAAGGTAAAGGAGTTGAAAATAAAACTCTTTACTCGATACGGAAATCTGGCGACCGAAAAAATCAGTGAAACGGAGTTAATACAGAAGACCAAACATTGGCTGTCAAAACACCCCAACGCTTTGAAGCAGTATGAAAGTGCGCTTGCTAAATACGAAGGTGGTATTTTTGAACGAAACACCCTGGACGACATGAGGCTCGCTTTTGAGTTGCTCGTCAAGGATGTTCTTGGCAATAACAAAAGTCTTGAGAATCAAATTCCAGAGATAGGCTCGGTACTTAAAACATCCGGTGCATCTGTCGAATTAAGAAACATGGTTCAACAAGTAATCAAGTATTACACAGACTTTCAGAATAATCATGTTAAACACAATGACGCTGTAAATGGAAATGAAATCGAGTACATTATAGAGTTAACAAGTGTTGTCATGAAATTCTTAATCAAAATAACGGGAGGTTCCAACTAATGGATAAAATGAGAATGGAGTCCGTTAACATGACGGCGCAAAACATTGAGAGAATAGGTGCGTTGTTCCCCAACTGCATGGAGCTAGCATCACTGAAACCATGGGCGAAGATGGCAAGATGAAGAAAGCCATCAATTTTGACCTGCTCCGTCAGATGCTGTCCAGTGATGTTATCGAAGGTGATGAAGCCTACGAATTTACCTGGGTTGGCAAGAAGGCTGCCATCGTGGAAGCCAATAAGCCTATCCGCAAGACCCTGCGCCCTTGCAAAGAGGACAGCGTTAATTGGGACACTACCGAAAACCTCTACATTGAGGGCGACAACCTGGAAGTTCTTAAGCTGTTGCAGGAAAGCTACCTGGGCAAGGTGAAGATGATATATATCGATCCACCTTACAATACTGGTAGTGACAGATTTATTTACCCTGATGATTATGGAATGACTCAAGATGAATATGATGATGTTTCGGGCACTTATGATGATGAAGGAAACAAAGTCTTTCAAGAAAATCTAAATAGCAATCCTCGCTATCATTCAAAATGGTGTTCCATGATTTATCAAAGACTCCTGCTGTCCAGAAGCATGCTTACTGATGATGGCGCAATCTTCATCAGCATTGACGATAAAGAACAGGAAAATCTGAAAAAGATATGTGATGAAATATTTGGAGCATCAAACTTTATTGCAACTATCGTATGGCAACATAGTATTCAACCCAAAGGCTACCTTGGCAACTTTTCTATTCAACATAGCTATGTTATGGTTTATTGCAAAGAGATTACCTCTTTCAAACTTGGTAGTTTGGAGCGAACCGAAGAAGATAATAAAGCATATTCAAATCCAGATAATGATCCGAGGGGAGCATGGCGTAGTGGTGATGTTCGCAACGCCCTCTATCGTCCAAATTTAATTTATGACATTGTTTCTCCGTCTGGAAATGTGATTAAACCATGTGAAAACGGATGGAGATGGAGCAAGGAGACAGTTGAAGAAAAAATCAAGACAGGTGAAATTATTTTCAACAAAGAGGAAACACGAATTATTCGTAAAATATATCTATCTACTCTTGAAGGAAGAGCACCGGAGACGATTTGGTTTGGAAAAGATGTTGGAACAACAAGAGAAGGAGTATCTGAACTTAAAGAACTGTTTGGTCAAGCCCCATTTGACACTCCCAAAGCCACACGTTTGTTAATGCGTTGCATTACGCTTATGAATGATCCGGAAATGTTGACAATGGATTTCTTCTCGGGAAGTGCAACTTTTGCGGATGCCGTTATGCGTATGAATGCAAAAGACGGTGGTCATCGCAGTTACATTCAAATTCAATATCCAGAAAAATGTGATGAAACCAGTTCGGCATATAAACAAGGTTTTCTAACAATTAGCGACGTAGGCAAGGAGCGAATCCGCCGAGCAGCAAAGAAAATTGCAGAAGAAAATCCTACTGCTACTTTTGATGGTGGTTTCCGTGTATTCAAGCTGGATGACTCCAACATGAAAGATGTCTACTATGCCCCTGCCGATTATGACCAGGGTATGCTTGCCATGCTGGAATCCAACATCAAGGAAGACCGCACTGACCTCGACCTGCTGTTTGGCTGTCTGCTGGAATGGGGTCTGCCTCTCTCCATGCCTTACACCTCTGAGGAAATCAGCGGTTGTACCGTTCACACCTACAATGACGGCGACTTGATTGCTTGCTTTGACGAAAATATCCCTGACAGCGTGATTAAGACAATCGCGAAACGCCAGCCTCTGCGTGCCGTGTTCCGTGACAGCAGCTTTGCAGGCAGTCCGGCAAAAATAAATGTAACCCAGATTTTCAAAGAACTTGCACCGGATACTTCTGTGAAAGTGCTGTAAGGAGGCGAAGACGATGAGACTACGATTTAAGCATCAGAAATTTCAGGCTGATGCAGCAAAGGCCGTGGTGGATGTCTTTGCAGGACAGCCGTATCTGACTCCTACCTATATGATGGACAGAGGTGTGACTTATCAGCAATCTCTTACCGATGATGTTGACTTCACAGGTTGGAGCAACCAGAAACTTGTGCCGGAACTTTCCGCCCCGGTTATCCTGGAACATATACAAAAAATTCAAAGAGCGAATCAGATTGCACCCTCTCCAAAATTGGAAGGCAGATTCAATCTGACAATCGAGATGGAAACAGGTGTCGGCAAGACCTACACCTATATCAAAACCATGTATGAACTGAACAAGCACTACGGCTGGAGTAAGTTCATTATTGTTGTACCAAGCGTGGCAATCCGTGAGGGCGTGTATAAGTCCTTCCAGATGACCCAAGAGCATTTTGCGGAAGAATACGGCAAGAAAGTCAGATTCTTTATCTACAACTCTGCCCAACTGACAGAGATTGACCGCTTTGCATCGGATAGTTCCATCAATGTAATGATTATCAACTCCCAGGCATTCAACGCCAAGGGCAAAGATGCCAGAAGAATTTACATGAAACTGGACGAGTTCCGTTCCCGCCGTCCGATTGATATTATTGCCAAGACCAATCCTATTCTGATTATTGACGAACCGCAGTCCGTTGAAGGCAAGCAGACCAAAGAGCGTTTGAAGGAATTCTGTCCGCTGTTTACCCTCCGCTATTCCGCAACTCACAAGTCGGACAGCATCTACAACATGATTTATCGTTTGGATGCTATGGAGGCGTACAACAAGCGTTTGGTTAAGAAAATCGCAGTTAAGGGTATCACCGAAACAGGCAGCACTGCTACCGACAGCTATGTTTACTTGGAAAGCATCAACCTTTCCAAGAAGGACCCTACCGCTACTATTCAGTTCGATATTAAGGGTGCAAGCGGTATCCGTAAAGTCAGCCGTACCGTTGGTATTGGCTTTAACCTTTACGACAACTCCGGTCACATGGAGGAGTACAAGAACAACTTTGTTGTCAAGGCGATTGACGGTAGAGATGACTCCTTGGAATTCCTTAACGGTATCAAGCTGTACGCAGGTGATGTAATCGGCAAGGTGGACGAAAATCAGCTTCGCCGTATTCAGATTCGTGAAACCATCCTCTCTCACATTCAGCGTGAGCGTCAGTTGTTTTACAAGGGTATCAAGGTGCTGTCCCTGTTCTTTATTGACGAGGTTGCCAAGTATAAGGTGTACGATGCAGCCGGACAGCCTGGTAACGGTATTTATGCCCAGATGTTCGAAGAAGAATATGAGGATGTGATTAACAACCTCCAGCTTGCCATTGGCGAGGACGAGTACATCAATTATCTGAAAGCCATCAAACCATCTGCCACCCACGCAGGTTACTTCTCTGTGGACAAAAAAGGCAAGATGATTGACAGTAAGGTCGCAAGAAAGGAAACCACCTCTGACGATATTGACGCCTACGATTTGATTATGAAGAACAAGGAACTGCTCCTTGACCGCAATCCGAAGCGTTCTCCTGTGCGTTTCATCTTCTCCCACTCCGCTTTACGTGAAGGTTGGGATAACCCGAATGTATTCCAGATCTGCACACTGAAACAGTCCGGCTCTGATGTAAGAAAGCGCCAGGAAGTTGGCCGTGGTCTGCGTCTCTGCGTAAACCAAGATGGTGAGCGTATGGACTCCGGCGTTCTCGGAAACGATGTTCACAATATCAATGTACTGACCGTTATCGCAAGCGAAAGCTATGATAGCTTCGCAAAGGGTCTCCAGTCCGAACTGGCAGATGCCGTTGCAAACCGTCCGAAGGCTGTTACACCGGAACTCTTTATGGGCAAGACAATCACCGATGCTCAGGGCAACACCGATGTTATTACAGACGATGTGGCAAGAGAAATCTATGTTGGTCTGCGTATGGAAGGCTACATTGATAAGCAGGGCGCGCTGACCGACAAGTATTATGAGGACAAGGCAAACGGCGAAATCAAACTGACCGACGAGGTTGCAGGCTCTGCAGAGAGTGTTATCGGTATCATCGACTCCATCTACGATGCCAAGGCAATGCAGCCTGAAAATGCAAGAAGCAATAATATTGAACTTACCGTGGATGAGGACAAACTGGCAATGCCGGAGTTCAAAGCACTGTGGAACAGAATCAATGCCAAGAGTGTTTATGTGGTTGATTTTGATACAGATGAACTGGTACGCAAATCCATTGATGCTTTGGATAGAAAACTCCGTGTATCCAAGATTTACTTCAAGGTAGAAACCGGTGCAATGGAGCAGATTAAGTCCAAGGCCGAACTGGAAAGCGGTGCATCCTTCGTGAAAGAAGAATCCGGTACATACGGTGCTACCATTCACGCAAGTAACAACGTGAAATATGACTTGGTTGGTAAATTGGTTGATGAAACAGGTCTTACCCGTAAGGCAGTTATCGCCATTTTGAAGGGTATTCAGCCTTCCGTATTCAATCAGTTCAAGGATAACCCGGAAGAATTCATCATCAAGGCGGCTGCCCTTATTAACGATGAAAAGGCCACGGCGATTATTGAGCACATTACCTACGATGTGATGGATGACCGTTATGGCACAGAAGTTTTCACTGATCCGACCATTAAAGGGCGTCTTGGTGTGAATGCCATGAAGGCGAAGAAGCATCTGTACGACCATATCGTATATGACTCCAGCAATGAGCAAAAATTTGCTAGGGAACTGGATACGAATACAAATGTTGCGGTCTATGTGAAACTTCCGGATGGATTCTACATTTCAACACCAGTAGGACATTATAATCCCGACTGGGCGATTGCCTTTTATGAGGGAACGGTCAAGCATATCTATTTTGTGGCCGAAACGAAGGGTTCTATGAATTCGATGCAGTTGCGTCTGATCGAGGAATCCAAGATTCACTGTGCGAGGGAGCATTTTAAGGCAATCAGCAATGGTGAAGTGGTCTATGATGTAGTAGATAGTTATCAGAGCCTGATGGATTTGGTTACGAAGTAAGCTTTGTTGAGATTTATCTGAAGTGAAAATTGTGCAACAGGTTGTTGCACAATTGCATCAAGGATACGACTAAATTTATAAAAATATAGATTTAATTACAGTAATAGGAAAAATACTCGAACTGGAAGGATTATTATGGCGGATACTCGAAAGAAAGCCTCGATGTCACAGGTGCTAACAGATATAAAGCCTTACATAACAAAAAAGTTTATAGCGGCTCCCTGTGTTAAGGAGCAAGACATTCAGGCTATCTGTCAAATCCTCCTTCCCAGATACAGGAATGTGCAGCTCATGCAGGGACTGACCAACAACAAGCCGGATTTCAGAATTCAGGTGAAAGGTTTGTTCGGGACCGAAGAGAAACGGTTTGAAGTGGTTGGTGGTGATAAGAAAAGACCAGCAATCAAGAAGAAATTTGACTTGGGCTGGATTGATCGGCTGGAAGAAATAGATGCTGCATTAGATGATTTTTGATGGCGATGCAGTGTGAAGGAGGTGCGGCTAAGTGACCTGGGCTGAATATTACGAGCGATATGACGGATGGCAGGAAAGTACTCAGTATAGCCGTCTGGCCTCTATCAAGGACTTCGGACCGGATGAAAGTCCATCTGAGGAAATATGTGACTGCATTCAGTATGTGGATACGCGCACAGCGACCAGCATTCTTCGCAGAGCATTAGCAGGGGGAGTCCGGTTTCGAGCTGCGGAAGTTGCGGAGATTGCAGATAGCGGACAAATCGAAGATGAAGAAGCACTGGAAAAGTTGATTCAGACAGCTGTGGATGCTTATACGGGGGAACAGCTGGATACGCTACTGAGCTGTCTTCCTGATCCGGAACCGGTATTTGAGTTGATTGATAGGATTACTTCCAAACCAACGCACTTTACAGAGGAGGATGTTCTGACACTGATTCCGAATCTGCCAGATGAGGAATCTATCCATCAGCTGGTCAACTCGACAGATGCAATTTTCACAGAAAATGGGCTGAATGAGTTATGTGATTATGGTGTGGACGAGTCGCTGATTAGGAAGATTTCAAAGCGCAGTGGCATTCCGTATGCTGATCCGGATGAGCTTGATGAGGAATTTCCGCTTAAAGAGACACAACCGAAGAAGCCGGGACTGTTCAGCAGTATACTAATGGGAATGGCTCTGGCTGGCAGTCCTAAGCCTAAAAGTACAGGCAGATGCACGGGAGACTGTGCTCATTGTCCCCCCCACTATGGTTATCGCTATGGGCGATGGTATTATGGACATGGGCATACACATGGCTGCGAATTCTGTGGAAATGGAGGATGCAGTGGGAAGTGCAACATAGATTGACTTCACTTGCAATGTGGAATGACGCGACAAGAATTATTTACATGGATACGCCAGCAAGACGCCATATCTTATCGAAAGCATTGACTTTTTTGTTCTTTCCTCTATGCTTATCATATAACGTAATTACATTATATAACATATTAAAAAGGAGGAAGACAAATGATTAAGAATACGGTGATTAACGCGGAACTTGGATATGCATTAGCCACGGCCCGCCATAAGGATGCAATTGTGATTTGTGATGCAAATATGCCGATCCCGGATGGCTGCAATGTAATTGATGTGTCACTTATAAGAGGAGTTCCAACCCTTGAACAGACGATGTGCGCAATCCTGAACGACCTGGTGGCAGAGCGTTACGAAGTGTTTGAGTTAATGCCCCAGTATAATGATGCTATGTATCAAAAGATTCAGTCGCTGTTGCCGCAGCTGCCTGGCGGAACTATCAGCCAGGATCGCTTAACGGAAACGATGCAGAAGGCCAAAGTCGTAGTGCGTACCGGTGATTTTGGCAGCTGTTGTACGATGGTATTATATTCAGCCTCCGGAATGGATAAATATGTAAAACAATACGACTGTTCTTTTTTACTGGAGAAGTAAGATAAGAGGATCATATGGAAGAAAAAAAACATACCCAGATTGTGGTAGAAGAAAATAATGAGCATGGTTTTGATTCCTATCGCGTACCGGGAATCGTGACAGCCTCCAATGGGGATTTGCTCCTGACCTATGAAGGAAGAAAAGATGGAGGAAACAGCAGAACTCTGTTTTTAAGAAGATATCGCATGATAGATGAAACGATAGAGCCAATCGGCGAGCGGGTTACGATGGTTTCTCCCAAAGACGATGAGCTGATTCATAATCCCTTGTTAATAGCAGCTACGGAGGGAAAGCTCTATTTTTTCTGGTGTCAGGATTATAAGAGATTATTTTTGAAAGAAAGCGATGATAATGGTGCATCATTTGGACCGAAAAGAGAGTTGACATCCCTGATTGACGGATTCCGGAAAGAATGGCCGGTTACATTGTGGGCGATTGCACCTGGTCATGGAATAAGCAAAAAAGATGGGACACTGATACTTCCATTGTGGCTGAGCCGTGGGGAAAATGCCCATCTCCCAGCGTGTTTTGCATGTCTATCCAGTCAGGATCAAGGGAAAACATGGAGATGCAGCAGTGTGGTTCCGGCGGAAAACGGGGTTGGCGATCCCACAGAAAGCTCCGTGGCAGAACGGAGTGATGGAACACTGCTTGCAACCATGCGCCATGAAATCCCAGGCGTCAGAAGAAGAGCTTTTTGTGAAAGCAAAAAAGAGATAGAAGGGGAATATACTATACACTGGGGAGAACCCTGGTTAAATCAAGAACTTCCGGATCCAATCTGTGGAGGCGCTCTTTTGTCACTGCCAGATGGGAAGATGGCTTTTGTTAATTGTGCCTATGGAGATGAACCAGCACTGAAACGGCAGAAACAGGGAGAGTCTGTCCGCTGGAGTCTTGACGCTCGTCAGAAGCTCACGATTCGGCTCAGTAAGGATGATGGTGTTACATGGAACGATGGACTTATGATAGCAGAAGAAGGAGGCGCATCGGATCTTGCAGGAAAGAATGTGATTGCCTGCTTCTATGAGGAAGGCTGGCAGGATGGAAACTGCATTTTTAATCAGAGATTATCACTGGCGGTTATTCCGCTGGCTTTGATATGACTGGGGTGGGAAAAGATACATTTGTGAAGGGGAAAAGGAGCTGTACCGTTCTGTTTTTTTCGGCCTATTTTATTTATTATGCGGCCTATTGTGTCTTTTCCAGTTTCAGTGTTTTGTTTTTAACAGAACAATCTTATAGTGCCACTGTCTGCGGAATTATTACCAGTTTGACATTTTTGGCCAATCTTTTGATGGAACCGGTGGGAGGCTATATAACAGATACATTTCTGCCCACTAGGAGATACCTTTTAATTTGTATCGGTATCGTATCGGTGGTTTGTGCCTTTTGTACAAAATTCATGGACCAGCCATGGCTGCTTCTGCCTGGTCTGGTTCTGGCAGCCGGATTGGCCTATCCCTTTAGTCAGTTGATGGATGCCTGGGTTAATTTAAGTAAGGAAAGTTATCCGGGATTGATATACAGCCGGATTCGTGCCGGTGGTTCTATTGGATTTGCAGTGATGTCAGTGATTGGAGGATTTTATTTCAAACACTGGGGATGGAATCGTTATTTTCAGATGCAGATTCTTTTATTTCTTATGATGATTCCATTTCTCATCCTGCTTCCGGATACCAGGCTTGGCAATCATCGAAAGAAAGGGGAGGCAGAGAAAAGTTTTTCGTTTGTTCAGGCGTTTCAGCAATTGGTAAAAAGCCGTCGTTTTTTGTTTTGTTTAACAATAAGCACTCTTTATTGGTTCAGTCATCGGCCAGTTGGCAGCTTCCTGTCATTGATTATTGCGGAGCGTGGAGGAGATGCGGAATTATTTGGAAATGTTTGCGGAATAGGAGCAGCAGTAGAGTTTTTGAGTCTGCTTTTGTTAGCCTATATTGGAAAAAAGAAAACCTATCCGGCCCTCTGGGGGATGGCAGCAGCTTTGGGCACAAACCTGCTTCGTCCGATTTGTTTTCAGCTCTTTGGGGGCGAGTGGTCCCTTTATCTGGGACAGATTCTTCAATCAGTCAGTTTTGCCCTCTATATGAGCGCCAGCGTAGAATGTTTTGCGGAAATATCGGATGAACGTCTGAAAAGCTTTAGTATTTCCATTGGTCTGACTATCAGCAGTGTGATTGGAACAGTATGTGCGAATCTGGCAGGAGGAAAACTGTGTGACCTGTTTCATCCGGGAAGGCTGATTCTTCTTAGCTTAATATTAGGAAGTATAAATTTGCTTTTTTTTGCATTTTTTAAAGAGAAACTTGACAATGAAAATATATGGTGATGGAATAACAAATGTTAGAATGTATATAATGTCATATAACAAATTGAGAGCCGAAAGAACAAAATTTATTTTGACTTTGGCATCATAATACGAAAGCGGAATTACTCTTCAATGAAGGAGAGGATTCCGCTTTTTGTGACATAGGAACTTCCGTCCTATGTCACAAATGAACTAAGAACTGACAAAAATCACAAAAAGAAAGAGGTTGGAATATGATAAATATAAAAAACAACAATAAAAATAAATTAATACTTGAAAGAGAAAGAAAAGTATGGTAAAAATAACATAACGACATATGATGTCTGCAAAGGTATTGCGACATTCAGGTGACAGGGCGAGTAGTTTGACGGATAGGTCGGCCAGAAAAAGAAAACCTTGAAAACCTTATTTAGCAGAATATCATAAAAATTATTTTAAAGGAAGGAGAGTACGTATTCGCAGCAGCGAAGCGCGGCAATTAGAGTATGAAGAAAAATATCTATTCAATTGGTAAGGCTATGGATAAAGTGAATAACGTGATGGAAGTATTTACCGGATACGTGATATTTGCTTTTATGGCGCTATTGTTCCTTCAGGTATTGATGCGTTTTATATTTAAAAATCCCATATACGGAATTGATGAATGCGTAACAGCATTGATGATATGGTCCATGTGTCTTGGATGGTGTACCGTTTATTGGGATAATGGTCATGCTGTTCTGGAGTTTATTATGAACCGTATGCCAAAGGCATTCCGCAGAGGAACGTTTACATTCACAAACTTTTTGATTGTAGTGATAAGCTGGGTTTATATTCCGGCATCTTGGCAGCTGTTTCAGATGCAGAAGAAGATGCCTCCCGTTGGAGGACTTCCTATCAGCAAGGGTTATTATTATGCATTACCGGTTCTGGTGATGGGAGTGGTTATGCTGATAATGTCTGCATATAAAGCAATCGCATTTATAATTACCGGAGATGAATCCATCTGTGTACCGGTAGAAAAGGAAGGAGGCGGCCTTCTTGACTAATCTGGATCCCTATTTAGCCGTCTATTTTATCACCTTTGTGGTATTAATTCTTCTGGAAGTACCGATTGCCTACGCAATGCTGGCTTCAGCGTTTGAATACATCGTATTTAACCATCAGTCGTTTGTTATGTTTGCTCAGAAAACAGCAAACTCCCTAGCTGATTTCAACATGTTGGCATTACCGGCATTCCTCTTTGTAGGATGTTTTATGAATGAAGTGGGACTAACGGACCGACTATTTGGAATGTTTGAAAAATGGATTGGCCACCTCCCGGGAGGACTTGCACATGCCAATGTATTATCTTCTATGGTATTTGCCGGAATGTCCGGTTCTGCTCTGGCAGATGCAGGAGGACTTGGAACCATTGAGGTAAGTGCTATGTCAAAAGCCGGATACGATCGGGACTTCTCAGTAGCAGTAACGGCAGCATCCGCAGGCATTGGACCGATTATTCCGCCGTCCATCAACTTCGTTGTCTGGGCATTCTTAAGCCAGACCTCCACACTGGCTATGTTCCAGGCTGGCATGGGACCAGGAGTTATAATGGGTGTAGCTATGATGATCTGGATTCCGATTGCAGTGAAAACCCAGCATATCGCCTGTCCACGAGCTCCGAAAGCATCTTGGGGTGAGCGTTTCCGCTCTTTGTATACATCACTTCCGGCATTGGGAGGCCCTGCTATCCTGGTACTTGGTATTATGACCGGTATCTTTACCCCTACAGAATGCTCTGTTGTAGCAGCTATGTATTGCGTCATACTGGCTATCTGTTTAAAACGTCTCAGCTTTAAGATGCTGACAAAAGCCTTAAAGGATACATTAGCCAGTGCCGGTATGGCTATGTGTCTGTGTGCAACCGGACTGGTATTTAACTGGGTAATTGTAACCAGTGGTCTGATTGGCTTTATGACAACACTTCTGATGTCATTAGGAAATAGGATCATCATTCTTTTAGTATTAAATGCAATGTTATTATTCCTGGGCTGCTTTATTGGCTCCATGCAGATTCTGATTATGGTGGCACCGCTTCTTATGAATCTGGCAACGGCTCTTGGTATGAGCTATGTTCAGATGGGTGTTATGGCCGTACTGAATGTAACACTTGGATTAATCACTCCGCCGATGGCACCAGCGTTGTTTGTAACAGCGAAGGCGACCGGTAATAAATTTGAAACTGCACTGAAATATACGGTACAGTTCCTAATCCCGATGTTTATTACACTGATGATAACAACATTCTGGGAGCCGCTGACCATGTTCCTTCCGAGACTGTTAGGATCCATGTAAGAGTAAGAAATTGCAGATATTATAAATACAAAATACAAAATTCAGGAGGAAAATTTATGAAGAAGAAAATTGCACTTGCTCTGACGGTAGCCATGGCAGTAGGCACATTAGCAGGTTGTGGATCATCCACTGCACAGACAACCACATCCGCACAGACCACCGATAAGACAGAAGGAGGAGCTGAAACAGTAGAAACAAAACCGGCTCCGGCTGGAGCAAAGGTTGTCAAATTCGGTAACTCCGGAGCCATCGGAGAGCCGGCACCGCAGTCCTGTGAAGAGTTCTGTGATTTGGTAAATGAGAAGATCGGAGACAGATATTACTTTGAGTTTTATCCCGCAGAGCAGCTTGGCAATGAGACTACGATGCTGGAGAACCTTCAGGTAGGACTGCAGGAGGGCATGATGTGTGCCTTAGATACCCTGGCAACCTATGAATCCGATTTAAACATTCTTTCTATGGCATTTGCATTTAACAGTTATGATTCCATGATTAACTACTTAAAAAGTGACATGGCAGATCCGATTTGGGAGAGTCTTGATAATCAGGGAATTCACGTAGTAAACTTCGAATTCCAGAAGAATCCGCGTATCTTCTTTGCAAACAGAGAGATTAAGAGCCCGAAAGATATGGTTGGCATGAAGTACCGTATCCCGAACCTTCCGATCTTTGAGAAAAATGCGAGAGCCATGGGTGCAACACCGGTTGTAGTCGCCTGGTCCGAATATCCATTTGCTTTAATGCAGGGCGTAGTTGACGGTGGTGAGTGTTCGAAAGACTCCTATCGTTCTGCAGGTCTCTATGAGTCTGCAAAATATGTAGCAGATGTGGATTACGCATATCCGGTTGAGCAGATCTGCTTCTCCACTCAGTTCTGGAACAGCTTATCGGAAGAAGATCAGAAAGTAATTTCTGATGCAGCAGCACAGGTGGCTTCTCATCATTCTGAAAGAACTCTCGACAAGTGGAAGAAAGATAAAGAGTGGTTAATTAACGAAGGCGGCGTAACATTCTGTGACATTGATCGCCAGGCATTTATTGATGCAGCTGCACCGTTAGGAAAAGAGCTTCAGGATGAAGGCTTCTTTACAACTAAGGATCTCTATGATCAGACTCGTCAGTTTAATAAATAAGTAAAACTAAAATTAAGAATAATGCTGCCGCTTGGGACAGAACTGCCAGGAAATGGCGGCCTCTTCCAGGCGGCCGCTTTTCGTTTCAAAACAAATTTAATAGGTAAAAATACAGGAGGAAACAGAAAATGGTGAAAGTATTAGGTCTTGGAGATAATGTGTGTGATGTATATCTGCATACTAGAACCATGTATCCGGGTGGTCAGGCAGTAAACTTTGCGGTATATGCAAGAATGCTGGGAGCAGAATCGGATTTTATGGGAGTATTTGGAAAGGATGCAGTAGCGGACCACGTGCAGGCATCTTTAGATTCCCATGGGGTCGGACACAGTCATTGCCGCATCTATGAAGGGGAAAATGGCTTTGCTAGAGTAACCCTTGTTGATGGAGATCGTGTATTTAAAGGAAGCAATAAAGGTGGTGTTCTGCAGCAGCATCCAATTTATCTGGAAAAAGAGGATCTGGAATATGCAGATGGTTTTAATTTGATTCATACAACCAACAATGGATTTACCGATGGGTTGCTTCCAGCCCTGCATGGACTTTCTCCATTGGTAAGCTATGATTTTTCGTATCGCTGGAATGAGGAAGACAGGGTGGAACGTGTCTGCCCCTATATTGATTTTGCATTTTTATCCTGTAGTGATCTGAATGATGAGGAGACAGAAAAACTGTGCCGGAAGCTGCATGAAAAGGGATGTGGTGTGGTGACAGCTACCCGTGGAAGTAAGGGAGCAACGGTTTTTGATGGGGATCGGTTTTATCGCCAGCTGCCGGATTATGTCACTCCGGTGGATACCATGGGAGCCGGAGACAGCTTTGCCACTGCTATGCTGATTACCATCTTGAAAAAGCTGGAAACACAACCGGAGGGAAACTGGAAAAACAGTGAGATAAGGGCGGAGATACTTCCGGAGGCATTGAAAGCGGCAGCTGTATTTTCAGCAGGAACCTGCTTGAAGAATGGTGCCTTTGGAGACGGTGTGCCGGTACCGAAGACTGAGCATGACCGGATTTACAGAGAATTATAAAAACTAAAATAAAAAAGGAAGTGAGGGCCATGGTGCAGATATCAAAGGAACGATTTGCACTGGGGAGCTATCAGTATCTGCGGTATCCATTCGAGTACTTTCTGGATACGGCTGTTTTACTGGGAATGCAAAATGTGGAACTCTGGGCAGCAGGTCCGTCCTTCTGTCTGGATACGATGGACGAAGCGCAGCTGAAAGAAAAAGCTGCTCAGATTCGGAGCCGGGAGCTTTCAGTATGCTGCATCACGCCGGAGCAGTGCCAGTATCCGGTCAATCTGGCAGCAGAAGATGAAAAAATACGTGAATATAGCATACGCAATTTTGAACGTGCATTTTATGCAGCAGAAATATTGAAATGCCCGAAGGTGTTGGTTTCAGCTGGATGCGGTTATTTTAACAAACCGGTGGAGGATGCGTGGAAGCGGAGCGAAGAGAGCCTGCATCGTTTGTCAGAGAAGGCTCAGAAAAGGGGTGTTTTACTTGTGCTGGAGACATTGACACCTCTGTCTTCGAATGTGCTGAACACGCCGGAGCAGCAGAAAGAGATGATTTCCCTTATGCCTTCAGGAAGCATGAAGCCTATGCTGGATATAGGACAAATGGTTTATATGGATCAGAAGATAGAACGTTACTTAGCCCATGGGGAAGAATTGGCCCATATTCATCTCCATGATTCCCACCCGGCGGTTCACATGGCCCTTGGGGATGGGGATCTTCCCATCTGTGAATATCTGGATATTCTAGAATCAGCTGGATATAAGGGAATGTATGCCCTGGAGCAGAACGATCAGAGGTATCGTTCTAATCCAAGGCAGGCAGATATACAGAGCATAGGGTGGCTCAAAAAGCAAGGAGTTTTTGATTGAAAAAGTATTGACAAGTGACGGAAAGAAGAGTATGTTGTCAGCAAAAGAGATATGACGTTATATAACAATATAAACCGTATAGTGTCAACATCCTAAAAAGTCCGGATGGGTAAACGACCATACCCGGAAGGTGCAGCTTGAAAAATACACTACATAGGAGGAAATACTATGTCACATATGATTGGCGTAGACGTTGGAGGAACGTTTACAGATTTTTCTGTTTTTAATCAGGAAACAGGTGAGTTGTTCAATTACAAGGACAGTTCCACACCGGCGGATCCGTCCAGAGCAATTGTAAAGGGCGTGCGGGATTTATTAGAGATTAAGAAAGCAGCCTCGGAAGAAGTTAGTTATCTGGCACACGGTACAACTGTAGGAACCAATGCATTAATCGAGAAGAAAGGATGCCGCCTTGGCCTTATCACTACCAAAGGATTTAAGGATCTGATGGAAATTGGAACCCAGAGACGTCCATCTCTTTATAACCTTCAGGCACAGAAACCGTATCCTCTGGTTCCGTCCGGTTTAAACTGTACGGTAACAGAGAGAATCCGTTACGATGGCAGTGTTGAGACTCCGCTGGATGAGAATGAAACAAGAGAGGTTGTTCGATATTTAAAAGCACAGGGCGTAACGGCAATTGCGGTTTGTACTTTATTCTCATTCATTAATCCGGTTCATGAAGAAAGAATTGAAGAAATCATTCATGAAGAGTTTCCGGAGGCATATGTTACGATTTCCAGTAAACTGGCACCGGAGTTCCGTGAGTTCAGCCGTATGAGTACAACGGTTATGAATAGTTATCTGGGACCGGTTATGGAGAAATATGTAAACAATTTCCGTGATTCCATTGCAAAGCTTGGTATTCAGGTAGAGCCCTATGTAACCCAGTCCAATGGTTCCATCATTTCAATAAAAGAAACCATCGACTGCCCGATTAAGACAGCATTGTCCGGACCGAGTGCCGGTGTTATCGCAGCTGCTTATATCGGCAAACAGTGCGAAGCAGACAAGATTATTACCTTTGATATGGGTGGTACCAGCGCAGATATTTCCCTAATTGAAAATTATACACCGCAGGTATCTAATGAGCGTTATGTAGAAGGATATCCGGCCAGAATCCCGATGATTAATATTATTACCATCGGTGCCGGTGGCGGTTCCATTGCAAAGATTGATGAAGGCGGTGCCTTAAAGGTAGGACCTAAGAGTGCGGGCGCAACACCTGGACCGGCTTGCTATATGCGCGGCGGTGAGAATCCTTGCGTAACAGATGCCAATATTGTTCTTGGTAAGCTGAACCAGAAAAAGATTCTTGGCGGCAGAATGGATGTAGATATTGAACTGGCTAAAAACGCTGTCAAGACAAAAATCTGTGATAAATCCAATCTGGATATGAAACGAGCAGCCAGTGGTATTATCACAGTCGTAAACTCCAACATGGTTCGTGCGATTCGAAGCGTATCCGTAGAAAAGGGATATGATGTTCGGGAATTCAGCCTGATGGCATTCGGTGGGGCCGGTCCGCTTCATGCATGTGAAGTGGCAAAAGAACTGGGAATGAAGGAAGTACTGATTCCGCTGCATCCAGGTACTCTCTGCAGCCTTGGACTTCTTCTGGCAGATACAAAATTTGACTTATCCAGAACCAAGATCATGAATGGTGAAGCCAGCAACTTAGATGCCATCAATGAGCAGTTTGACAATATGGTAGAGCAGGGAACCGGTCTTCTGGATAAAGAAGGTGTTCCGTCAGACAGACGTTACTTTGAATTTGCTGTTGACATGCGTTATCAGCGTCAGAACTTTGAGATCAGCATTCCAGTTCCGACAGGAAAGATGAAGGAAGAGACCTTGAAGAAAGCACTGGCTGATTTCCATGCAGAGCACAAGAGAAGCTATGGTTATTGCAAAGAAGATGCGATTGTACAGTTTGTAAGTTATCGTGTATCCGCTATCGGTGTTATCGATAAGCCAGACCTGAAAGCTGCAGAGCTTCATCCGGAGGCACCGATTCCGGCACCGATCGAGGTTCGTCAGGTTCTGTTCCAGAACAGTGATGAGTATGTTGAAACACCGGTCTACGTAAGAGATAAATTTGTTCCGGGTCAGTCGATTCCTGGTCCGTGTATCTGTGAACAGATGGATACCACGTTGGTGGTTCCGAAGGGATGGGTTATCCACGTGGATGGATATCACAACTTAAAGATTCATGATGAGGAGGCGAAGTAAGATGGCAAAACAAATTGATACCGTAACAGTTGAGGTTGTCCGCAATCTTCTGATGTCCATTGCTGAGGAGACGTATGGAATCATTGTTCGCAGTGCATATTCTACTAATATGAAGGAACGCCGCGATGTGTGTACTGCAGTCATTGACCCGGATGGAAATAGTGTTGCCCAGGTGGAAAGTTTAGCTGCACTTTTAGGCTCGATGCTGAGTGTAGTTCCTAATATTTATGAAAAATTCGGAAAGGAAAATGTTCAGCCGGGTGATATGTATATTGCCAATGACCCGTATCATGGCGGTGGCAATCATCTGCCGGATATCGTAATCGCAGCACCGGCCTTTGTGGGAGATAAGCTGGTTGGTTGGATTGCCAATATTGCGCATCATTCAGATATCGGTGGTAAGGTACCGGGTTCTACCTCCGGAGATGCAGATAGCTTATTCCAGGAAGGTATTCGAATTCCGGTAATCCGTATCCGCCAGAATGGAAAACTGATTCCGAGTGTTATGGATCTTCTTCTTGATAATACCAGAGTTCCACAGGAAAGAGAGGGCGACCTGACCGCACAGATGTCAGCAAACCTGATTGGTGTACAGAGAATTCAGGAAGCTTATGCCCGTTATCAGGATGATTTGATTGAGTGTATGAAAGAGCTGGTAGGCTATTCGGAGCGCCGTGTCCGTGCAGTCGTTGCAGAACTTCCGGATGGAGAATACAGCTATACCGATTATGTGGATGGTTGCGGCGACAAATATCCGGATCCGCTTCCGATTAAAGTGAAAATCAGCATTAAGGGTAATGACCTAACAATTGATTTTACAGGAACCGCTGAGCAGATTAAAGCACCGATCAATGTGCCGTACCCTTGTACGAAAGCAGCCGTATTCTTCTCCATTAAGGCATTAATGGGAGATGATATCCCAGCCAATGAGGGAATTAACCGTGCGATTAAGATCATTGCACCGAAGGGCTGTATCGTTAATCCGACAGAACCAAGTCCGATTGGTGCACAGATTGACTGCCAGCAGCGAATCCCGGATGCCATTTTCGGAGCATTGGCACCAATCTTCCCAGATACCGTAGTAACCGCTGGTAATGGTGCTTGTACCACCACCATCTTAGCAGGTGAAGGTGCAATCGGCACAGACAGTGTGTTTATTTTCCACGAGGTTATTGCCGGAGGCGGCGGTGCTTCGAAGGGATTAGATGGTTTATCTGGTGTTCAGGTAAACATGACCAATACCTCTAATATGCCGATTGAGGCAACCGAGATGGAGTTCACAAAGATTCTTGCCAGAAAATATGAACTGAAGGAAGATACAGGCGGTGCCGGCCAGTTTAGAGGCGGTCTTGGTATCGAGCGTGAGTTAGAGATGATGCAGGATGATGTGGCATATACCGGATTAGGTGATCGTCATAAATTCCATCCATGGGGATTAGATGGTGGTAAAGAAGGCGCTGCCGGTGCATTCTACCGTGTAACTCCGGATGGAACTATCACAAAAATGGGACACAAGACAACCAGTTTTTCGTTAAAGAAGGGCGATATCATCCGGGTTGAAACTCCTGGTGCAGGCGGATATGGTGATCCGATGAAGCGTGAGCCGGAAAAGGTATTAAAGGATGTCATAGAGAAAAAGGTGTCTGTAGAGGTAGCGAAAAAAGATTATGGTGTAGTTGTTGTATCAAACGGAGTTTATTATCAGGTGGATGAGCAGGCAACCAAAGCCCTCAGAGGGTAAGATACAGCAAAACGTAAGAAAGAGAGGATTAATTCTATGATTAAAGGTATGCAGGAAGTCATTGATGCGATGACAAAAGCCAAAGCAGATCTGGATAAAAATGGCGGATTAAAACAGGTTATTTTCGTGGCTTGCGGAGGATCCTTTGCATCCTCCTATCCGGCACGGTTTCTGTTAAATCAGGAGAGCTCTTTGCGTGTTCAGGGATATAACAGCAGTGAGTTCGTGAATGCAACTCCGAAGAATGTAGATAAGAATACACTTGTGATTGGAACCTCCACCAAGGCAACGGCAGAAACAGTAGAAGCATTAAAGGTGGCAAAAGAAAAAGGTGCTGTTACGGTTGGCTTATCTGGATATGCAGATTCTCTGACAGCTCAGACGGCAGATTATTATATTACCTACTATCATGCAGACGAGTGGTACAAGGATCCGACCTTAGTTCATTATAACAGTCAGGGTACTGCGTTAAAGATTGCGTTCTGGCTCTTAAAAGAATATGACAATTATGAGGCATATGATCAGGCTCTGGAAGGATTCGAGAAGCTGGAAACAATTTACGGAAAAGCATATACAGATGTACGTGCGGAGGCAGCTAAATTTGCCATGACCTACAAAGATGATACGGTATGGAATGTAATGTCAAGTGGTGCAGCCTGGGAGGTATCCTATTCAGATGCATTCTGCTTCTTCCAGGAGATGCAGACCGTACACTGTGTTCCGATTCATTCCGGTGAATATTTCCATGGTGCTTTTGAAACCTGTGACAAGAATCTTGCCATTCTCCTGTTCAAGAGCATTGGACGCACAAGACCGGTGGATGAGAGAGCAGAACGCTTTTTAAATCAGTTTGGTGGCCATCATTGGATTATTGATGCAGCGACGCTAGGTTTAGGTGAACTGGATGAGAGAGTAGCGGAATACTTCAATTCGCTTTTATTCCATCCGATTTCCAAGCAGTTTATTTCAGCAATGGCAGATGTGAGAATGCATCCGATGACATATCGGCGTTATATGTGGAAATTCGATTATTAATGATTGATGCAAAAACAAAAACATAATATGAAAGCAGGCCTGCAATCTTGTAGTTGTTGCAGGCTTGTCTTTTTGTGTTTCATTCTGAGTAAAAAAAATACAATTATTTAAGAAAAACTTAAAAAATGCTTGTATTAGAACCATACAAATAGTACGATAGAGTATATAACATTATATATCATTTGGAATGTGGGATGTAAGGCTTAATTAAATATGAAGAATAAAATGAAGGAGATGGAGAGGGAAATGGAGGCAAATACAAATCCAAACAGCATAGTTCCATTATATGCACAGATTGTGGAGAGTTTGAAACGAGATATTGAAAATGGGGTTTATAATGTAACGGAACGAATTCCGGCAGAGGCAGAGTTAGCAAAACAGTATAATGTAAGCCGGATTACGGTTCGGCGTGCAGTGGACGATCTGGTGAGCCAGGGCCTTGTGGAGAAGAAGCAAGGAAAAGGAACCTTCATTTGTCGCCAGAAATTCGCGAAGGATATAAAAAATCTCCAGAGCTTTTCAGAAATGTGCCGTCATTTGAATATGAAACCCGGAGGACAGATGCTTGAAAATAAGTTGGTTCTGGCAGATGACAAGATTCAAAAACAGTTAAATCTGGAATCAGGATCCTATGTGGTTTATATTTCGCGCCTGCGTACAGCGGATGGTGAACCGGTGGCTATTGAGAAGAATTACTTTCCAGTAAAATATTCATTTCTTCTGGAAAAACAGTTTAATGATAATTCTCTGTTTGAGTGCCTGCAGGACGAAGCAAAGGTAAGAGTCGCTTCCTCAGAGAAGCGGATTGAATTATGCCGAGCTACGGCAGAAGAAGCAAAACTGATGAAAGTAAAGAAGGGAACGCCACTTCTGTATATTAAGAGTGTGACATATACATATGATAGAGAACCTCTGTATGCGGGAGTACAGCTTTTTAATGGGGAAACCTGTTCGTTTTATGTATGTGAGTCTATTGAACAATAAGTTTGATATATATTAATGCAGGAAAAACGATTTTTATTGCATCAAAATGGTCAATATTAAGAAATTCTTCATAATTTATTCAAAGAGTATACAAACATTTTGAAGAAGGACATGATATACTATCTGTCTTTTGGAGTTGAGATGAAAAAGTAGTGCTAAGCCATGGGTTAAAACCTATGACTTAGCACTTTTGGTATCTCCGTATTTCCGAGAAAGTAAGAGGTTAACGGGAGCCCTGTTGACTCCGAAAAATCTTTTATGAAAGAGGAACTTCGTGCAAGGTTTATATATTTTCGATCTGATATTTTTGCAACCCGGTTGATTGTAAGATGAAGTAGGACAATGAAAGAGAGCCAATGACGAACTCGTGGTATCATTGAAGTTACCACACCATAAAACACCAAGAGGTTCGTCATGGCTCAGAAAGAGTATACCACAAAAAGAAGATATCACCACCTGACACGCGAAAAGCGGGCACAGATTGAGATCTTATTGCAGCTGAAACTTTCCAAAAGCCAGATTGCACGTGAAGTCGGCATTGCAAGGTCAACATTATATAACGAACTCGCCAGAGGCAGTGTCAAACAGCTGGGACGAGAGCTGAAGCCATATATCCGATACTTTGGAGATACGGGACAGAGTGTTTATGAAAAACGGCGTAAGAACAGCCATACGCCAAAGAAACTCATAAAAGCCGGAGCTTTCGTGCGTTTTGCAGTAAAGCAGGTGCTGATCGAAAAGCTGTCTCCCGATACGATTTGTGGCTCAGCGAAAAGAAATGGTGATTTTCAGGAAACGGTTTGTACAAAGACGCTTTATAACTATGTTCAACAAGGTCTGTTAAAGGTGAGAAACATTGATCTGGTCCTATGTCAAGAAAAAGTACAAGTTAAAAATGACCTTGCTCCTATGTAATGATATTCAGCCCGCAATTTTGAGTGATTTCTCCAGTTTCTCCAGGAATTCCTCTTCATACTGATCCGGCGATAGATAATTACAGTGGCTATGAATCCTTACCGTGTTGTAGAACGTCTCTATATATTCGAATACAAGACGGTAAGCACGCTGATAATCAAGAATCACAAAGCGATTGAGCCATTCTCTTTTGATTAGCGCATGGAAGGACTCTATGCATGCGTTATCCCAGGGATATCCCTTTTTGGAGTAACTGTTTATGAAATCAACTGTTGCTTCCTTGAAGGCATCTGAAACGTACTGTGTTCCGCGATCATTATGAAAAACGAAGCGGAGACGAAATAGTAAACGACACTTGCGCCATAAACGCCTGTACGGCCTGAGCATTGCGGAACGACCTGAAGTCATCAACCGACGGGAAGAATTTGGGCATCGGGAAATAGATACGGTTGTCGGAAGAAAAGACTCGAAAGCAGTACTGTTGACTCTGGATGAGCGGAGCACAAGATTTCGATATATCATAAAGATTACCGGTCGAAGTATGTCGGCGGTCGAGGAGGGTATAAAAGCTCTGCGTAAGCTATACGGCAAGGTTTTCGACAGCGTATTTCGTTCTATCACGAGTGACAACGGCAGTGAGTTTGCGTCATTGCCTCAGTTACTCCCAGGCTTACCCGTTTATTATGCACATCCATACTCTGCGTATGAGCGCGGACTGAATGAGAAGCAGAATTCATTGATTCGTCGCTTTTTACCTAAAGGCAGTTCTTTTGATCGTGTTTCTGCGGATAAAATCCTGGAAATTCAGAATTGGATTAATCGGCTGCCCCGTAAATCGTTTGCATATGCTTCGCCGGAGGAACTCTTTTCTGCTGTCCTACTTGATTTTGCAATTTAGAAAGTTTTTGAAAAATAAAAAAAGCCAGCAAATATGCTGGTCCTGAGAGGTTTGATATGAAATTGCTCCCACAGAATTCTAGTGCTACATCCTAAAGACGGGGTCTGAAGCACAGAAGATTGTGCAGGAAATCTTGAAAGAGGACGAGCAGAAGAAAGAGAAGCTGCATGAGCAGTAAGTGCAGCAGGAAGAAGAAAATAGACAGAGCGGTTGATGATGGAATGTCCGGTGCAGTGTGGGTGTAATGCTCATGTTGCATCGGGCCTTTTTGTAAAAATAATTTTTAATAATGTCGATTTTCAACTGTTCTTAACTCAAATATTGTATATTAACTCAAAAAGAGTTATAATACAGAAAAAGAGTTAAAATTGCAGGTGATGACATGGAATATCTCGATAAAGTTCTGGGACTCAAGGTTACCTATGAGGATGTAGAGTTTAAGCATTTGCCCAATTTTATAGCCACAAGGTATCGCTTACAGATGGTGTCTATGAATGAACAGAAGATGATTTTTCTTTATCCTAAGACAGAACTGGAGCAGATTAAAGTGCTGAAAAAGCATATTGCTCGGATACAGAATAATGAGAACTTGCCTATTGTGCTGGTGCTAAAAGAACTTAGCTTTCGCCAGAAAGAATATTTGATTCGTGAAAAGATTCCGTTTATTGTAGATGGAAAGCAAATTTATTTGCCCTTTATGGCGGTGTATTTGCAGGAACGGTGCAGTGCCGAAAAAAAGCCACGAGAAGAAATGCTTCCATCGGCGCAGATGCTTCTACTGCATTTCATTTATGGAGGCGCACAAGAATTAGCCACAAGTCAAGCTGCGAAGGACTTGGAACTGACACCTACTTCTATATCAAGGGCATCGAGACAACTTGAAGAAATGGGATTGTTGCATATCAGGAAAGTAGGTGTGCAGCGGATTTTGCACTCTGAGGATTCTCCGAAAATACTGTTCCAAAAAGCAGGAGATAAGTTGCTGAATCCAAGAAAACGGACGGTTTATATTCCGAAAGAATTGGTGGGAACAGAGCTGTTGGAAAGTGGATATTCGGCATTGGCAGAGTATTCCATGCTGAACACACCGAATGTCAGATGTTATGCGGCAGAAAAAATCTCTCAATGGAAAGATGTTATGACCAATAGCTTGCAGAATTCGCAGGAGCAAGTGGCCGTAGAGATGTGGAGATATAATCCACGAAAATTGTCTACACGAAATACTGTAGACGAGCTTTCTTTGGCATTGACATTGAGAGAAGATGCAGATGAACGGGTTGAAGAAGCAGTAGAAGAAATGTTGAATGAACTGTGGAGGAAGATAGATGGTTACAGGAATTGATAGCTTTAAGGAATGGTTCAAGGGCAGTGAAGAACAATATGCTATCATTGGAGGAACAGCGTGTGACATTCTGATGACGGAAGAAGGTTTGGATTTCCGAGCAACAAAGGACATTGACCTTGTTCTGATTATAGAAGCAGTTGACGCAAATTTCGGAAAGAAATTCTGGGAATATGTAAAACAGGCGGGATATGAGCATTGCAACAAAAGTTCGGGAGTACCGCAGTTTTATCGGTTTAGTCACCCAATTACAAATCAATATCCTGCGATGATTGAACTTTTCACTCGAAAACTGGACGCTATTCAGCTTCCAGAAGATGCAGTTTTAACGCCGTTGCCGATGGACGAAGATATTTCGAGTCTGTCTGCTATTCTTTTAGACAATGATTACTACGAATTTTTAAAGCAGGGGAAAGTTGTCGTTGATGGAGTGACTGTCTTGGATGCGGCATATTTGATTCCATTTAAGGCAAAAGCGTGGATGGATTTGACAGATCGTAAGGCCGCAGGAGAACACGTTGATAGCAAAAATATCAAGAAACATAAGAATGATGTTTTCCGCCTGACGGAGTTGATTGACCCCACCGCCAAGGTAGTGGCTCCCCAAGGAGTTTATGCTGATATTCAAGAGTTTGTCCAGCGTATGAAAAATGAAAACGCGGATATTAAACAGTTGGGGTTGGTTGGCAGAACAAAGGAGAAGATTCTGGAAGAATTAAAAGCAATGTATGAGACACTGTAACTGTTCAGTAGGTCTGCGCATTTACTGCGCTGACCGTAAGAAAACTTAGAATAGAAGGCAAAAATCCTATCGGCACAGCCGATTTGGAATGAATTTTTGCGCGTAACTGTGAGGTACTGAACAGTTAAGAAATAGGATAGAAGAAGGAAAGGGACAGTGTGGAGAGATTCATACTGTCTCTTTTGCTCATGTCAGAAAGAAAATGCTGGCCAGATGCTCAGATGATAAGTGGAAATGTAACCCATGCTACACTGTACCAATTCATATAGAAAATAAAACTGGATTCCGATATCATGAAGGCAAAGAAAGAGACCGGGAGGAATGATCATGAAGAAATTTTTTGATTATGTCGATCAGAATTTTGATCGCATGATGGAGGAAATGAAGGAATTTTGTTCCCGCCGTAGCGTAGCAGGGGACAAGACTGGATTGGAAGAGACAAGAAACTGGATCGACAAGAAGTTAAGTGCAGTGGGAATTCCGCACGAGTTTCAGAAAGTGGAGAATGGAAATGCCTTAATCTCAGCTTCTGTTTCCGGAGAAGATGGAGATAAACATCCGTCTCTGTTATTCTATAATCACTACGATGTCGTGGAAGAGGGAAAACATGAGCTGTGGTCCAACGAGCCGTTCGGTCCGGTGATCCGTGATGGTGTCCTCTATGGGAGAGGTGTGTCGGATAATAAAGGTCCTCTTCTCTCAAGAATTCAGGCGGTGGAAGCGATTCTTGCAGTGGAGGGTAAGCTGCCGATCAATGTAAAATTCCTGTTTGAGGGCGATGAGGAGACGAGTAGCCCGTCTTTATCAAAGTTTTCTAGAGAACAATCAGAAAAGTTTAAAGAATTATCGAAAGCAGACGTCTGCCTGTGGGAAAATGGGCGCCGCGATGAAGCAGGAAGACCATGGGCGAGATTCGGCGTCAGGGGAAGTGTGAGCTTTGAACTGTCGGTAGAAACTGCGAAAAAAGATGTTCATGCCAGAATGGGGACATATGTTCCAAGTGCATCTTGGCGGCTTGTATGGGCGCTTGCAAGTCTGAAAAGTGCGGATGAGAGAATCACGATTGAAGGATTCTATGATGATGTCCTTCCGGTGACGAAAAAGGATGAAGAGATATTAAATGCATTTCCATATAATGAAAAGAGCCAGTTGGAAAAACTGGGAATTGCCTCATTCCTGCGGGGAAGCAGTGGGTTGGAATTGAAAAAGCAGATCTATATGGAGCCATCCATGTCAGTCTGCGGTCTGGAAGCCGGTGAACTTTACAATGGAGCCAGAGGAATCGTGCCGCACAAAGCATACGCGCGGATCGGATTTTATCTGGTTGCGAACCAGTCTCCGGATAAGGTGGAAGCACAGCTGCGGGAACACCTGAAAAGGCATGGTTTTGGAGATGTAAAAGTCGTACGCAGAGGCGGAAATACTCCGGTCCGTACCAGCGTGGATATTCCGTTAAAGGAATGGCTGGAACATTCCGCGGCGGAAGTTTACGACAAACCGATGGTGATCGAGCCGACAGCTCTTGGTGGTGGCCCGGCGATCTATTTCCACCGCGCATGGCCGGATATGCCGATCGTTGGCGTAGGACCAGGAAATACAAATGCAAACCATCATGCACCGAATGAAAATATGAAGCTGGATGATTACAAGGCATCCATAAAACATATGATCGCGCTGATGTGCGAGATGGGGAAACAAGATAGAGAATAAGAAATAACAGAACAGATCTGGTATTATGTGTAAATACCAGATCTGTTCTGTTTTAGATATTAAGAGGGACTAAATTTAGTCGGCAATATGGATGCTGTTGAGTTCCACCCGTTTATTAATGACACGGAGAAAGTCTTCGCGGGCCAGTTCACTGATCAGGCGGCTCACCGTCACCCGGTTTGTTCCTATAATAGAGGCAATCTCCTGATGTGTGTAATAATGGCTCAACGGATACCAAGTGCGGTCTTTGCTGGATACCGGATCGGACAGGAGAACAAAGAAATTTTTCAAACGTTCTTTCACGCATTCGAGAGTTACACTTTCAAGTTCCCGCTGTAAGAATGCCCGCTTATTGCTCAGACTGCGGATAATGGCATCACGAAATACCTTTTTTTCAATCAGAATATCATATACATTGGCATCAATTTTATATAAAACAAGATCAGTCAGCGCAGAGGTATAACGCTCTGCGATCGAAAACATTTTTTCATTTGCAAACAGACTTTCCGTAAGAAACCATCCGGCACTGAGAATGTAGGAAATCTTTTCCTGCCCGGTCAGCCCAAACATGGAGTGGGAGGTCGAGCCACTTGCAATATAAGTGATTTCTGTAAGCTTTTCACCGGGTTTAATATAGTATGTATTAGCAGGCACCTCAATGCGATATCCATATGTTTTTACGAGCTCGGAAAGCTCGTCGTTGATATATGGTTCGAAATTTACACAGTATTCTCGTTCCAAAGCTAAACACCTCCTTAAAATGCGGGGAATGCCGGGACTCCAGCTTAAAAATATGAAAGCGAAATACATCATACAGTTATGAAAGGTTTATCATTGAGTCTAAAAATTGTCAAGAAGTATAGATTTATAGAGCAAAACGGGAAAAGTGTAGCATTTGTTACAATGTGATATTGCTTATAGTAAAATAGTAAGAAATTTTGCTATAGTTAAATCACAAAAGAAAACCTGATCAGGTCTCCCGAAAAGTTAAGAAGAAAAGGAGTTGTATGTATGAGTCAGAAGAAAAAATTTCAAATTCCTCACGTGTTTGTTATGCTGGTAATGTTTGTCATTGTTGCAACAGCTATGACATATATCATCCCGGCAGGAGAATTCGCCAGGGTGAAGAATGAGGCAACGGGAAAAATGATCGTTGACGCGACCTCTTTCACATGGGTTGAACAATGTCCGGTAAGTTTCTTTAAAATTCCGAACTACATAGTGAAAGCATTGGCGGGCTCGAGTCTGATCTGGATGACGATCTTCAGCGCGGCTTCCATCGAAGTAATTCTTGCGACAGGCGCGTTTGACGCAGCGATCAATATTATGATCCACAAGTATAAAAGCAGTGAGAAGCTGCTGCTGATCGGAACGATCATCGTATTTGGTATTTACGGTATGCGTCAAAATCCAGTCAGTATGATTGGATTTATTCCGGTACTTGTTCTGTTCTGTCGTATGTGCGGATATGATGCGTTGGTTGCGGTGGCCGTTGTTGTTCTTGCGGCAGGTGGAAGCCAGAGTATTGGACCGGTAGCTCCGGCAACCACAGCGATTGCGCAGGGATTCGCAGATCTTCCGATTTTCTCTGGAATCGGCTATCGTTTAGTGCTATGCGCAGTATTCCTTGCACTGAATGCATACTTTATCGTTACGTATGCGATGAAGGTAAAGAAAGATCCGAAAAACAGCCTTGTATATGACTTAGAAGAAAATGCAAGAAAACAAGGGCTGGATACAAGCGCAGATAAAAAAGCAACGATCACAGTACGCCAGATCCTTGTACTGATCGTATTTTTTGTAAGTGTTCTTGTTCAGGTTTACGGCGGCATTAAACTTGGCTGGGGCAATACGGAGATAGCAGTTGCGTTTGTATGGCTTGCAGTTGCCGGTGGAATTGTCGGCGGTATGATGCCGAGTGAAATTGCAAGACACTTTAGCAAAGGCGCAGCAAAGATGATGACAGCAGCTATCATGATTGGTATTGCGACAGCAATTTCCAAGGTACTTTCTGATGGAAAGATCATCGATACAATTGTACGTGCGATCGCGAATGTTCTGATGGCATGCCCGGCATTTATCCAGGGACCGATGATGTTTATCGCGAACGTTCTGATCAACGTATTTATTCCGTCCGGTTCCGGACAGGCCGCTGCCGTTATGCCGCTTATGGTTCCGGTTGCAGACCTGATCGGAATGACAAGACAGACTGTTGTCCTTGCGTTCAACTTTGGTGACGGACTTGGAAACTATATCATTCCAATGTCCTCAGCGCTGATGGCAAACCTTATGGCAGCAGGTGTATCCTATGGCACATGGATGAAATTCATGAAGAAAGTATTTGTGAGCTGGGTCGTTCTTGCATGCATTGCAATGATCGTTGCACAGATGATCCATTATGGACCATTCTAATAGGCATCGGAGGTTAAGATGGGACAATTAAGGGAAAGTCTTCTTGAAGAATTAAACAGTAAAAATATGCTGGAGACGATTGGAACATTCAATCATCTATTCCGTTACAGCGGAACAAAAGAGGGAGAGGCAGCGGTTTCTTATCTGGAAGAAAAACTCTCGGAGTATGGGATTACGTTTGAGCATTGTGAGTATGATGGCTTTTTCAGCATTCCGGTGCGAGCGTTCGCGAAAGTTGATGGAGTGGAATATCCGTTAGTCGGAGATGTTTACAGTGCAGAAGCAGACAGCCTTCAGGGAACGTTGTATTATGACTCTCTCAGCAAGAAAAAAGGACTCACAAAGAATCAGGAAAAAGATCGTTTTGAGTCATTTCGCGACAAAATCATTCTGACGTGGGAATCCAAGGGCGTTTTTGTGAGAAGGGCAATGGAGGCAGGAGCCAAAGCAGTACTGCATATCTGTGCAACAAAAGGCGACTATATTCATCACAGCAATATTGGGACGATCTGGGGAACACCGGATTTTGACGAGGCTGCATATATGAAATTTCTTCCGTCAGCGGGAATCAGACGCGTGGACGGAGAAGCGCTGATCGAAAAGATAGCAGCAGGAGAAATCGATGCTGAAGTCACGATCGAAATGGAGACAAAGATCCGCAGAAGTTCCATGGTGGCTGTTGATATCAAGGGAAAGAGTGACAGTTTTGTGCTTGTTTCCGGTCACTACGACTCCTGGTATGAGGGAATTACAGATAACGCGGTCAGCGATGCGATCCTTTTGGAGTATGCGAGAGTGCTTTATGCACATCGGTCAGAATTAAAGCGTGGAGTACGGATCGCATGGTGGTCCGGTCATTCAGATGGAAGATTCTCCGGATCCACATGGTATTGCGACAGCCATTATGCAGATCTCAGAAAGAACTGTGTGGCGCATGTGAATCTGGATCTGACCGGGTGCAAAAACTCAGAGCAGATCGTAGCACGGACAGCAGGTTCTGAGGGCGTTTCCTATACAGCAGATCTGATCGAAAAGTACACGGGAAAGAGACCAAATGCGTATACTCCGATGATCCGTGGAGCAGATCAGTCTTTCTGGGGGGCCTATGTGCCGCTCACGATCATGTTAAAATATGAACCGTTTCCGGAAAAACGTCTGTCAGACTGCCCAAGCGGCGGACCATGGTGGCATACCCCGAAAGATACGATCGATAAACTCGACGAGAAGATCATGATGCGTGATGCAAAGATCAACATGGAAATGTTGGATGATATTCAGAACGCAAAGATGATTCCTGTAAATATTCCAGCCTTTTTAGAAGATTTGGATGGCAGATTAAAGAAGACATTGTCCGGATTAGCACCGGAGTTTGACACGACGGAGATCTGCGCTGAATGGAACAGAACGAAAGCGGTGTTGGAAAAGGCGGCCGAGCGCGCGGAAAGTATGGAGGACAGTGATCTTTTCCTGAAAGAGACAGTGGGAAAGCTGCTCCATATCGTTTACTGCAGAAAAGCACCATATCTGCATGATTATGGTGATGGATTTGGGATTTTTGGGGCGATTGGACGCTGCAAGGGAATCACAAAGGAAAATACGCCGTTAGATGTTTATGTAATGGCGAGAAGCGAATATCTGCGAATGAGGAACCGGCTTTGTATGGGACTTAGGGAGATTCAGAAACAGGCAGAGCGGATCTGACAGCAGGAATGAAAAAAGATACTGAATGATAACGGAAATAGCAGGGAAACCTGCTTTTTCCTGTATAAGGAGATAGAATTAGAGGAAGGAGATTTGACCTATGGGAAAAGTTGTATCAGCAGAGGTGTTTTTGCTGCACAGAAAAACAGTCGTATTGGCAACGGCTTATGGACGTCCGGCACAGGTAAAAGGTCACGTGATCGTAAAGCTTACAGACGAAAACGGGCTCTGTGGCTGGGGCGAGGCGACTCCGCTCCCGAAATTTACCGGCCAAACGCGGAATTTGTACAGTATGTACTTGAGAAGGAACTTATATCGGAAATCATAGGAGTAGACGCGGCAAATCTGTGGGAAGCCAGAAATCGATGGAATCATAAGCTCCCGGGGCATGCAGCGGCCAAGATGGCATTGGAGGCTGCTTTTTATGATCTTGCGGCGAAAGAACGGAAGATTCCTCTTTACCAGATGTTCGGTGGGAAGCTGCGGGAGAAGGTTATGATCAATCGCCATCTCGGAATCATGGGAATTGATGAGGCGGTGGAAAAGGCGGTCCAGTATCGGGAACAAGGGTATCACAGCATAAAAATGAAGATTGGTACGGATGTTGAAGAAGATATCTGCCGGGTTTGCGCAGTCAGGGATGCTGTTGGATATGAAATGAAACTTCGCGTGGATGCCAATGCGGGATACAGCTATTCGGATGCATATAAGTTTATTCGAAAGACCTGTGATCTGGATTTGGAAGTGTATGAACAGTTGCTTGATAAACATGATTTTAATGGGACAAAGCAGCTGAAACGGGATACCGGTGTTGTGATTGGAGTTGACGAAGCGATCAATACGATTCAGGATGCAGTCCGGTATGCATATGAGCGGGCGGCCGATGTGTTTGTTCTGAAGCTTGTCAAAACCGGCGGGATCCAAAATGCTGTTACGATTTCAGAAATTGCGGCATCCGCAGGAATCCGCTGTGTAGCCACCAGTACATACGATACACAGATTAATGGAGCTGTTTGCCTTCATCTTGCATCGTCCCTTCCGACATCTACGATGTCAAATGATATCACCTGCTATGCGACCCAGCCGGATATGGCAGATACATGTCATGTGCTGAAGGATGGCTATTTGACGATTGGAGATGAAGCCGGAATCGGAGTGCGAAGTCTGAAAGAGATGAAGATCGTCTGAGGTTGATTTTTTGACAAATTGGTCCTATGTCAAGAAAAAGTACAAGTTAAAAATGACCTTGCTCCTATGTAATGATATTCAGCCCGCAATTTTGAGTGATTTCTCCAGTTTCTCCAGGAATTCCTCTTCATACTGATCCGGCGATAGATAATTACAGTGGCTATGAATCCTTACCGTGTTGTAGAACGTCTCTATATATTCGAATACAAGACGGTAAGCACGCTGATAATCAAGAATCACAAAGCGATTGAGCCATTCTCTTTTGATTAGCGCATGGAAGGACTCTATGCATGCGTTATCCCAGGGATATCCCTTTTTGGAGTAACTGTTTATGAAATCAACTGTTGCTTCCTTGAAGGCATCTGAAACGTACTGTGTTCCGCGATCATTATGAAAAACGAGCGGCTTATCAATGCGTCGTTTCTGTTTTGCAAGATTGACACAATCAACGACGTGCTGCGCATGGAGTGTTCTGCTAAGAATCCAGCCGATGATTTTTCGTGAAAACAGATCCATGATGCTGGTCAGGTACACAAAACCATTGACCGTAACAATGTAGGTGATATCAGAGACCCACACTGCATTCGGCTCCTCTGGATTGAATTGCTCATCCAGTATGTTTTTCAGTTTTAAACTGAAATCAGGATCAATAGTGGTATGAGTAAACGGCTTGATCCACTGGGCTTTGATTCCCATCTGGCGCATGTAGATTCCAACAGTCCGTTCTGCGATTGGTTCTCCATCCTTATTTAGCTGCTTTGTGATTTTGGGCGCCCCGTAGTTTTGATGAGATTTATCATATATTTCCTGGATTTTCTGTTTCATAGCTTCCCGACGCTTTTCAGTATCGGAAGGCTCACGTTTCTTCCAGGAATTATAACCGGAGCGTGAAACACCAAGATACTTCAGTATCCCGCTGACAGAGACCCGGTGTTTCACCGGAGACTGATGTACTTCCTCCACGTATTCAGCAGTTGCTGTGTAGACGGCCAGTGTCAGTTTCCCAGGATACCGATGGCTTTTTTTAATACTTCAAGCGCATCCTTGGCATCACGAAGTTCTCGCTGCAGCCTGGCGATTTCCTTTGCCTCGTCGCTGGAATAGTTGCCAGCCCCCCGGGTTGGGACTTTTCCTTCGTTCTCCTTTGACTTCTTGATCCAGGTCTTCAGAGCGGAGATGCTGATGTTGAGGTTGCTTGCTGCTGCCTGGTAGGACAGCTCTGGATGCTCCTTCTTGTATCGAACGGCATCCTCCTTGAACTGTTGTGTGTACGCTGTTCCTTTTGCCATGGCCCATTCCCTCCTGTCCTTTCATGGTACATGATTAACAGGGAAAAGGTCATCCTTATTTTGTACTATTTATATGCTAGCTCCACGCGTCCGGATCGGTCCTGGAATAGCTGTTCCGATCCCCGCAGATGTGGAGACGTTTAACGTATTCTTTCTGTTTAGAGATATATCCTTCCAATGTCTCAATTGATCTTTGCAGCTGGCTTTTCCGGCTGCCGCTCCCGTGAACAAACGTGATATTTTCTTCTTCCTTTATGTGGTAAAGTTTCTTTCTCAGCCGTTTTAACGTATGCAATGTCGCTTTTCCGTTATAAACAACCTTGATCCCGTACAGGATTTCACACTCTTCGAGGAAAGTCAGGATCTTTTCAAACAGACGTGCCTGATGCTTTGTGACGGATTTTTTCCAGACAAAAGTATACTTATTGGCAAAGGATTCGATCTTGGTTCCATCAATAAAGACTGTCTTTCCAGAGATCTCTCCAAGGTCATACAGGATAGAGCTGACATCAGCCAGAAGATCTTTAGAACATGCTGATAAATGCAGGGAAACAAACCGGGCGATCGTAGCGTGGTCAGGTGCGGACATGCCTTCCAGAAGATACATGAAGTTTATATCTCTCCTGCAGGCAGTCTCGATGTCTCTGCTGGAGAAGAGACGATTCATGGAAGCATAGATCATGATCTTCAGCATCTGACGCGGCGACGCCTGATTTTTCCGGACCCTGTCATAGGTGGCATAGAGATCCGAAAGGTCCATTCCCTCCACAAATGCGCTCAGAAGGCGGACCGGGTCATCAGCAGGGATCATGGTTTCCACAGAAAGTGGAAGTTTGATTTGATAATAGCCCTGAAATTTCGTATAATCGGACTGTAAATGTAATGGGGGGCTGAGTTGTAATCTGAGGCGCCAGTTTGTAAGGCGAGATGCTTGTTTGTAAATTGAAAACTGCATATTTGAAAGCGAAACGCCAGTTTTGTA
>NZ_JAUSTO010000019.1:0-30106 GCF_030812885.1 Moryella indoligenes
TGTAAGAAAAGCTCAAGTTCTGCAAGCCTGCGCCGCTTGAGCCCCGCTATATGTCTGCCGCCCGCTCGGTCATGCGTTGGCCAGTCAGCAATAATTTCCTTCCGTGTGCGCCTCCCATCAGCAACAAGTCCTTTGATGGAGCCGATATTGTAGGCATAGCTCACCAGTGCATCAAACTCTGACTGCGTCCAGTGATAGGATCTGTCGTATTTATTGACTTTGGGTTCATACTTTGCAGCGATGGACTGCGCAAGCCATCCATCAGCCTGCACCTGTGTGATCTGCATCCCCGGAGTGATGTCTGCGCCTGTGATCTCCCTGTCGGCAGAAGTCGTCCCCCAGCCGATACTCCAGACCCCGGCGGCACACTGGTAGGCCTTCAGTCGGCAGCCTTCAAAGCTCTTTATCAGCGCAATCCCCTTTTCTGATATGTGCATTGAAAGTCTCCTTTAATTAAAATTTGCTTATTAAAGAAAAACGCAATTTCTTTTAATAAGGATTTCCTTAATCAAAAAAAATGCAATTCCTTTGAATATAAAGAAAAAGCCGCCCCGAAGGACGGCTTTATTACTCAGTCTCTGACTACGTTTCCATCCGGATCTGCGTGCCAACCGGAAACAATGGAAAGCTTACCGGTCTTGTCATCCCACTGCACACCCTTGTCCGGGCCCGTGTACTGCTTGAGGATGCTCATAAACTGAGAGCCCTCGTACTCTCTGCTCTTCGCTGCGGTCGCAAGTCTCTTCTCGATCTCTGCAAAATTCTTAGTATTCATCATAATGTTTTCCTCCATTAAAAAAGCCGGCCTTCTGCCGGGATAATAGTTGTGCTGCGATAACGCCCGCAGCTGCGAGATAGAAGGATCACCTCCTCCCTACTCTGCCTTGCTCAACTGCTTTCCGATCTGATTTGCGCCTGTAGCGGCAAGTCCGGACACGATTCCTACTGCTGCGGCACTGATGATGTCGTGCACCGGAAAATCAGGCATTACATTCATTCCGACAATTCCGAGCACGCAGCCCACGAGCCCGCAGATAACCGGAATCCACTTGTCATCCATAAAGCTTGCAGACTTACAAGCCATTCCGATCAAGTAGGCAATCACCGTAATGCTTACCACTCCTGCAATTCCAAAATCCATAGTCTTCCTCCTTCCTAATGAATAACATTTGCTAAACTCTGTATTACTACAACCACTAACCCGCCGACTATCGCCGTCACCAGCGTGGTCAATGCGGATTGTGTGACTGTCCCCAAAATCTTCCCCGGCTTACCCTCAAGGCACTTCAGCCTCTCTGATTGATCGGTCATGGCTGTAAGCATCTGCTCCATGTTGATGGAGAGCTTCTGCACCGCCATGGCGATCTCGCGGATCTGCTTGCCGTGCTCCTCGACAACATCCATACGGTGCTTAAGGCTGCCTATTTCATGATCGTGAGCTGTAAGCCTTGCTACAATCTCTTCGTCTGTCACGCGGCAAGCCCTCCTTTATTGAACAAACTCTATTCTTGAAATACCGGTTTCCCAGTCAACGCTATTGGAATTCCAGCGCCTGAATGTAACACTTAATTCATCTACACCAAGCGCATATTGTCCGTTTTTTCCACTCACATCCAACTCAGCGGTAAAATATTGTGTACCGCGTTGATCGCCTTGGCTGAAAACTGACTCACTATCAACATATTCAAAAGTTGTTTTATTAAACAACACGACTCTCATATAAAAATCATTAAAAACACCAATGTCGTTTTTATTTAAATCGCGTGATACTGCATATGCCGTTATTCGTATTTTTTTTAGAGGTGAAACATCCACCGTCGGCGTAAAATACAGGGGGGTTCCGTCCAAATAAAAATTATATCTATTATCTCGGTAATGTCCGCTGAATTTCCACGAACGTCCCCAGTCTGTCAGATTAGTTTTCTTCGCCACCCCCGAAAGCATTATTCCATCGAAGGTGGCACCATTAAAAGCCACGCCACCGTACCTTTGCTTGGCAATGTAGTCGATCTGCGATTTATTGAGCACAATTTCCGGATATCCTGAACCGGTTTTAGTGCGATAGGCTCCAAAAGGTATGCGCACCAATCCAACACTTGTTGACGATGCGACGGACACAGCATTGGTCTGACTGGCTCTATCTTCTAACGTTCCGGTTCTCTTTGCGCCGTTCACCCATGCGGTTCGGTTCTTAATAATATCCCCAACCGCAGCATTAGCACTCGTTTGTGAAGCGAGGCTATTAGCTGTCACATTCCCACTACCGTTGTGATAACCGGCAGGGATAGTGTATGAGCCCCCGCAGTTTAAAGAAGCAGTCTTTGCGCCGTTATTTACCATCGTTCCGGTTTGAAGCTCATCGCTGTCCTTGCCTCCGAAGGTTTTGCCTGCAAGCACGTCACTCTTCATAGCAGTCGCAGCATCACAGTCAACACCACCGCCACCTCCGGATTTAAGTAATAATGCCTCAGCCATAAAAATTCACCTCCTCCAGTTTTTCCCCTCTTACAAGAATCGTAAAATCATTAGAAGGTTTCTTACTGTAGCAATACAAAGTCAAAGTGTCTTTTCCCGTTTCAATCTTATCGACATTTCCGTAAGCCTTGCTTTGAGCTCTTACAACAGCAGGAGCCGAAGAAGTCTCAATGTGTAAACTAATGATAGGGCTGAAGTCTTCACGCATACCTTTGAGACTTACAGTCTGCTTATATGGTGCTTCATTACTCCATCCGGAAACTGGGATTTCTACTGTTTTCACCTCAACATATTTTTGCATTTGTTCAATAATCCTAATAAACAAATCTGCGTCAGCTTGACTCTCACTAAGCAAGTATTTGACTCTTCTATAAAGATTTGCCCCGGCAGGAACGAACTCCCAGTGCGATGGTGTCCAAGGTTCCCCCCCGTTGATGTCAGACTCACAAATATACGTCACTCCATCTCTGGTACAAGCTTCACCTTTGGCATAACTCTTCTTACTGTCATACTTATCTGCTGCACTGATTAACTTTCTAATTTCTGCAATATTATCTTTCAGATTTACAGCCTCTTTGATTTTTTCATCCCGAATTTCCAGCTCATAATCTAATGATGTTCGAGATACGAGGGCGCTTGTATCAACATTGACTTCTATATTCCCTTGTCCCGATATTTGAATCGTTGCCCAAAAGTTAAAGACAAAGTCTCCAGATTCTGTAGTTGAAGGAACAACGACACCCGATTCATCCTGATAGATAGCAATTAAAGCTTCTGTCCCTTCAACAGCTCCCCAGATTCCGATCTGATTGATCGTATAGCTCTGAGGTGTATTAAGACTTGTCACTTGAACTCTGATCTTGACCCCGCTTGCAATCTCCTTTTTTTCAATGATCTGAGCTATCTTTTTCTGAGACTTAAGCCCTGTTTGTTCCATCAAGAGCGCATTTGAAGCCGTCCCCATTCCAACAGCGGCTCGTGTGATTGTTAGAACTTTTCCGTTGAGGCACTTCTTAATCAATTCCTTTCCGGGATTTGTTATAACTGAATTTTCCCACATATCGATCTCCTTATACTCGGTTTACAGTAATACCATCTTCAATGATCTCCATTGCAAGGTTCGCAGATGCTGCATAAAGCATTGTTCTCCCAGATTGCGCAAATTCCACTCGGTCTAATACAGACGATTTTCTCTTTACATTATCAATAATGCTCCTGAATTCCGATAAAAGTTCTTTAGAATCAAGAGCATAATTTGTTCGTATGTAAAAATGATGCGGGTCTCCACTGTATTTCGGGCGCTCTATAATATTCCCGCCTTCAAAAAGAATATCAATGACCTGTTGAAGCGAAGCATTCGTTCCCGCCTGCATTCTCCAAAGTATTGAACCCTTTAAAAGTTCCCTTTTCTTTTCAATATCTAAGGTCTCTTTGTAATATGGCGCTCGTAATTCAAGGGCGAGATAATCTAAAACGTCTTCAGGCGTAGAGTTTATATCTGAAAGCAAATGTATCTTTTGTAGGCATGTCAGCATTCCCCGCATTCCCATTTTCAGGCAATATGAAAAAGCAATCCAGTCCGGAGATTCTTTGAAGATTGATGGAAGAAGATCTAAAATCTCTCCATCTTCGTATTTAATCATCTTCCAGCCCCCCATAAGTCACAGATTTTGTACGGAGCCTTGCGCAGTACCCATCCTTCACTACTGCATATTCTGGTGATTTGATAACCACTCTTTTAGCGCCCGCATTTTTGATGAACTTTATTAGCTCGTCCGGGTTAATGTCCCTTCCTATTGCAGACTGTTGCCATTTAATGTAAGAGCTGATTGCGGCGTCTATAGTCTTCTGAATCGTTTCCGCCTTAGAAGTATCACTCTTTCCAATATAATAGGTAAGGTTTACATCAAATTGTATCTGATCGGGCGCACTAACAGCGATCTCATCAGTTAACGGTTTGATTGTCGGGTCACTGATGTACTTCTGCAAGCTGCTAATGTATTCCTCGTTTGGAATTTCACCGCCAGCAGTCAGCACTTTGATAGAAATTTCCCCAGCAGATGGAACCATTACTTGTATGTCGGCCATAGCGGGATCATATTTTCTAGCATGGAATTTATAAGAGTCTTCCGAACCAGCTGTAGAATATGCGTCAGGAGCGAGGAATATACGCTCTCTTAGCTCTTCGTCCGTTTCAATATCTCTTCCGTTGGCAGAAGGAGTTACATTGCTTACAGCATCTACAAAAGGAATGCGGGTCTCCATAGCCTTGATCTCTCCGGCTTGATAGATATTTCCAGAAGTACCGGTTTTGCTGCAAACAGCAGGGACGTCCACATGCAAGTTTCCGGCATCGATCTCCATATATTCTGTCGTAGAAAAGAAAACACCATCACCCGCCGTTGCCCGGCTCCCCTTTGGGATGATGATTGCATTCTCTCTAGGCTCATTAATAGAAAACCTTAAAGTAACCGTAGACGCTGCCGCGGGAAGTCTTGAAATTCCTTTAAATGTTCCAAGGTTTTCAAGGAACCCCCCAATGGAATATTTCAACAGATTCATTTTCCCGGCAGAATCAACCATTTCAAAACCATGGAATAGATAATATGCAGCAACCTGAATCATGAGTCTTCTCTCATCTGCTTCTCCAAGAGTAATGGTTTCCCCTGTCACTTCCTTTCGTTTTTCAAGGAACCAATCAATCATTTGGTTGAGCAGCTTTTTTTGACCATCAACCGCATATTCTCCTATAAATGAAATATCTGGATAGTCATAAATGGTTTTCATTGAATCACCCATTGTCTTCTGTTTCCTCCATTCTGACCGTCACTGTGACCTTCCCATCTGAATCATATTGAAAACTCACTTCATCAATAGCTATTCTCGGCTCAAAGCGGTCGGCTTTTGTAACTAGTTCTGTCACATAATCGTTTTCAAGCTCTGGTGCCGTTTTCGACACCCCGGCCCAAGACAGGCCCAATTCCCTAGAAAGTGGAATTGTCCCTTCCGGAATCTTTGTTATATTTCTCAGGCATTCAACGGCGTCTCTCTCTTCAACATCTTCTTCCACCTCATCAAACCGAAGCTGCATATTGCCTCCTTAATTGTATTCCGTCATAGTAACGTCCAATTTCAAAGAATATATCTTTCCACGTTTCATTATTACGTCATAGTGAGAGGATAGTTCCGTAATGATTCCATGATGTAAAATACATTTCCCGCCAACAATAAGCGGGGCAACAATCCCGTGTTGCGCCGCGTCTTGCAGACGTCTTTCTACCTTCAGTGGTTTACGGCAATACATTGCGTCAAGCTCAATTGTGAACGTAACCTTCTCAAGATCGGGGCCCACAAACTCAACCTTCGGTTTTCTCCCTAACAAATTGTGAACATTGGTTCTGATTGGATAGGTCTTTGACATTTCTTTGAACGTCAAAATTCTATGATCTGATGTTTGAAATTTAATGATAGAACCCCAGTTTCCAATCTTTGACATATCACACCTTCTTCTCTACCGCAGAAACGCGCTGTTCTAATGCAGAAATTTTTGAAAGGATTCCCCCAATGCTCCCACCGCCTGCAATGTTAAATGATAGGTCAGTTCCCGTTGCACCAAGCATTACCGATTCCGGGTCAACGCGCCCTAGAACTACTCCATCCACTTCTGCGCCGGACATGTGAACCACCAAAACACAATCATCCTTCTTTAAGGTCTGTGCCGCACCAAAAGGCGCTAACACCGGAAGCATTTGTGTTGTTTCACCATTCCTGTGTGGGTAAAAAATTGACGCAGAATTATTTTCCGCATCATAAGAAGAAACATAACCGCATCTGATTTCTGTTCCCATAGCCTCACATCCTATCAAATATCTTGTATCCCTCTACCGACATACTTTCACCGCTTTGGGATAATGAGTGCGTTACAGAAGAGGTGTAATATTTCCCGTCACACCGTCCCATACCCAACACTTCAAAATTATCTGTAGCAAATAAGTTCACATTTGCCATAGCAGTAAAACTCATTGTGACTGCCTTCTCATTTTCTGAATTGATTCTTGCAGCAGCCTTCCGTCTTGCATCATCTTCCGAATCTGCTTTTTCTGACATGTACAGTATTCGAGGACCTTCTCCAACCAAAATGTCAATTGTTTTTGGGATCGGATTCCCGTTTTTATCTTTCTTATCTGTTTGGGCCTTTGTGGCCGGATTTGTGTAGGCTAAATGTGCCCCCGTATAAGTACCCGTCAATGTGGTATTCCAATCAAAGCTTTCAAAATCCGTCTTTGTAAAAACCTTTTTTACACCACGCGGCTCATATATCTTCTTATCAAAGATAACCAGTCCCTTCTTGTACACCTTGATGTTTAAGCCGTTATCCTCACAGAGTTTATACAGAAAATCGCTGTCAGTTTGATTATCCTGCGCTATTTTTTCCAACACAGGAGTGTCTCCATACCAAAACAGCGTTTCCATGCCATACTCTGACATCTTTTCCTCGGCAATCTGCTTAACTGTAGATTGTTCCCAGGTCTTTGACTTGGGGACGGTTAGGAAGTCCGTACTAGCTGGAATAGAAACCCCCTTGATCGTACATTGATATGGTGCGCCGGAATAACTAATATCGTCTATAGTAAAGTTCCCGCAGTGATATTTCAGTGCCGCAGCTCCAAGATGTTCCCAGCTTTCAAAATACATTGTGACATCAAGATCATGTTCTTTTTCCGGTATGAATTCCTTCATAAGCCAATCAGCATTCCTGTCGCAAAAAACAACACTGATCTCGTCCGAACGCCCTTTGTCGTTGTCTGTATAACTTATGCTTTCAACTCTTGCAGAAAGTCCGACCTCTTTCCCGTCATACAAAATTTCGGCTAGTACCCTCCTTGCTCTACCTTCCATTCAGCACCGACCTCCATGCGGGATAATCAGAAAGCGCCTCCTGTTTATCAGAAAGCGCCTCCTTGTCCGGGATATTAAGTTCTATGCCGGCGGGAAAGACCATGTAATCCAGCACATTCATGTTGGCTCCCATGAGCTGAGCACACATAAATTCATCACCATAGCATTTATATGCCGCCATGTCCCACGTGTCACCGCTGATTGTTACGTACTTTTTCATCATCAACCTCTTGCTAGGCTCAGTCTGCGTTTATTCGCTTCGTACTGATTCATAAAGCGTTCGAAGTCTTCAAATGTAACTCTGGTTACTCTGTGAAGCGTCTCTTCATCAGCATTGCCCTGTATGTTGTACTGCGGAGAGAAAATATATTGCGGAGATTGACTACCGCCATCCGCCCGGGCGCTTGAACTACTATCGCGGAAGCTCTTCAGCGAAACCTCTCTGCGCTTGCGGTTCATGCCAAGCATCTCTCCGGCCTTCATCCACGTGGCGATATTTGCGCTGCGGACACTGTTCCTGAAACTAATAACAGCCTCGCGTCCAGCTTCACCGGCTATGCTTGTTCCATTGGTAAAGCCACCATTAGCAAGTTTCGGGATTTTTGGAATATTGACCTTCATTCCCAAAACAGTCTTACCATTCAATTTGTCAAGTCCAGCATTGATAGCGCCAGTCACAGCATTGATTGGGGCTTTTACCAAATTTTTTATTGCTTCAAAGACATTTACAAATATATTTTTGACACCCTCTAGCGCTTGTTCTAAATTCCCTGAGAACACTCCGGTAATAAACTGAATCACACCATCAAAAGCACCTTTGATATTCTTGAACGCTTTTTCAATTCCTTCCCAAAGCCCGCTAATATAACTAAGGACTATCGGAACCACCACCGTTGCCACATCAAGGACCTTTGAGACGATAGCCTTAATAATCGGCATGAGGAACTTGATTCCTTCACCAATCATTTCAAGAACCGACATAATAACATTTCCCATACTGCTAAGAATGGATGAGATGTAAGGAGCCGCCGCAGTAAATATCGCTAATACTTTGGGAACCACAGTAGTGGTAATAAAACTGAATATTTCAAGCAGAATCGGTTTAACCGTTCCTGTCGCAAAGGACACCAGCTGGCCGATAAAGGTCATTACTGATTGAATAATCTGTTCAAGCCCGCCAAATGCTGCACCTGCGTCCTCGCCAAACATTCCGGTTATGGCCTCTTTCAGCGGGGCCAACGCTTCGGCAACTCCACCTTCCTTAAACAGCCCGGATATGAAATCGCCTACTTGCTGAATTTTACCCATAACTGTATCGAAGACCGCAACGCCGGCGTCACCGAAAGTATTTTGAATAATACCGCGAATGTCATCAAGATGATCCCCGAGTATACTAACCAGGGCAATGACGCCTGTGATTGCCCCAGCGATGGGAAGCCCTGTAGTAAGCAACCCTCCAAGCATTCCGGTGGCCGGGCTCATAATCCCGCCGAGAAGACCGACCCCTGCTTGAGCCATCCCGCCTATTCCAGAAGCGTTTTTTACAGCAGACGCACCAGAAACAATGTTGCCAAAATACTGCATCGGGGCAGTTCTCATGAGTGCGCCCGTTATGCCGCCGCCCTTTTTGAACCCTGTTATTTTGTCGGCAACTCCCATATATCTGCCGAGCGCGGCCTGATCACTTAAGCCCTCTGTGTTAAGGGACTTATGATTCATTATTCCGATAGCTGCACCTGAAAGTCTGTCAAATAAACCGCCTTTGCTCTTCCCTGTGGTAAGGCTTCCGGAGCCTCCAAACTCAGCGCCGATCTTCGCGGCGTTAAAAACGCCACCCACGCTGGCGGGAACCCCCGCAAGTCCTTTAGACATCCCGCCGAAAGCGCCGAACAATCCTCCGGATTTCTTCCCCCCTCCGGACTTCCCAAACAGCAAACTTCCTGCACCTCTCGCGATCCCCTCTATCTTTGGAGCAAATGTCATGGTCGCAAACATTCCTGCAAGACCGCCTAAGACCTCTAAAACCTTATCTCCGTGCTGTTCGATATAATCAAAGAACTTTTGCACATAGGGCAATGCTTTCTCCATCCCGTCGCCGAGCTTTTCTGCTCCCTTGCCCATCACGCGGGAAATGGTTTCTGCAAGCTTTGACAGTTCCGGCATATTCTTTCTGATTCGGTTCATTAGCCCGATCATCATTAAGGAAAATTCCTTTTTCGCGGGCAAGAAGGCCGTTCCGAAGTCAATCTTTAATGCCTTAAAGGAGTTTTGCATCATTGTGTTGATAGAATCACTCGTACCGGACTTGATGATAAACTCTCTTAGCATACTGCCGTTGTATTTATTCGGGTCGTTAACCATTTCCAGAGCGTCAATAAACGTCTGCATGTTCCCGACGATCTTAGATGAGCCTTCAACCGCCCACTGTCCAAACAGCGTAGATAAAATACCAACCTGTTTTGCCGGGTCATACTGATGTATGCGTTTAAATACATCCAACATCGTATTTACGCTATCAAGTTGCATGTTTTCAGCAACTGTCTGTGCATCTAATCCCAACTGTGCAAATGCCTCGCGCGCAGGTTTCGACAGTTTCTCTCCACTGGCAAGCGCCTTATAAATTCTCTTAACGCCTGTACCGGCTCGATCAGCCGCAACACCAGAAGCAAGCATAGCGTCTGCAAACGCAGCAGTGGTTTTCACGTCAATCCCTGCGATTTGTCCGTAGCTTCCTGTTTCGTTGACCACCTGTGCAATTTCCGCTGCCGTAGTCGCTGAATTTGCTCCCAAATAGTTAATTTGGTCTGCCAGAACCATGATCTGGTCATGATTCATATTAAAGGCTTTCTCCCACTTAGCCCCGTAATCTCCGGCCTGATCCGCGCTGATATCCCATGCAGTTCCGACCATTGCCATGTCTTTCAGAAAGCCATTAATGTTGCCGTGCATGTCCCGCTGAATCAGTTCTTCCATGCTCTTTCCGGACTGACCGGCTGCGGCGGCAAGCCTTGTGAGGTCTTCTGCTGTCATGGGAATCTGTGTACTCAGGTCAAGAATGGCCTCCGACATTGCTTTGTAGTTTTCTGCATAGGTTTTGCCGTTTTTAGTCTCTTTGGCAATGGTGTTGCTGATCTTTCCGTGAGCGTCTGCGAGGCCGTCCACGTACTTCACAACATCACCCATCTGCTTCTCAAAGCTCTCTGCCTCTTTGGTACAGGTGGCAATCGCCGCCACCGTCCCAACAGCAAGCGCTCCCATTGCTACAAGTCCGGTCTTGCCGACCTTGCTCATAGATCTTGAAAAACTGCTGATCTGACTTTGAGAAGATTTAATTGCCGCCGCAAGACTATGATCCATCTTTCCAGCGATCTTTATGCTTAGCTCTAGTGCTTTTCCATTTCCCGCCATGTTTCTACCACCTCATTGTTGATTTCAACGAACTCTTTCAGGGGAAGATTTAAGTAAAAATCAACGCCTGTATGAGTAGCCATTGCTAAACGTATGGCGGCTTTTCTAATTTCCTTAATCCCGCCCGTTACTCGAAAAAATTAGGATCATTAACCATCGCTTTCAGCTTCAACGTTTCGCAAATAGGCAAACCGGTGAAGAAAGTAATCGGCTGTCCTGTCGCCATGGACGCAAGAACGCAGGGATAGTAATAATTCAGTGAAGTCTCCGTAATCATGAAGCCTTCCCGCGCCATAGCATTTTCAGCTTCACTTTCATTCATAGCTGTAAGGTCTCCAATCCCGCTGAGATCAACTTCCTTATACGTTTTCTTCTCAAAGCTGTAGGGCGTCTCAAACTTCATAACATGTGTGCCTTCTTTTACTGACACATTGATAATCTCCCTGACAGCAGCAACCACCTGCTTGAACGTTCCACGCGGCATAAACTTAAAGAACTCTTCCGGATAATCGCTTCCCTTAACAGCAATTTGGCGTGCAAACGCAGAAGTTGTTTCAGTCAACATCGCCGTCGCAACTTCTCCCTGACCGAACAGCTCTTTCTGTGCGTCAACAGCATCCTTGATCTTTAAGTTTTCAACCTTACTGAGATTGATTTCTGTGTACTCAGTCCCTTCAAAAACGTAAGGCTTTATAAGTTTAACGACATGCTCGTTCTTCTCTTCTTGCATTTCGATTATTTTCTCGTTCATGTTTTCTCCTGTTTTGAACAAAGAAATACCCGCTTTCACGTATCGAAAGCGGGTATCACGTTATTAAGTTAAGCTCCGCACCTCAGAAAGCATATCCTCGCCGTTTACTTTGTACACGCCGTTCAGTTTGTCGATCTCAAGAACTGACTGCCCGTCAACCTCGATCATGATGTAGGTAAGCTCAAGCGTGACAGATGCCTCCATAGCCTCGCCCTTTTCAAGCTTCCCTGTCTTGAACTTTTTAACGCGTCCTCTTTCGACAACGCGAACTCCCTTGAATGCATATCCCCCGGTCTTATTATAAATCTGCTGAGCACCGCGGAATGTAATGTCCATGCTTTTGGTAGAATTAAGCATTTCAACGGCACTGCTGTAGAGCATGTTAAAATTGATTTCCTGCTCCAGGCTCTCAAACTGTCCAATGGTGGGACTGTCGATCTCTCCGCCAATTCCAGCACCCGAAAAAGTTCCGGTCTTCATGTTGATCTCGGGAAGATCAAGGCTTGCTCCCACACCGATCATTTCATTTCCAGAAAGATAAGCTTTCCACTCATTGATCTTCTCGGGAATAAAGTTGTTAGAAATCATTGATTATCCTCCTTATCCGTTCAGTGCCGCAACCAAAGCTTCCGGGTCGAACTCAATTACGTTTTCGATCACTTCAGCCGGGATATACGGAGCAATATACTGATGGAATCTCAGCACACCATCAAGAAGACTTGCTTCTGTGTTGTCAGACGGATTATAGACAAGCTCATAGCGCGCACACGCTCCCATGGACACCATGGCATTGCCGCGAACATTTTCACTGTCCACAATCGCCTCAATCTGACGTTTATTCGCCGGATTATCCACCCTCTCAAAATAAGACACGATAAATGTATTTGCCGCCCAGTTCATGAAGCGTCTCACATTTACCCATCTATCCTTCGGGTCTTTTGTTCCCGGATAAGCCGCCGTGTTGTTTCCCCAGAGCCGGAATCCCATTACATTAATAAAGGTTGCAACACCCTCACCATTCAGAACATTCGCCTGATTCAGATCAAGGACAACTTCTGTTCCGTCTGCAAGGCAAACCCCACTGACATTAATCCTCTTATTGCTGGGGCTAACATACGGTATTCCATCATTCTGCATGTCGGTTCTCGACATAACAGCTGCCGCAACGGAAGAACCGCTGTACACCTGACCGCCAACCTTTACAAACGGCCATATTGCATAAGCGTTTGCGCTGGAAATTCCCTGCGTATCTTTAACTCCCTTAACGTCACGATACTTTTTCGCGCCGCCTTCATCAGATTTGATATCAATGATAGCAAGCGACTTAAACGCTCCGTTAATGTTCTCTGTTTTAGCCTGTAACGCTGCCGCAACTTTGGCATCCATGCTGTATCTAGGGGCAAGCAAAACACCCGGAATAACATTCAGCTTTGGAAACACTTTTCTGATGGCCTCAATTCCGGTTTCTGTTCCACTCTCAGAATCAACTGCACCAACAATATCTTCTGCCTTGACCTTACTAGCGTCAAACTTCTTTCCGCTAATATTCAGTGAGGAGGCATCTGCGCCCTTTCCGCCTGGAACGACAGTAATTACAATGTTGCCGTCCTCATTATAAGAAGCAACATAGTCTGTAGTTTCAACCATAAGAGCTGAGGCGTTCTTCACTGTCAAGCCCTCAAGCATCATCCCCTGCACGGTCACCACTGCTCTTCCGTCCACAACAGAAACCGGTGTTTCACTTACAACTGCGTTGTGCTTTTTAGGATCAGCTACATTGATTAAGACAATCGGGGATACCTTTGCGAGCTGGAAAAATGCGCTCACAGCCTCACAAATCGTAAAGCTTGCAAAATCAGAACTGTATCCCATGAACTCCTTAGCCTCTTCAAATGTCTCCACAAGAATCGGCTCATTTACCTTTGCCTCTTTAGTCATGTAAACCGGCGCAGTTCCAATTACTACGGGAATCGCAGCGTTACCAGTGTTCGGTGCGCTGACGCTTGTTGCCCGCTCACTTACATAGACACCATGCTTATATGGCATATTATTTACCTCCGCTTATTTTCTGTAACTGCATCAACATTTCGTGTGCCGCGCTCTCTTTGGAATTGATCTTCTGAAACATCTTCGGAAAATCATCCAAATCAACCAAAAAGCTTTTTGCAAGGGGAACCGCTTCAATAAACTGCTTCAGTTCATTCGGAATCCCCCCAACAAACACCGTGTACTGCTCAACCACACCTCTGATAGTCCCGCCGCACCAGACAAGTTTTTCCCTTGCCCTTTTTACCGGCTCTTTCTTTTGCTCAGTCGGCTGAGCTTCAATCTTTTTCTTTTCCATAGTCTCCCTCACAATAAATCTGCTAATGCCATGTCTTGTGTCATGGCTGGAGCCGTGCAGTTAAATGTCAAGGCTCCAAAGTAATAAGGCGGTGATGTTTCTTTTTGAATCGCCCACGCGATAGGTTTTAGCACAGTAAAGGCCCCGCCAAAGTATGGCATCTGACAAAACCTCTGTATGATATCTTCCTTAATGTTTGACACCTCCTCCCAGCCTTCCCGTTCACGGCCAAGATCATAGGTACAAATCACAATGGAAAATTCAATTGTTTGTGGGCTGTCATCATTGGGAATAGAGCCGCCGTTTACTTGAACAAGCACATAGGGTGCCGCCGCCGCGTCCGTGTCCGCATCTGGATCATCCTCTGTAGGGATGGGCAAATCCTGTTCAAACACTTTCAGCGGTTTAGGGCCCGTTTGACCACGAAACTTTTTTCCTGCAAACAACTCTTCCAGAGTTTCACATAAGGCTTTCTGGCAGAGCCTCGCGGTGCGCCCAGTGCCCTCAGCCATAACCATTTTTGTATAGTCTTTCATCCGTGCCTCCTAGCCGCTCGCGCTAACACCTTTTCAACTTGCGCCGCAAGCCGCATTTCTAAAAACTCCGACACCTCCGGCTGTGCCTCCGGCCATATTGTATGATGCATAGCTGCCGCAGACGGGCTCCCCATTGTTTCAAGCTTCTCAATCTTCCCCATTGAATTTCTCCATCGGGGAAATCCCTTTCTCGTTTTGGGATGCTCCACGTGAGAATTAATCACGCGCTGAACCATGCCAACATGCCCATTGGAAAACTCAAGCAGAAAACCTTTGCTCTTTCCATGCCCCCCGGTCAGCGGCTTCATTCCCGATGCTTTTAAGACCTTTGCCTTCACAACATCGGGCGCATTCCTGACATTCGTTCCGGTATAAATGCTCTTAGGTGAATACTTAAAATACCCAAGATCATTTCTCAGCGACGCAATATGAAGCTCTGCAAACAAGCTTCTATTTGTCGCTTTCTTGCGTTGAACTAAATCTTTCAAGTGCTTCTGACCCGCTGCGTTTACGGCGTATCTTGCTTTGGCCTTCATAATCATTACTTTTCTTGCTTGCCGAGCTGTAGCGTTGATAGCTACTTTCGCAGCTGCCGGGGTCTTGCTCTTTAAATTCCCCAACGCCCGCGACACAGTGTCCAACCCCTCAACGGTAATGGTCATGTTGTCTAAATCATAAGTAACATTGCTCATTGTCTCGTGCGCTCCAATTCAATGCGATACACGCCATCTTCGGTGCCAAAGTGCTTGATAAAGAAAATTCGCTGCTGCTTTGTCCCTTGATCAATGGTGAGTAGGGCGCCAATCTTTGGTCTGCGCCCATAATCAACTTTTTTGATATAGAGGATTGATAACGCCGTATATAAACCAGTATCGAAGTTCTGTTTTGCTCCGGCTTCCCAGTGAGCCGAATACGGCTTCAAGATGTCCTCTTCCAGCACGATCAAGCACTTTTTACCGTTTACCGTGTGCCATTCTGCGTGTTCGTCAGCTTCAAAAAAAGCAGCGTCAATATCCTCTTCAACCGCTTCTTTAAACGTGAGCTCGTGTTCATCTTCCGCGCCCCCTAAAAACTCCTGTTCTAATTCAAATAGCGCCATCACGTAACCTCATAAAAATCCCCCGCCGGAATCCCGGCAGGGGAAATTAATCAAAGAACTGTTGCAACCAACCAGCTGTCAGCCTTATCCGGAATTGGAAGCGGATGAGCCTGCGCCTCCACAAATCTGCGATCCGGATGATGCTCAACATAACTTCTCAGAACTCTTTCAGTCTCCGCAGTCACCCACTGCTGTGTAGAATCCTCAATGTAAGTACAAGCGCCGTAAGCCATCATATAGGCCGGAGCGGAGTTGATAAGAACAACTGTATTATCCGGGATAAGCGGCTTGGTTTCCGGCGCAAGCGGATTTGTCCAATCATCCAGATAGAACTCATCATAGCCGTAAATATCAAGGCTCGGAGCATTCAGATGTCCATAGTAACGCACACCATTCGGAAGATCACGCGGGGCAATCTCACCGATATGGAAGCGTCTGTTGTCCATCATGTCCTGAACGTTTTTGTCATTCAGAAACGCCTTGAGTGCGCCCTTGCCCATGATTACCATGTCAACATTTGCAAAGCCGTTCTTCTGGACCTCAGTTACCCACTCATCCAGATTGTCGAGGATCTTTGCGGCGCTCTGTCCCCATCTCGCCGTGGTGGTAAGTGCCTTCTTGTTGGTAAGGCCAAAATCAATCACCTCATTTACACCCTCGCCAACAACAGGAATCTGACCGGTAAGGATGGCCTGTACGCACATCCACTCCTCACGCCGGGTAATGCTGTCATTCAGCTTTGCGTACTCATCCGTAAGCTTTTTAGCAGCTCTTTGTGCGGGCGTCATACCACTATAAAGGGTCTCGCCCGGAAGTCTCTGCATGAGCCGCTCTGCTGTTGTAATATCATAGGGATTGATCAGCGGCGGCTTATAACTTTCGGTTCTGAACCCCTCATCCTTCAGTACCTTTCCGCCAAGTCTCGGATGTACAAACGCAGCCATGCGTCTGTCGCCCTTTACAATGTCAATATCGACACGTTCGGTTGAAAATGTATCCTTATTGGTGAAAAAAGTGTCCTTGAAGTAAGTGCGTACCGGCGGAGCAGTCTTTACAATCTCCGCAAGATATCTCGGATCATAAATATTAATCATATTAGGCATTACTATTGTCCTCCCTTTTTACTTTAAGAAAATGCCGATATTCCTAAGCGCCAGTTCAAGTGCATCCGCATCAACACTCCCTTCAAGTGTCAAAGCGTCTGCAAAGAATTCTCCAGTCAGATAGACCGGTATCTTCTCAGCATTTTCAGCAGCCTCCGGAACAATGCCGTAAACCTTTGCAATATTCTCCGTAGTAACCGGAACCACCTTCTTGTTGACCAGCGCAACCGGAGCCTTTGCCTTGATTGCCGCTCCCGCTTCCTTTTCAACGCTTACAACACCAATAGTTGTTCCGGCAATCAGATAATCAACCCCGGATTCAAACGACTGCTTCTTTAAATTCATTCCCATTGTTTTCCTCCCTCTTACTTCTTGTTAACTGCATGAATGGCATTAATAAAGGGATCTTCCTTGCCCTCTTCGTTATTGCCGTCCTGACCAACATTGTTAACACCGCTTCCATTTGCGTCTTCCTTTGCGCTGTTCAGGAAAGCCTCTCCGCTCTTCTTTGCGGCCTTCATCATATTGACTGCATACTCATTTGCTGCAATCGGCTTAACGAACTTTGCCTCGTTGGTCTGATCCTCGAATCCGGGCATTGCCATGTCCTCAATGTCACGAATTCTTTCGCGCTCCTGCGTCACAGCCTCATTCACAGTGGTCGCGCACGCCTCGTTGACAAGCTCCGGATATGCCGCACGGAGATCATCAACCGTCTTAATTTCTGCCATCTTCTTTTCCTCCTTATGGCTATTGTTGACCGGAATTACCTCCGGCGGGTTATTTACAGAACCAGTGCTATGCACCAATTCGTTCTGTATGTGTTTTGGAACCTTCGCAAAAGGAAGATTCATGCTGATATTGTTGACAAATAAAGCGCCGTTGCGGTTTTCCACAACGACATCTTCATCATCAACCAGCTCATCTATGAATCCGTTCTCTTTAGCCTCACTAGCAGTCCACCAGCTTGTGGCGTCCATCCACTCCGTAACTTCAGACTTGTCTCTCCCTGTTTTCTTTACGTACAGGTTGAGAATGTTCTCTTTTATTGTGTTTAGAGCGCCGATATACTGTTCAAGCTCTGTTGCGTCAAGATATCCGAACAGCCCCATCCGAACCGGATGTATCATGTAAGTCGCTTCATTTGCTGCGATAACATTGGTGCAATGGCAAGCAACAATCGTGGCGGCACTTGCGCAAAGGCCATCAATTCTTGCCGTAGTCTTACCTTTTCTTGCGCCCAACAGGCTCCCGATGGCTTGAGCCGCAAAAACGTCTCCTCCGCCGCTGTTGATACGAACCGTAATGTCTTCTGCGTCGCTGATGTCGTTAAGATCATCCGCAAACTGTTTAGGAGTAACATCGTCCTCCCACCAACTACTTTGCGAGATGTCACCATATAAAAGTAGTTCGGTTCCACCAGCAGAATTTCTAAATTCCCAAAACTTTTTGTTAGGCATTTTCCTCTGTCCTTTCCGGCGGATTCACAATCAGATCAACCTCTCGTTTCCTTGCCGCCTCAATCTTTCTTTGTCTGATATTGCTGTTGTAATCCCCGCCGGTCATTTGCGCCGTTTCTTCCTGTGCCGTAGAGAATCCATGCTCGATGCGTTTAATAGCCGCATCAACCTCCTGTGAAGGATTCATAGCTGTCCTTGCAGGGCCGTTCCAACTACACCCCATATAAGCCATGCGCCTGATCGGGTCATTAAAAAAGCCCGGAGCGTTAATGCGCCCGCGAGCTACAGCTTCGGTAAACCACTCTTCATATATCGGACGGCAAAAATCATCTTCAAACCATCCTCGTTCCATGTCGCAAGTTCGCCAGAATTCATTCAAGGCACCTCTGGCCGCGCTGAAAGAAGTTGTAAACTGCTTCATCAACACTTCTATTGGAATCTCAAGTGCGGCTCCGATTTGCCGAATAACGGCATTAGTGAAAACGTCATACCCAGAATTTGGATGCTTAGGGTCTGCAAAGTTGACGGTCTCTCCGGGATTTAGGTCAACGATTGCTCCGCTTCCCATCTCAATGGTGTTGTTGTCCACTTCATCAACCAATGCTTCTGGACTGTACTGTTCTCCAAACGGCCTATCATCTGTAGCTAATTCCGGCTGAACAAACACCGTAAACATACTGCTGATTACCGCCGCCGTCACTTCTGCATCGGTGTATCGCCCTAATTGTTTGATTGCTTCAAGCACCGGGGCAAGCATCGGAACTCCTCGCAGCTGCCCAATTCTTTCACGGCTCATGATGTGCAGAACATTTCTGCGCCCGCTGCTGGAACCATACACTTCAACTCGCGTCCATTTTCTAACAGTGCCATCCGCAAGGCTTGATAATGGGTGCCGATTGCTTATCCAGTAAGCAATAACAACGCCATCTTCGTCTGTTTCAACCCCCTGCACAATCCTATAGACGTGATATCCATTTACGTCACAGGGAAACAGTCTGTCATAATTATCCGGGCTGCAAATCCTATCAGCCTCTATTAATCTGATCTTCAAGCCGTAAACTTGGTTCTTTTCCTCTTTGAACGGAAGAAGCGCAAACACATCACCATTCATCAGGTAACTGATAAATGCAAGCTGCTGAAGCGCATAAAAATTATCAATCCGGTCAGCATCGCACAGCGGCTTTTCAGCCCAAAGTGAAAACTCTCTCAATATCTGCGCTTGAAGCTTTTCAGCTTGTTCGCTGTCAAGCCCTAGATAATCGGCGTCAATCTTAGGAACCGGCACCAGCCCTGAAGCAATAACGTTTGTGCGCTTGGACTTCAACGCTGCGCTTGCTGTGGGCACTCCCATGTAGGCATCTCTGCTTCGCTGTCGGAGAACATCTATATTATCTTCAATATCTTCCTTTGCGCTGCCACCGCGAAACAGCCATCCCCGTAAGCTTTTCTTTGTCAGACTAGCTCCATAGTTGCCGTATCCGCTGTTGATTACCTTTATGGCTTGCCGGGCGGCCATCCTTCTTGCTGCGTGTATGGGAGCAACTGTGGATATCGCTCTGTCAATCCAATTCATTAAGCTTCCCCCTTTACAAATCACGCGGGACGAATCCAAACAACCGGTTCCGTCCCCTTCGTTTTTCAGCAGATTCAGCCTCATTCAATCTTGCAGCCCAATATTCTATTTCTTTCCGAACCTCCCGCAAGTCAGCCCTCGTCAGCATTCTAGTGCCAATCTGATAATGCTGCCCCGTAGCAATCTTCTCCTCGGCCTTAAGCCAAGTATTAAGCTTTTTCTGGCACAGCTCTTTTGAAAAAATAGCCATTAAATACCTCCGCTTATCCTTCTCCGTCTCTTCGGTTTTGTTCTGAAAGTATCATCATCAAACTTTTTCAATACCGGATTTGTGATTTCAAGTGCTGCCGTAGCATAGTTCCTCAAGTCAAGAGGCTCATTTCTCTTGTGCTTGCTGTCTTTAATCTCCCAAACCGTAGTGCTTCTCCCTTTACGGAACCGTACCACTTTGCGCTCTGATGTGAGACCTCTGAAATACTCTTCATCATATCCGGCCTCCTCATTTGAAGGGAAGTGGCAATAGTTCGGGCCTTTCGTCTCATGCTTTAAGCGCTGATGTATTAATTCCTTTCCGGCGTCAACTCCGATTATGAATAACGGAGCCTTTACGCGGTTATTCTTAGAAGGATTTCGGATATAGGGAACATCTGCACCACCTCGCCCTTTAATCGCCCAGATTCGGCGATCAAAGCGATCCTTGGTGAAACGATACACTTGGTTTGCATGGTGTCCACCACTATCAACACAAACAGCAAGAATCGGTAACACCGTCCCATCTTTCTTGCGGAAACCGCTCATTAAGAATCGGTCAAGGTCTATCCAGACTTGCTCTTTCAACATATCTCCGTAAATCTTCTGATAACGGATGCCCCAGCTTTCCTTACCTTCTCCCCAGCCTACAACCTCAATCTCGAATCGATCATCTTGCGTATCGACTCCGGCAGTAAGAACAAGCACATCGTCCGGCACATCCGCGTCATATATCTCTCTGCGGTTATACAGTTCGATTTCGTCAAGCTGTTCTCCGACGTCTTCCCATGTTTCACCAAGTTCTGTATTTACCCATACTTTCATTCCCTCCGGGTTCCCCTGGTCGAGCTGTTCTTTTGCAAGCTTGAACTTCTCTACGATCTCATGCCATCCGCAGAATACAGAAGCCAAAGTATTGAGATGAAACCCTCGTATTTCTGCCGTAGGATTTTCGGCAACATACTTTCCAAACTGCCCTTGCTTTTTCCATTCATATTCGCCGGAATTTTCACCGCAGCGCTCACACTGGTAGAAAACATCTTTGCTAACATCGTCCCAATCGAATCGAACGCCCTCCCATCGCAACGCCTGATAATGTCCGCATTTTGGACAGGGTACGCTCCACTCTTCTTTAGTGCTTTGAAGATATTCAGCCTCAATTCTGCTTTGTCCCTTCAGAACCGGCGTGCTCACCATCACTGTTTTTTTATCCCAAAACGTTGTCTGTCGTTTCTGGGCAAGTGAAAGCGGATCGCCTTCCGTTCCTGCACTTACCGGATATCTATCCACCTCGTCCGCCAAAAGCACCTTAATCGGCCGGCTTGCAAGGCTTGTTGCACTGTTTGCTCCTACAATCGTTACGTGTCCGCCAGGAAAATTCTTTTTCATGATGGTGTTGCCTGAATCCCGGCTCTTTACATCCACCTTATCTTGCAACCTTGTGGTGTCTCGTAACATAGGGGCTAAACGATCTTTTGAGAATGTCTGCCCCATGTCAAGAGTGGGCTGCATAACCATGATTGGACACGGAGCATAATCCATGTAGTAGCCCAGCACGTTCAGAATAAAGGCGTCTGTCTTTCCGATCTGCGCAGCACTCATGATTACTACTTTTCTGATATGCGGATCTCCGATTGCATCCATGATCTCGCGCTGATAGGGAGCTTTTTCAGTGTGCCATCTTCCCGGCTCCGCGCTACTTTCCGGGGAAAGCATTCTGTAGTTGTCTGCCCATTCGCTCAATGTCATATTGGGCGGCGGCTTCAACAAGGCAACACATCTGGCCAAAACATCCAGTGTGTCCTTCGAGATATCTATTACCTTACTGATCTTCATCACCGTCCTGCTCGGCAAAAGAGACCTTGTAATTGCTTAGCTCCTCCAAAACCTCATTGATTGCCAATTTCAGTGCATCAAAAATCCCCGGTTGATTGCCTCCCATGTTGGCAAGCTCCGGAGATAATTTGGCCGGGAGCGACATTAATCGTCCCCGCATATTCAGCATCATGGTCTGCAACCCTCGCTCAATGTCAGCAGTCCTGTGAAGCTCGCCTCGCATTCTCTTGTTCTCCATCTCGGCGGCTTCGCGTTTTGCTTTAGTGAGCATGGCGCGCTCATCGTTCAGGTCAGTCTTTCCAGTCCCCTTGCGAATATAGGTGATGTACCTAGACACTGTTGGCTGAAGATCATAGAGTCCGGGGCGTTTCTCCTCAATCACGCCCTCATCTCGGAGCATTCGAACACGGCGCTCTGACAGTCCCAGCCATGCCGCGACTATTTTACTCGTATATAGCTTCATCCGTGCCCTCCTCCGTCACATCGTCAACCTCAATTGCGCCTATCGCTCTCATTCTCATAATGGCAAGGCGCTCCTTTTCAATAGCAATCTTTATGTCAGCTTCCTCAATAGCGCGAAGACTTGAGGCTACTGTTGCAATCCTGCCCTGAACCCTGTACAAGGCTTCCTGAAGCTTCAGGATTCGATTAAAAGCACTGTCTTTGTTACACATTCTTCGTTCAATTTCCAGAGGATTGCCTCCAGGACTAGGAACCTGATAATCTGTTGTGGACGTAACGTACAGTTCCTCCTCGCTCTGGCATTCGTATTCATCAATCTTAGTCAAGATGCGATGTTCCCTTACTCTCAGAATGCGCAATTCATATTCAAGGGCAGCCTTTCCGTTGGTTGAGGTATTCTCCGCTAATTCTCTTTCGGCCTCTGTCATGGTTTCAAAGGTAATAGAACTATAAGCGCCGTCCTTCTCGGCGTTGTGGCTCCCCTTCGGGGCTCCGCTGGTCTTGCACCCTTTAGCATTCTTATGCCCCTTCGCGTTCTGGTTCCCCATCTTAGGACCGTGCGGGCCTTTCAATCCAGAATCCCAGTTCCCTTCTGTTTTCCATTCCCGCAAAAGCCGATATGTAATCCCAAGTTCGCTAGCCAACGTCTTCAGCCTGACCGGCTCCCCGCGCATTTTTCGGGCAAGATACTCAGCTTTGGCGGCTTCCTTGTTCACCACTTCCATCTCAGCCTCCAAATCTTTGCATTAAAAAATCCCCGCAGATATTTCTGCAAGGACTCTACACTTTCTGACGCTATCATTTTAACACCTAAAAAGCGCAGTAAACGCTAATAGTTGCTAATTATTTTCGATCTGAATGTGCGCGCTTTTCTGTCTTGTCAAGATACCCCCCTGAAAATCCCGTCCCCAGACCGCCGGAAGCGTTAAAAAAATGATCCTACCTAAAAAACTTTTGCGCTGCTGAACCCGTAACTGGCAAGAATTCCCCCAAAAGAACCTACCCGGTTTTTTATGCACTCTGCCCTTGTATATCCCCGTCTTTTTCGGTACTTTTTGCCGCTTTTATGCATCTTTATGTATATATGTGTTCTTTTTATGTATATGTATGCAGTGTATGTAGCGGCGGCTGTGCGCTGAATTCATCCTACCTTTTTATATGATCAATGTATATGTAGGCCTGCTCATCTGCTGCGGGCGCCTGTGTAGCTGCATAAGAGAGATATATATAAGTATATGATAGGTGATGCCCTTATAGTGTCGTAGATCCTGCGGCCTTGTGCGCTGTCATACGGGCATAGAAAAAGCCCCGGAGATATCCGAGGCTATATGTCTATACTATATAAGATGCTATGTGCCTTTTTGCCTACGCTTTTCCGTCCTGATTTTTTACTAGCTCCGTCAAGCTCTGCTCTCCTATATCGGCAGCTATAAGTCTTTTAATCCATCCTTGTAGGCTCTCGCCTCTCTGCTCTGCGTGACGATGTAGAAGCTCTCTTGTACCTTTAGGTATCTGTATATCAATCCGATCATAGGCTTTTGCTCTGTACTTTATAGTCGCGCGGCCTTGTGCTTTTGTGCTCAAAATACCACCACCTTTCTATGCCTATACTATAGCATAGGTACGAACATCCGGATATATACATATAGCACAATAAAGCTTGTGCAACTTGCCTATTGATATATATCCGGATATATAGTATTTTATAGTCACAGCAAGCGACACGGGCAACCGAAAAGCAAGCGAGTATCCGCAGGGTGAAACAGGAGGAAAGGAAAATGAATGAAATGAATGTTTCTGAAGCTTTGGTAAAAGCGATTCTGGAAATTCTGGAAAAGTGTAAAACACTTGAGGAAGCGAAAGAATCTATCAGAAATTTACTGAAGTAAGCAATAAAAAAAGAATCGGCCCGCCTCCAAAGCTAAACCGATTCAGAGAGACCCGGCGAACCTGCCGCCGGGGCTCCTCCCCAAAAAGATTATAGCAGGAAAACAACACCGGCGCAAGCCGTGAAAATAGCATAGAAATTCTGTTCTATTGTTCGCGTTCTAGCCTCTCATTTATGGCCGCCTCGATCCACTGCGATTTGCTTACTCCGGATATATCCGCGGCCTCTTGCACTTTTTCCTTGATCCCTTTTGTGAACAGCAGATTTATCCTGTCTCTGTTTTCGTCTTTCCATTTTTGCTGTCGCTTGTTTCTTTTCTGTATATCCTCCGGCATTATATCGCCTCCTCTCTTTTATGCCACATATAGTATATATTATAGAGACGCGGGGCGCACTATGAAAAATGTACAAAATGATGGTGCGCACTTTGTACATTTTGCCGTATTGACGTAGGGCGCCCTATGTCTTATGATGAAGGCACAACGAAACGGAAGCAAGCCAACAAGGCAAGCGACAACGGCACACTAAAACACACAAAACAAGAAAGGAAAAACAATGAAGCTCACACTCAACAAAATCAGCAGCCGGGACGAAGATAGCTACATCGCGAGCCTTTACCACATCATCGCAGACGGCGAGAACATCGGTTCCGTCTCCACTATAGAAGACGAGGAGAGCATCTACATTGAGCGTATCGACGTAGACGGGGCTTTCCAGAATCGTGGCTACGGTACAGCAGCCCTCCGGATTTTTTCCGAAATGGCGAGCACGGTTTACCTCGCTCCCGACAACAAGGACGCGCAGAGACTGTACGAGCGCATCGGTTGCGAGACCTACAGCTTCCCCGAAGTAGATCAGGGATTTGGCGTGTACGAAATTTAAATCTGAGGTTTAAGCCATATTGAAAACCAATAGCAAGAAAGCCCGCCCCGGCGGGCGTTGTAATGCAGCCGTAGACGGTCACAAGCCCGTTAAATGCAGAGTGCAGCACATCACACATGATAGGAGGTTGTAAGAATATGACTAAATTAAACCGCTTGTTTTTACGTCTTGAAAAAGACGGCTTTACAGTCAGAAAAAGCGAACTGTGCAATGTGGATTGTACAGGGATTAACGCCCCGGTTTTAATTATTGATACCAATTATGAAGGATTCTACCCGCCTAAATCGGTTTTTGATAAGCAGGGAATGATTAGAAATATTTGCAAAAACCGTTTTTCAGTGCAGGCACGCGGTTATTATACAGCCTTGTTTATTCGTGAATGGTTACCCCATGAAAAGCACTTATAAAACAGCCCCGCCGCAGAGAATGCCAGCCGGACCGATACCGGCGGCGGGATTTCCACAAGAACAAAACACAAAATCAAGGAGGCACAAAATGATAATAAAAACATTTGCTTGCAATGACATGTTGACGGTTGAGTATGATTCGAGAATTACACATAACTTTAAAATCATGGATTATGTCCCTAATGGTTACACAATTTGGAACGTTGACATGCCAGATGGCTTTTTATTGCTCTGTAAGCTTTCTGCTTACCAGCCCTTTAAAGGAGGCCAAAACATAGATGCAGAAAGTTTGGTCGCCATTAAATTTAGCAAAGCGCAAATACTAGCACGCGCTAGCATGTTATACGGCATAGGCTCTTTAAGCCAAGCAGAACGCTACATCAAAAGATATCGGGATAGCAAAAAAAATAGCTATGCGTACAAAAAAAGCCAGAAAATACAAAAAGCACTTCCTCTTTTCAACCAGATAAAATGGGCTTGATTCTTCCCGTGTAGTAGGACTCTCGCGGCGTTCAATCCGCCGGCACGAATTTTATTGTAAACATCTATACAAAAAAGGGAGGTCACAAAAATGACTAACTATCACAAAGAGCATGTACACAAAAAGCAGCTGTTAATCATTGACATAGCTATTGTTAATGATGAATACGAAGTAATAGCTATGCGCGAGGACGGAAATGAGCTTGACATTGCAACGTTCTCAAACAAAAACGACGCGATTAAATGCTTCAATCAGTTCATTGCGAAGTATCCAGCGGACACAAAAAAACTTTCCGGGAAGTATGCCAAGCTCCGCGACGATCTCCAGACAGCACTCGAAGCCGGACGGCAGGCACAAAAACAAAATCCGGAGGACGGCGGAACCTGCAACTTTGATACTTCTATGCTTAGCCTTCCGCGCTGGAATTTTGAAAAAGTGCAACAGGCCGTGCAAGAAGCCGGTGCAACCTGCTTTGCACAAAACTTTTACGGTTCAAAACGTTTCTTTATCGTTCCGAAGGCCAACGGGCAAGGAAATGCACGAACCGCTAGTGCTAAAGCCATCACAAAAATGTTACAATCGTTAGGCTACAATGCTAGTATGTATTATGCTATGGATTAATCGCCGCAGAGAATGCTTGCTCAGCTCGATACTGAGCGGCGGATTACACAAAAAGTTGAGAAGAACGCAGAAGCGTTGAGAAGAACGCAGAAGAGTTCTCAACGTTCAAGCGTCTGGGGTGTTCCATGCAACCAAATTGGCACCCTTCAAGAAACAAAAAAACAAACTACTTAGATGGCATAACACAGTAGACTCACAAAATGACTTTATGAAAACTGTCGAATCTTCATTTATCCAAACATTAGAATCACTAAGTGCCGAACAACAAAAATCTTAAGGTGTTTTAACAAAAAGCACCAACACAAAAAGTTACAACAAAAAACAAAAGTCTATACACAAAAAACGCAAACACAAAAAACAAAAAGCGCCGTTCCGTTGTTTGGAATGGCGCCTTGTTAATTAATGCGACCTATTGTGTATTCATGTGCAGAAACAAACTGTTTTCGTTTATTGCGCCGATGTTTATAAATGTTTATAAACAAAAAGTGTAAGCTAAAGATGGTGAACAAAAACCTTAATCCATTATAGCGCGTATATAGGGAAGATCATATAAGATTTTAACAAAATCGTTCCACGCACAAAATCATGCTTCTGCGTCTCGTGCTCTCACTTCAATTTCACGAATTCCATTAACTCGTTCTAACATTTCACCCAAACGAATTAGCGCCATCCTGTGCCAAAGGCGTGCAGTACTCTCCGAAACATTCAGTTTGTTAGAAATTTGCACCCAGTTTTCTTGACCACCATAGCGCCACAAAATAAGCTTTTTATACCGTGCATGTATCATGTCTATGCAGTGGCGAATATGTTTCTCATCCATAAACAAAACTTTAAGAGAATCATCAATTTCTTTCAGTCTGGTGCGCGATTCAATGTCCCCTAACCTCTGAATTGCTACATTTGCTGCCGGGTCACTAGTAGAACTTCCGTGTGGCATTCCGTCAACATTAACAGCACTCAAGTATGGATATTTATTGTCAATGTCAAGCTGTTCTTTTTGAAACATTTTACGTTTTTGCGGAATGTTATAGTAATACAAAATTATGGTGCTGACCACATCATACTTCATACTGCCCCCTTCTCAATCAACAGGGACTTCTATCCCTGTCTTTTCCTTCAGTTCATTAGCAAGATTTCGAATGTCGAGACCTTCACTTTTCCATCGTCCACATTCTTCATCTATTGCTCCGTAAAGCCGCATGAGCCGTTGCCCTCCAAAACCAAAAACCTCGTGAAGTTTTAACCCCATCATGATATACATACCAACAATCATATCGTGCTGTGTTTGGTCTCTCTCAGCCTGTCGCTGCTTCTGTACAATTCGTCTTGCGGAATGGGCATTGGATTTCTCCAACGCCCGGCGCATTTTTCGGTTCATTCCCACTCCTCCCACGTATTTTTATCCCGAATGTGTAGCCGTTCTAGCACTGTCAGACCAAAAACGTTAGCTAGGGCCCATACGCAGCGCAGAAAGAGAAGCACGTGCTCTGGTGGATTGGAAGCCCGTTTTACGGCTGTATCGGCTGTAGGGTCGCGATATCCTTCCTGATTCATTTCCGTATCACCTCCAAAAGCAGCACGAACTGCCAAATCAAGCGCGTCTTCGCAAGCTCGAAATATTGATCTCTGGTGATTTTTTCTTTAGATGCTATACTGGTCACATTACAAATTGCTGATATCATGCCCAACATAACAACAATTTTCATCGCTAAATTTAACAGAAAACCTATGTCCAAGGTTCAGCCTCCCTTCGCATAGCCCTATCACTAACCTTCTTCATTTTTGTGCTCCTTCTCTACATATTCATCACAAGTAACAAACGGTCTGAATTTCTCATAATTTGTGCAACGCATCAGCTCACATACACCATTACGCAGGCTTAACATGTCCGATTTATACCTACAAACGCATTCATGTACGCAAGATACACACGGAGTTGAATCCATAAAGACATAAGATTCAACAGGCACATCTTTTTTCCACGGCATCAATATCATTCCTGCAACCTTTCCAGTTCAATCTCTGCATCTTCAAGCGTTGAAATACTCATCTGCCATTTTCAGCATGCATAGGGAATTTTCATCATTTCCGCTATCGCTTGCATTATCCCCACTGTTCTGCCATAGCTCGCGCTATTCCCGGAAACGTTTTCGACCTCATAATAGGATCACGCTCTTTGCGCCCTGGAAACTTTTTATAATTCCCGTGTACGTCTTTATACCCTCCGTTTACATAAGGTTCATGATGCTCTATGATCTTTGTGGGCTTGAGCGGCGGCAACCCTTTCAGCCAGAGACATGTCCGCTTGCTGTATGGATGCCCGTACTCATAGGGCTGTATCGCCTGTGTGTACTCCGGCAAACCAACGATTTTCATAGGCGTGGGATTTTCAACCGCGATCTTGAAGCAATCAGCGTTTAAAAATTTCACAAAAAACTCTTTTGCCGCCAGCACCTTTTTATACCTTTCCTCGACAATTTTCCCCTTCACTCGCAGCCTCACCGCTCCGGCGTTAGTCAGATACGTGCATGGTGGGTGTGCAATAATCAAGTCCCATCCATCGGGAAATTCATGTTCGGCTCCGTCCATCGTAACAAACTGAATTCCCTCAAAACTTCCGAACCCCTCGTAGTGATTTTCATGAATCCCCGGGTTTATGACCTCAAGTGCATCTCCCTTGATGTGCCACTCCGGATGTCCTCCGGAGCATTCGATAACATCGCAACTGTATGCTTCATGCCCCCGCTCCCGAAAGGCTTTGCAAACAGCTTGCGATTCCTCACATGCTACCAAAACTCGCATTACTCGCATTTTGATCTACTCTCCTCCTCGTATCTTCTTCGCGCCCCCGCGAAAAATGTACCATATAGCCGCCAAGTACGGGGGCTTCTGCTTATATGCCATAGTCAAATCCCTCCCCCACCCCTTGTGGGGTGTGATTTTAGATTTTGAAAGCGGGACGCACACCGTTAGCGTAGGAAGCGCTGTAGTAGCCAGCATGGTCGTAGCAGTTGACAAAGGCAAAGGCAGCAGCGGTATACTCAACCACATTTTGCAGCCAATACCACTCCCACTTCCCGGAATTTTCCCCCTGGAACGCAATGCGGTTTCTGCTGTCTTTCATACACTCCCACTGCTCAACCTTGTCACTTTCCTCTGCGCCATAAGAGTTCTCTCCAAAAATCTCACGCTCTGTGGGGAGTCGGAGCAGGTCACCGTTCTCAAGCGGCAACAGGCGGTTACGCAGTTCAACCGGGAACCTGTCAAGAATTTTCCCGTTGAGAATGCCCCGCAAGTCAGAAGCAAAGTACCCGCCCTCATTGGTGTCCTTACAGTTCATGCAGTACGCTTTCTTCAAGCAGTCCACAAAGCAGAACAGCATACCATCCTGTTCCTGCTTTACAGCCATTGCTTCCACTTCTTCACCATCGGTAAGGTTAAAGGAGATAACATCACCAATTTTGTACTCATTGGTTTCTATCTCATTCGTTCTAAACAACTTCATTGTTAAGTCCTCCTATTGTTCATTGTTTGATAGCTTAGAGACAGGATGTAATCTTCACTCACAGTTCTTTCTCCCATCTGGTCTTCATTTCATGTGGTATCTGCTGCCCTCTATCCCTTCCCCCCGT
>NZ_JAUSTO010000020.1:0-26620 GCF_030812885.1 Moryella indoligenes
ATACAAAACTGGCGTTTCGCTTTCAAATATGCAGTTTTCAATTTACAAACAAGCATCTCGCCTTACAAACTGGCGCCTCAGATTACAACTCAGCGTGTTGTCTGATCTGCACTTTTCTGGACAGGAAAGCAAATTGACAAAATGAGATATATCTCATATAATAATATAGACAAATGAGGATCACTTATGGCATTTGAAATTGAGTTTTATAAAACGAAGGACGGCAAGGAGCCGGTTGTGGATTTTTTGGATTCTTTAGATGATAAAATGGCTGCCAAACTTGTTGGTTTCATGGAAGTGCTGGAGGAAAAAGGTACAGAACTCCGGATGCCGTATTCAGAGTATCTGGATGATGGCATTTTTGAACTGCGTTGTAAGCAGGGAAGTAATATAACAAGAGTGCTGTATTTTTTCTATATAGGAAAAAAGATTATTGCTACAAATGGATTTGTGAAAAAAACACAAAAGACACCACCAAAGGAACTAAAACTAGCAAAGGAAAGACGGGCTGATTGGCTGGAACGCCACAAGGAGGTTCGAGATGACACTTAAGGAATATAAGAATAACAGGATGAAGGATCCCGGGTTTGCGCAAGCATATGAGGAGATGCAGCCGGAAATGAATGTCATCCGTGCCATCATAGATGCGCGTATATCACAGAATATGACGCAGAAGGAACTGGCAGAAAAAACAGGGATTGCGCAAACAGAGATCAGCAGACTTGAGAATGGAACCAGAAATCCATCCATCAAGCTCCTTCAAAGGCTTGCGGATGGAATGGATATGGTTTTGAACATTTCGTTCACGCCCAAAGCGAAGACTCATAGATGATCTATGAAAATCTGAATGTCAGGAATTCTGACACGAAAGTATTCGGTATTTCCCGTTCGGCCTCGTATAATCAGAAATGAAGGAAAGCAAATCATTACAAGGCACAATACGGAATAGGAATGTGTCAATAGCAGAACGACGTGCGTTGAACGATTCCGTCAGATGTCGTGATTGATTCTGGCAGGAGGCAGAACTGGGAAGTACAACACTCTGTAACAATGGATTCGATGTACAACAAATTGACAACAGGCGCATGGCAGGAGATAAACAATAAACCATGGTGACAGACAGGCGGTTTCAGGCAACACCGGGACGAAAACTATGACAACAGACCAAAACAGATCATCAAAACAATATCGGAAGGCGTTAGTAAAGAAACGGGTTGATAAGCGGCAACAAGCTCTGCCCCTAAAGTTTTTCTACTTTTGTACATTTGAATGTACGATGCTTCCCTGAAACCTGATCTATATTGGTCGTGCCAGGAGAACATGACCATGGGCAACATCGAATGCATTTTAGATGAAGTAAACAACCTCTCCGATTCGGACCTTAAGATTCTTGTTAACAAAATCATGGATCGGTTGAAGCTGGTGAAGGCGTTCGCATCTCTGGATAAGGTCATCCCACAGATGGAGTGTCCAGTCTGCCACACTAATGCACATGTTGTTAGAAACGGTCACAAACATGGTAAGCAGGCATTTCTGTGCCGGGCATGTGGAAAATCATATGTTACAACGAGTAACACGCTTCTTGCTTGCTCGCACGATAGCAGCGTTGTCTGGAAAACCGTCCTTACTGACACGCTTATGGGCGTATCCCTTGGTGACACCAGGGATGGACTCAAACTGCGGCATATCAAGATCAGTCATACCAGACTCTTCTTTATGAGGCATAAGATCATGCTGGCGCTGGAGGATCTCCAGGAAATCAGCCCCGCAATGATCGAAGATGTCGTTGAAGCAGACGAAACCTATGTACCGGAGTCAGAAAAGGGGACAAAGTTCGGACCTGGCGCTAAGAGAAACTCCCGTAAGCGCGGGACTCCAACAGCCAAGCCAAGCGCGGTCTTTCTGACGAGCAGATCTGCATCTGCACTGCAGTTCAGCGTAAAAGCGGCGATCTGGTTGTAAAGTCAGAGAACCGAACAAGGCCTTCCACAAAGGATGTCGTTGACATCTACACAGGTCATGTTAAGAGGGGAACCCTGTTCCTCACGGATGGAATGAACGCAGATTCGAAGCTGGGCAGGGCGCTGGGTCAAAGCATTATGAACGTAAAGAAGGAGACTGGCAGCTTCTTCAGCCTGAACACGGTTAACAATCTGCACAGCTTCATCAAGAACCGTTGCTACGACTACCAGGGTGTGGCTACCAAATATTTGAATCGTTACAACCTCGTATTTCGTGCAGCGTACAGGATGAGGCTGTCAGTTGATGAGCTTGCAGAAAAGCTCTTTCTGGCGCGTGATCCGAAGAGAGTGCATCACTATGATGATGTCAAGAAATTGAACTTGCTTGCTGTGTAAATATATTCCTTTGAATTTTTATATTACATATCAACCCGAATCTTTACTAACGCCAAAGGATTTAATGACTTGGCGACTACGCACGCTGACCTTGCCGCCGAGTGGGCAGAAAGAAATTATCCCCTAATGCCTGATGAGGTAAACGCAAAATCAAGACACAATATTTGGTGGAAGTGTAAGACCTGTGGCAATGAGTGGAAGTCCGTTATCAATGCTCGTGTAAAAGGAACAGTACCAATTTGAAACCTTCAATTTCATGCCGCTTTAGATGACATTCAGTGTCAGACTGCTGAGTGTCTTGAATTCGGGATTATGTAAAAAATTTTTCCTCCCCCTTGACAAATAAAAAATCATGAGCATAATAGCAGTTGAAAGGTTGTTCAACTACTAAAGAAAGGCGGTGACCTTATGGCAGAACAGTCTTACACTTGCGATTGCGATGTGATACATGAGGAAGTCGTGAATGAGGTAAAAACTAAGATGCAGTCGAAGGAGGATTACGTTCAACTGGCATCTTTGTTTAAGCTGTTCGGCGATGGTACCAGATTGCAGATTTTACACGCCTTGGAGCAGAGCGAGATGTGCGTATGCGATCTTGCCGTACTACTTGGGGTCACAAAATCTGCCGTTTCTCACCAGTTAAAAGCATTGCGTCTTGCAAATCTGGTAAAATTCCGCAGAGAAGCCCAGATCGTCTATTATTCTCTTGCTGATGACCATGTAAAAGGATTGATAGAGATGGGTTTTGAGCATTTGCGGGAGTAGGGAATATATTTTTACATTCATAGTTGAATGGTTGAGCAATAAAGCAAAAATACAAGGAGGCCATTATGGAACGAGTTTTCATGCTGAAAGGGCTGGATTGCCCGAACTGCTCCGCAAAGATTGAAAAGGAGGTCGGGGAACTGGATGGGGTTACTTTCTCTGTTATCAATCTGATGAAGCAGACATTAACAGTTAATGTGACACCGAGTGCCGCGAGTACGATAGCGGGCAATGTTGAAACCATTGTCCACAGTCACGAGCCAGATGTGGAGGTTCAGGAGAAAACAGCCGCACCGGTTACAAAAACGTATTTACTGAAAGGGTTGGACTGTCCGAACTGCTCCGCAAAAATCGAAAAAGAGGTTGGAGAGCTGGACGGGGTGACTTCGTCCGTTGTCAACCTGATGAAGCAGACATTGACAATTCAAGTGGCGTCGGATGCTGCGAGTACGATAATGGGAAAAATAGAAACCATTGTCCACAGCCATGAGCCGGATATTCCCGTTTCAGAGTATGTGCCCGAAGCCGCCGCTGCTGGAAAAACAAATACCGCGGCAGATGATGACGATGATGACGGTGACCCCAAGAAGAAAATCATCCGACTGAGTGTTGGCGCTGTCCTTTATGCGGTTGGCATAGTCCTGTCAGTCTTTGCCAAGGTACCGCTGCCGGTGGAACTTGGTTTCCTGATCGCATCCTACATCATTCTTGGCTACGACGTTGTGCTGAGAGCCTTAAAGAATATCCTTAAGGGCCGAGTCTTTGATGAAAACTTCCTGATGACCCTTTCCACCGTCGGTGCATTTGCCATTGGTGAATACCCGGAAGCGGTTGCCGTCATGCTGTTCTACCAGATTGGGGAACTGTTTCAGGATCTGGCTGTTCAGCGTTCCAGAAAGTCCATTGCCGACCTGATGGATATTCGCCCTGATGCGGCTACGGTAAAGAGAAACGGTGAACTTCTCACCGTTGCGCCGGAGACGGTTGCGGTCGGAGAAGTCATTGTTGTGAAGCCAGGCGAGAAGATTCCTCTGGACGGCGTTGTGCTTGACGGGGAATCCATGCTTGATACCAAGGCTCTTACCGGCGAATCTGTTCCGAGAAGTGTCCGTAAGGATGATGACGCACTTTCCGGCTGCATCAATCAGAGCGGCGTATTGACGATTCAGGTCACGAAAGTTTTCGGAGAATCCACCGTTTCCAAGATCATTGATCTGGTGGAGAATGCTTCGAGCAGAAAAGCGCCTACGGAAAACTTTATTACAACCTTTGCCCGGTACTATACTCCTGTAGTTGTGATCATGGCCGCAATTCTTGCCATTCTTCCTCCGTTGGCGTTTGGCGGCGCGTGGGCTGATTGGCTCCACAGAGGGTTTGTGTTCCTCGTTATCTCCTGCCCGTGCGCACTGGTCATTTCCATTCCGCTGACTTTCTTCGGCGGCATTGGCGCTGCATCCAAGCACGGTGTGCTGGTGAAAGGCAGCAACTATTTGGAAGCGTTAAATAAAGTCAGCACGGTTGTCTTCGATAAGACGGGAACGCTTACCAAAGGCGTTTTCAAAGTAACCGATATTTTCCCGGAAAACGGGTTCACCGCAGATCAGGTGCTTGAATATGCAGCGAAAGCGGAGAGCTTTTCCAACCATCCGATTGCAAAGTCCATTCTCACGGCCTTTGGCAAAGAAATCGACCAGAACACGATTTCTGATTACAAAGAGGTTTCGGGCCATGGTATCAGCGTGAACGACGGTGGCAGAAATGTTCTTGCCGGAAACAGCAAGCTGATGGACGCGGAAGGCATCTCTTATACTCCGTGTGAGAAAGCCGGCACAAAGGCTTATGTCGCTGTTGACGGAAAGTATGCCGGTTGCATCCTGATTGCGGATGAAGTGAAGCCGGACAGCAAGAAAGCTATTTCCGATTTGAAGCGGATAGGCGTAGAAAAGACTGTTATGCTTACCGGCGATGATGAGAAGATCGCCAAGGCGGTTGCTGACGAATTAGGACTGGATGAATACCATGCCCAGCTTTTGCCTGACCAGAAGGTAGAAGAGGTTGAACTTTTGGACAGCCAAAAAAGACAGGGCGGTAAACTGGCCTTTGTCGGTGACGGTATCAATGACGCCCCGGTGCTTGCCCGTGCGGATGTCGGTATTGCAATGGGGGGTCTTGGCTCCGATGCCGCTATCGAAGCCGCCGACGTCGTACTGATGACGGATGAGCCGGGAAAACTGGTAGAGGCTATAGACGTGGCCAAGGCGACCAAGAAGATCGTCACGCAGAATATCGTGATTGCCCTTGGAATCAAAGGCGTGTTCCTGATCCTCGGTGCTCTCGGTATTGCAGGGATGTGGGAAGCAGTATTTGGCGATGTAGGTGTTACCATTATTGCCGTTATCAATGCTATGAGGATTTTAAAAAAATAAGGGATTTAGATGAAATTGCTTTTTTTGCTACCTGCCCTAAGAGGTGATTGAAATGAACACGCAGGTTTGGATAGGAATCATTTTGCCATTTCTGGGGACCTGTCTTGGCGCAGCTATGGTGTTCGTGTTGAAGGACAGAATACCAAAGCGAAGATCAGCACTTTTCGGCAGATGCCCTTAGACTTACATCATTTACACCAATTTCTACAAATAATGCTGCTCCGAGGGTGTACGTTTAGGAGATAGGAAAGCCTAAAAATGGGCTTCAAACAATATATCAGTAGAACCTGGCAGATGATAGAACAGCAAGTGAATGATGTACCATTTCGTCCCGACACTCCGCAACGGAACCTCAGCGGCTTCGGCTGAAAACGGAGCTTCTTCATCATCTGCGAAGGCAGAGAGCGGAGAAGATGCCGATGGAGAAGCAGCCGGAGAGAAGGCCGCTTCTGAAGACAGGAGCGGATTCTTCACACCGAACGACAGCATCGATTTCTCAAACGTGAAGATTGAGCCGCTCTTTGAGGAGCAGGTCGATTTCGACACCTTCAGCAAATCCGATTTCCGGGCGGTGAAGGTAAAAGAATGCTCAGCTGTTTCCGAAGTCCAAGAAGCTCTTAAAGTTCGTTCTGGACGACGGTACGGGCACGGATCGGGTGATTTTAAGCGGTATTCACGCCTATTACGAGCCGGATGAGCTGGTCGGAAAGACCCTGATCGCCATCACCAATCTCCCGCCGAGAAAGATGATGGGCACCGACTCCTGCGGCATGCTTCTCTCCGCTGTGAACAACAAGAAGGACAGCGAAGACGAAGAACTTCATCTTCTGATGGTGGATAACCATATCCCGGCAGGCGCGAAGCTGTATTGATCCGGGGATAATCACAGGCGGAAAACCTGACACACATCCCAGTTCCAAAAACCTTCAAGGCACTCCTTTTCAGAATCAATCTGAGAGGGGGTGCCTTTTTGCGTGCAAACAGCAGGAAAAGAGGCTGAAATGCCTTTCATCCCTGTTTGAATGGAAACCAGATGACGCAGATGTGTATGATCCTTGCATCTGCCCACAAATCTTCTTCCGCTATGCAGATGGAATCGCGTACTACAGACTGACGGAGAAGACGATTACCCGACTGGCAAAAGAAGCGGAAGCCATCTACAAGATTGACGGAAAGATGGTTCTTGTCCGGCGTGATCTCTTTGAGTCGTATCTCAGAAAACAGTACAGGAAAACCGGAAGAGGACCGGGATTGGAGGAAAAGGATGAAAGCAGCAGATAAGTTTCCTTATCCAGATATCATGACAAAAATAGCATGTGTGATATTGATCGAAAGTCAAAAATGCATATGTTAAATGCGCAAAGATGCACTCCTTTTTCAAAATCAATCTGAGAGAGGAACCTCTTTTTGCATTTCGTTTGCAGGTGGTGCAAAATGTCAATTCATATAAGATGGACAAAAATGCGGAATCCGCAAAAATGTCACATGAAGAGTTGACGACCAGTGTGATGTGGGCTACAATGTAAATGGACAAAAATGCGGATTCCGCATTTTTGTATCATTATTAGACAGGGATGATGAAAATGGAAATTCGCAGGGATACCTATCTGAACAAGTTGATTTCCAAGCGTCATAATGGGTTGATTAAGGTCATTACCGGGGTTCGCAGATGCGGAAAATCGTATCTGCTTTTTGAGTTGTTCAGAGAGTATCTCAGGAAGAGTCAGGTTCCGGACGATCATATTATAGAGATGGCTTTTGATGCCTATGAGAATAAAAAGTATCGGGATCCGGAAATATTCTTTCCTTATCTGAACGAACGAATTAACGACCAGGATCAATACTATGTGCTATTGGACGAGGTGCAGCTTCTCGGAGATTTTGAGTCCATTCTGAATAGCCTGGTGCGAAGGAAAAACGTTGATGTCTATGTGACAGGCAGCAACGCAAAATTTCTTTCCAAAGATATCATTACAGAGTTCCGCGGGCGTGGTGATGAAGTGCATATGTATCCGCTGACATTTGCGGAGTTCATGTCTGTGTATGAGGGTGAGAAAGCGGATGGATGGCGCGATTATGTGCTTTATGGAGGAATTCCGCTAATACTCACATTTACCACGCCGGATCAGAAGGGCGATTTTCTGAAATCACTGTTCGAGGAGACGTATATCTCCGATATTATCGGGAGAAATAATGTCAGAAATAAGGTGGAGCTGGAAGAACTTCTGAATATTCTGTCTTCTTCCATCGGCTCTCTGACGAATCCGAGCAAGCTGTCTGCAACTTTTAAGAGCGTAAAACATACGACTATCAGTAAGATGACGATCAAACGCTATATCGATTATCTTGAAGACGCTTTCCTGATTGACAGTGCAATTCGCTACGATATAAAAGGTAAGAAATATATTGATACACCATCCAAGTATTATTTCACGGACCTGGGTCTTCGAAATGCCAGATTAAATTTCCGACAGGTCGAAGAAACACACGCGATGGAGAATATCATTTTCAATGAACTGAAAGTCAGGGGATATAACGTCGATGTAGGCGTTGTTGTGATGAATGAAAAAGATCAGACAGGTAAAAAAATAAGAAAGCAACTAGAGATTGATTTTGTCTGCAATAAAGGTTCCAAACGTTACTATATTCAGTCGGCATTTGCTATGCATGATGAAAAGAAAATGCAGCAGGAACAACGCTCTCTGGTCAATACAGGCGATGGGTTCAAGAAAATCATAATCACAAAAGATGCCATAGCACCGCTTTACAATGAAGAAGGTGTGTTGGTGATGAGCGTTTTTGACTTCCTGTTAAATCCTGACAGCATGGATTTATAATCAGGCGACACAAAGCGAGGGTAATAATCTCGGATAGGTCAACAAAAACCTTCATGTCAGAAATTCTGACACGAAAGTATTCGGTATTTCCCGTTCAGCCTCGTATAATCAGAAATGAAGGAGAGCAAATCGTCACAAGGCATAATACAGAATAGGAATGTGTCAATAGCAGAACGACGTGCGTTGAACGATTCCGTCAGATGCCGTGATTGATTCTGGCAGGAGGCAGAACTGGGAAGTACAATTCTCTGCAACAAAAGATTCGATGTACAACAATTTGACAACAGATGCATGGCAGGAGATAAACAATAAAACATGGTGACAGACAGGTATTTTCAGACAACACCGGGGCGAAAACCATGATAACAAGCGGGAACAAATCATCAAAAAATTATCTGAAATGGATTCCCGACGATGCGCTCTCTGGATTCCAAGTCAGAGAATTCTGCTGAGGCAGAAATGTCTGACGACCGGGAGGATACGATTGCAACTGAATCCAGGAATGAAACAATCGATTTCTCCAGGGTAAAGATTGAACCTCTGTTTGAGGAGCAGGTTGATTTTGATACCTTCTCAAAGTCCGATTTCCGGGCTGTGAAGGTCAAGGCATGTGAAGCAGTTAAGAAGTCAAAAAAACTCCTTCAGTTTACACTGGACGATGGAACAGGCACAGACCGCACGATTTTAAGCGGAATTCACGCCTTTTACGAGCCGGAAGAGCTGGTGGGCAAGACACTGATTGCCATTACAAACCTCCCGCCGAGAGCCATGATGGGCATTGAGTCCTGTGGAATGCTTCTTTCTGCAATCCATGAGGAAGAGGGCGAGGAGAAGCTTCACCTTCTGATGGTGGACAACCACATCCCGGCAGGGGCAAAGCTGTACTAAGTACACCATCCGGCATGTATTCTTTTGCCGGAAAAACACGACGTACTTCAATGTTGGAAAACAGCTGAAATTTACACACTTACACCAAGCTTATCTCTGGCTTGCGCCGATCGGCATGCATATGAATGTGGGGCTTATGAATTTTGTCTACAAGCATCTGCTGTTGGTTGATGAGACGATGGCCGATCGAATGGGAGATCAACTGCTGATGGCCTTCAGTCTGCCTGTCTGGATTCTGTTTGTTGCGTTTTGGCTGCCGATGATAATCGTACAGTTTTTGGCATTTTCCAAGGAGCTGACGCCGTACCCCTCGTATGCCAGGTGGTTCAGTGTTCCCGTTGGAGCCATCCCTTTTGGGATGATGGGTCTTGGAATCGGCGCCGGCTCGGCACTGGGACCGGCGATTGAGACCATGTGCTTGAATGTGGGAAACATTTTTATGTTTGCCGGTTTGCTTGCCGCGCTGCCGGATGAAAAACGGTTTGAAGCATTCCGCGAAGAGCAGGCAAGGCGCAGACAGAGAGAAGCGGGGCAGCGTCTCTTTGTTCCTGTTTTTTTTTCGCCGGATGGGAGCTCCCGTTTCTCACCTGTTTTCGGTTACGGCATGTTTCGATCAGGTGTGCCGATCCCCTTGTTCGCCGGATTCTTTTGGAACATCCGGAGAATCAGGGGATTTTTTGTGCCTGCATGCGTCGGTTTTGGAAACATGAGTGTACTCTGTCACAAAAATCAGATATAATATAAACCGAAGCTGTTTTTAATGAAATTTTATATTGAAAAATGGAAGGGAAAAGGGGGATGATGATGAGTTTAAGCGATATTTTAAATTCCAAACCACTGTATCTGCTGGTAGGCACAGCCTTATTGGTCATTTTTGGCATGTGTATTTTTTTCTGTAAAAGAGCAATTAAGCGGGCAAAGGAACTGAATATTTCAAAGGACAAAATCAAGTCAGTGATACGAGCTTCCGTTATTTTTTCAATTGTTCCATCGGTTTCTGTGATCATCGGGCTGATTACACTGGCGCCGATTCTTGGCGTTCCGTGGCCATGGTTCCGGCTTTCGGTGGTGGGCTCTCTCCCATACGAGCTGATGGCGGCGGATCTTTCCGTTAAGGGCGCAGGCTTTTCCGGCTTTGAAGATTTTTTGAACCATGGAACCCCTGCAGTGATTGGAGCCATTATGTTTGTGATGAGTATTTCCATCATGGCAGGAATGGTGTTCAATGTATTTGCACTGAAGAGAGTGCATACAGGTGTGCTCAAAGCGGGAGAAAAGGACACGCCCTTTGTGGATCTGGCCTTGTCTGTTCTTGTCATCGGCATGATGTCCGTCTTTGTCCCGGTGCAGTCGGTGAAATCCCGGATTCACCTGCTGACTATTATTGTAAGTATGCTGATCACATGGATCTGTTCCAAGCTGGCGTCCAGATATAAAATCACTTGGTTAAATGACTTTACGATGTCCTTTGCACTGGTAGGCGCCATGGCAGCGGCAGTTATCTTTACGAATATGGGAATGGGGGGTTGATGAAATGTCCAATTATATGAAGAACACGTACCGATACGGTGTCATTGCCACCTTGATTGCCATGGGACTGATGCTTGGGATCCCAGCGGCCATGTGCATGATTTACGGAATGTGGCCGGAATGGTCTCTGATCGCCTCGGTTGCGGGACCGCTTCTTGCCCTGTTTGTACCCACCGCCCTTGCAGAGCAGCTCACAATGATTCCGATTGGCGGCACCACATGTTATCTGAATTCCATTTTGGGAAATGTAATGAACATCAAATTCCCCTGCTACTTATCGGCAATCGGAACGGTGGATGCAACGCCCGGCACCGAAGAAGCCGATGTCATGGGAATGATCGCAGTAACCGTTTCCGGAATGGTTTCCATGATCACCATCGTTTTCGGCGTCATTTTGCTGGCTCCTTTGAAGCCCATTCTCCAGACAGAAGCCGTGGGAACAGCAACCATGTATATTCTGCCGGCTCTTTACGGCTCCATGGGGATTTCCGCTTTTGTTTCCACCGGGGCAGGTTCCAAATATAAGGCTCCGAGGAAACCGCTGATTGCGGTTACAGCTTTGGCCATTGTGTACGCCTTCAATTTCCTTATCATGCCGATTGCAGGAAAAGAAGGGTTTGCCATGCTGATCATGCTGGCAGTCACACTTGGCATCACTTATTTCTATTATCAATCGGGAATTGTTCAACTGGAAAAGAAGGGCTGATATGAAGGAATTCTTACATTCTGTCATAGAATACGGCAAGAGGTTTACAGAAGAGGGAAGGCTCGTAGACTATATTGAAATTTTAAAGGACGCAGACAAAAATGCCTTGGGAGTATGCCTGATCGACAAGGACGGAGTTGAATATGAGGCGGGAAAATCCAGAGAGTCATTTGCTATCATGTCCATCGTAAAGGTGCTGCTGTTTGACTTGGTATTGGAAAACTATGAGTGGTCCGATATCAAAAAGTACATGAGAACAGAGGGCTCATCCAAGCCGTACAACTCCATTCTTGACCTGGAGGCGGAGGGGGGGAAGCCGGTCAACCCCTTTGTCAATTCGGGGGCGATTACCTCGGCTTACCTGATTTATAAAAAATTCGGGGGTGATTCCGTTGCGGTTTTGATGGAGCGGGCAAAGGCGGTCATGGACGATGAAACCCTAAGCTACAGCCAAACCCTTCTTGACACCACAAAAAGAGGCGGAGAAAACAATCTGGCGCTGGCATGGATTCTGAAAAAGCACGGGACGATTGGAAAGGAAACCGCTGTGGAGGATGTGATTCATCTCTATAATCTCGCCTGCAGCATCATGGTCAACACCAGGGATCTGGCTGTTTTTGCATCCACGATTTCAAGAAACGGAAAAAATCTGGCGGGAAAACAAGTCATTCAGAAAGAAAATGCCAGGATTCTGAGGACGCTCATGGCGATTTGCGGACTTTACGACGATTCCGGGGATTTTGCCATCAGAATCGGGATTCCGGCGAAAAGCGGAGTCGGCGGAGGAATCATGGCAACTACGAATCAGGGGATTGGTATTTGCACATTTTGTCCGGGGCTTGACCGCTTTGGAAACTCAAGGGCAGGGCTTAAGATGCTGGAAAAAATTGCCGGGGAATTACACTTAAACGTTTATTAAGCACACAGGTGAACATGTGAACCTACTGCTGATTTGGGACGGTCACGGCAGTCAAAGAACGGAAGGATCCTGACAAAGAGTAAGGAGAAGAGAATGGATCGATACAATGACGAGCTGGTAAAGCTTGCGAAAAGCATTTGGGAATTTGCGGAAATAAAATGGAAGGAGCATAAATCTGTCGCAGCGCAAATGGAAGTTTTGAAGAAGCACGGGTTTCAAATCCGTGAAAACCTGGCGGATCTTCCCACTGCTTTTTGCGCAGAATATGGCGCGGAAGGCGGAGTCACCATCGGAATCTTGGGAGAGTTCGATGCACTGTCCGGTCTGTCTCAGGTGGAGGACCTGGCAGAAAGGAAAGAAAAGAGAAAGGGTGAATGCGGTCATGGATGCGGGCATCACCTTTTGGGGACGGCATCCATCGGTGCTGCTTTGAAGGTGCGGGATTATATTGAGGTAAACCATCTGAAAGCCAAGGTGATTTATTTTGGCTGCCCGGCGGAGGAGGGAGGCAGCGGGAAGGCCTTTATGGCGAAGGCGGGCTGCTTTGATGCGGCAGATGTGGCCATTACGTGGCATCCCTTTACCGGAAATGCCATTTTTACCGGATCCCTTCAGGCGAACAAGCAGGTCTATGTGAGATTCCGGGGAAAGGGCGCTCACGCTGCTGCGTCGCCTCACCTCGGAAGGTCTGCGCTCGACGGACTTGAGCTGGTCAATATCGGCGTCCAATTTCTGAGAGAACACATGCAGGATTTTGAACGGATTCACTATTCCATTGTGGATCCCGGGTCTGCCTCTCCAAATGTGGTGCAGCCTTATGCAGAGGGGCTGTATCTTTTGCGTTCAAAAGATACGAAGCATGTCAACCGACTCTATCAGAGATTTGAAAAAATTGTGGAAGGCGCCGGTCTCATGACGGAAACTGAGCCGGAAATTGTTTTTGACAAAGCTTGTTCCAATGTGATTCCGAACTCCGTCATCGAAGAAGAGCTGTACAAGGCCTTTCTGGAAGAGGGGCCAATGAAATTTACGGAGGAAGAAATCCAATATGCCGAAAGGTTTCGGGCAACCTACCCGGAGGAAAATATTGAGAGTGAAAATACAATCGGGTTTGCGGAAGATAAAAGCGGAGAGCTGCAATACCTGAAGGAGCATATTCTGTATGATAAAATTTTGAAGTACAAGCATTCCGATGAGATTGTGATGGGATCTTCTGACGTGGGAGACTGCTCCAATGCGGTGCCGACTGCACAGATTATTACAGCCTGCTTTGCCATCGGAACAACGGCTCACTCCTGGCAGGAAGTGGCGCAAGGCAAGTCCTCCATTGCAATGAAGGGTATGCTGAAGGCCTCCAATGTTATGGCAAGGGCGGCGATTCACCTGATTGAAAACCCGGAACGGGTTCAAAAAGCAAAGGAAGAATTGATTCGGGTTCGCGGAGAACAATTTACTTCACCGATTCCCGATGGCGCGAAGCCAAGAATGAGCTGATGGGCTTCTGCAAAACCCGGTGCGGAAGGCGGAATACGGCGAGAGCCCTTGGCGCGGAGTGTACCATAGGTCAGATTTCAGGCGGGCCAGCCCTAACAAAGCACCCTTCGGGGTGCTTTTCAAATAATGTAGAAACGCCTCTTGCAAGTTTGTTTTTTGCGAATATAGTTTCTATATCCCGTTTACAAATCTGGCATCTGGCATACAAAACTGGCGTTTCGCTTTCAAATGTGCAGTTTTCAATTTATAAACAAGCATCTCGCCTTACAAACTGGCGCCTCAGATTACAACTCAGCTCAAAATCCTTTTTGTAGATATTGAAACGGACTTCTTCCAGGAGGGATTCCGTTCCTGCGCCGTCATTACTGATGGCTTTATCCAACTGATCTCTTTTCTCCTCCGGAATCAGGTCATAGATCAGCCTGCTGCACGCACGGACGATTTCCTGTCCCAGTTCATGATCCTTATAGGCTTCCGTCTGCTCCACAAGGTAAGCCAGATCTGCTTTTTGATCCCCGGTCAGGCCGGCAGTGATCTTGTGCATGATTTTATTGAATTCTTTTTCCTTCGCCATGTTTTCCTCCTGTCAGTAACCGATGGCTGCGAGTTCATCCAACAAGGCATTTACGCGGATAATTGCGGCGCGACGCTCCTGTCTTTTCTTCTTTGCCTGCGCATTTCTGTACTTCTTTGTTCCCCTGATTCTTCGGTAATGACGGGAGGCGGAACGGGGATAATCTGCACCATATTTATCCGCCACCTAGGAAGGGGCGGAATAGACAGGTACAGCTTCCGGAGCTGCTTTTTCCGTACAGGGATGTTCGTCCCGGTATTCATCGTGAGAAATAATGTACTCCAGATATCCGAGAATTGTTTTTGAACGGTAAGCCTGTGAATGGTATCCGGGGATGATGCTTGGGTGGGGATCCTTAAAGAACCGCTTCTCTGTATTTTTGTGATACAGGAACAAAGTATGGTTGTTTCCGTTTACAATGATTCGCCAGCAATCGTGTCTGGAGATCACATGAATAACCCCGTTGAAAAGTTTGAAGGACAGTCCGTGCTGGCGGCAGAAATCATCAACCTGCTTGCGCCCCTTACGGTACTTCTGAGCAACAGAAGGGCAGCAGTTACAAAGCCGATAGCCATGCTCCTGCGCTTCCTCCAGACTGGAAAAACTTCTTCGGTTGTTCTTTGGGATATGACGGAAAATGCTGCAATGAGAGAGATGCACGATCTTTCGGTGAGAATTTGTACTATAGAATACAGTGCACATAACGGACCTCCTTCTGGTTTGTCATCGACGGGGGATTTCTTCCCTGCCGTTATGTACACTGTAACAAATGATATGTCCTGAAAAACGCCCTTAGTCTGAAACTGTGGGAGGATATTGTGCGGCAAGCCTCTGTGCTTCGGCAGTCATCTTATCCACGACACTCTGCGGCCCGATAATCCGGATGTCCTGGCCAAGCGACATGATCCATCCAAGAAACGGACTGCTGACGGTGACATTCACATTCGTCCGGAAGTGATCTTCGTCCACAGGAACAATAAAAATATCCTTCCCGAACCGGTCGATCAGGATTCCTGCCATATGGTTGGCAGCCTCCAGGGTGACACCCACTTCTTCGCCGCTGTTCATGCCAAACAGGCTCTTTGAATACCTCGGCGTGTTGAACTTTTTGAAAATCTCCTGGCCTTTCCGCTTCTCGTCTACGACGGAAATCTTAATCATCTTATCGACACGATAATGCTTGATCATGTTATCGACGGCATCGTAGGCGACAAGATAGTAATATTCATCATCCCACATCAGAGCCCAGGGACTGATCTGATACCAGGCTCCGTCCTTGCGCAGTTCCATCTCTTTCTTCACATTCCACTGGAAGTATTTGAAACGGATCTGGCATCCGGCATTGATGGCGTCATGAATCTTATCTACATTGTAGTAGATGCTCTCATTCATCGTCTTGACGCGACCGGAGATGATGACCTGCCGGTGCAGCTGCTTCGCTTCATATTTGCTGACGAGGGATTCCAGCTTGCGGATCAGATCCTTTGATTTCTTGTCCGTGATGAACTTGGCGGACTGGACAGAATCCACCAAGAGCTTCAGCTCCGGAAGCTCGAAATCCCGGTTTCCGAGGTGGTAGTAGCAGTTGCGTCCGACCTGATCCGTCACGATGTCCAAACCGAAATCCCGCAGTTCATCAAAATCGAGATACAGTGTCTTGCGATCTGCGTTTACGCCGTAGAGGGCGAGTTTCTCTATAATTTCCGGCATGGTGAGAGAGTGCTGATCATCCGTCTCCTCTGAAAAGATTTTTGCCAGATACAGCATCTTGAGCTTCTGATGATAACCTTTGCGTTCTTTTCCTGCCATTTGTGTCACCTCTGGATGTTTCAATCTCGTAATGGGGCAAGTATACCATGGAAAATTGAAAATGAAAATAACCGAGTCGCAAATTCGGGACACATGAGATGCTATGATGCTAAATGCAAAAGTCTCATTCAGCCTGACAGCTTCGCTGGCAATCAGAGGGGATTGGGGATATGCCCCAACGAAGAGATTTCTAATTCTGCCGGCAGGGAAGAATTTGGAAATCGTGCATTTGTATATACAAATGCCCTGCTTCGCCAATTTGTAATAAATCCGGATTTGGTACATCACCTTTGATATAATGCACTTGAGGAAGCATTGCAAAGATGCTATAATAGTGCTATAGCTGAAATGTCTGTAAGATTTTTTGGTGGCGGAGGTACGGAATGAGTTTTTGCGAAGATTTGAAAAAGATACGACAAATAAGTGTCATGAGCCAAGAGGCTTTTGCCAAAGAACTTGGAGTATCATTCACGACGGTAAATCGATGGGAAACCGGCAGATGTAAACCGTCATATAAAGCAATCAAGTTGATAGGCACTTTCTGTAAAGCCAATGGTATTGATGTTGACATTACTAAGAATTTGCTGGAGGGAGAGGACAATGAGTAATAAAAACAATCGTCCGGGCATTTCTCCTGCTGATGTTCTGGAGCAGATTGCATATGAAAAAATAAAAGACCGTATTCCTGAACAGGAATATGACTTCGTAGATATGTTCTGTGGTGCGGGCGGAATGTCATACGGCTTTCATCAGATGGCTGACCTCACCGGTCGGTTTCGATGGGCAGGTTCCATTGATATAGACAAGCACGCTATCGATACATATGAGCATAACTATGGCCATCGACCTAAGAACGTGAATCTTGGAGAAGCGGAAATTGATGAGATCAGAGATGCTCTTGATCTTAAAAAAGGGAATGAACTGATTCTGATCGGTTGTGCTCCGTGTCAGGGATTTTCCTCCCACAGAAAAAAGGATCACAGAGGGTCGGATAAGAGAAATACACTGGTCGGACGCTTTGCCGAAATTGCAGTTGAGCTAAATCCCAAACTGATCATCATGGAGAATGTTCCGGATCTTCTGGCCAAGAAGCACTGGAACCACTACCAGGCTTTCAAAGATGCAGTGGAGGCGGCGGGATATCACATCGCAGTGGATATCCTTGGGATGGCTGATTACGGAACCCCTCAATCTCGTTTCAGGACGGTTCTGATTGCTGCAAAGGACTTTATTCCCACATTACCGGGACCGGTCCTGGAACCGGATCAATACAGGACAGTCAGAGACGCAATCGGAGATCTGCCGCCATTAAAAGCAGAAGAAAAAGATCCTCTTGATCCGATGCACATGACATCAAGGCATCGTAAAGAGACTGTTGAAATTCTGAAGCAGGTTCCGAAGGACGGAGGGAACAGACCTCAAGGTGTGGGACCGGAGTGCCAGGACCGGGTTGCAGGGTTTTATGACGTTTATGGTCAGCTGGCATGGGATAAAACTGCGGTGACGATTACAGCCAGATGTAGGACGCCCTCGTGCGGCAGATTTGTGCATCCTGAACAGGATCGAGGACTGTCTGTAAGAGAAGCCGCTCTGCTGCAGGGATTTCCAAAGGACTTTTATTTTGAAGGGCTGTTCGATGATAAGTATAAGCAGATGAGCTGAAGGATGGCGACAGCTCTGTGATTCATATCAAAAACGAGGCAGAGGATGCCATGTACCAGGGCGTCTGCCGTACTGAGAGGATTTCCGCTATGGAATCCGGCGATTATACGGATGACAGCAGTGTCAAGGAGCCGATTCATGTCGGCGGTGATGATATACGATCATATCTCGCCATGGGAGAACTGCTGAAGGGAATTCAGGCACAGTTTTCCCTTCCGATCGATTATGCCAAGAGCTGTCCGTTTCTCATGTCATTCATGAAGAACTATAAGGTGAAGCAGGAGGTTGAAAAATACTTCCGCCCCCACAAGGAAGAGATCAGTCTCGCTTCCGATAAGCTTCTATGGGTGGACAGCTCCAAGGTCAACAATTATCAGATGTTGCCGAAGACAAATGCGCGTCTGGAAAAGCTGAAGGAAGTGGCCTTTGAGAATCATGCTGAGCTGTATCTCTGGGTACCGCCGTCAAAGCCTTACTATGTATTGCAGGGACCATATCGTGCAGCACAGCACTTTTCCAAGGTTCTGGTGTTTTCTGCCTGGGAGATGGTGCCGAGAATGATCGGAGCCATGATTTCCTACGAAGCAGAGCGTCTGACGGTAGGGGAAGTGGGAAGGCAGGCCTCCCTCATTGAAAAGAGGAACACCAGATATAACGCAAAGCGCAGATATCCTTATTACAGGCTGCCCTTTACGAGAAAGGGAAATGACCCGCAGCGGATGACGCTGTTCTGTCTGTTATATCCGTCCAGAACACTGGCCGGCTTGAACCATCCGCTTGCGTGTATGAACGCCGGGATGTCACTGACGGATATTGAACGCGATATCCGGGAGAAGCTGAAGGCTCTTAGGATTTATGAAATCGCAAGCTCCAGAAACGAGGATGCAAGATGGTATTATCTCGCCCCGATGCTGATGGACGGGAAGTCCTACGTGTATTCCTGGATCAAAATGCTGGAGGATTCCATTAACCGCCAGGACGAAGCCGGAGAGGACGGAATCAGCAGTGATCGCGGTAATAAGACCTTTGCCGCACATATTGAACGGCTCAATGACCTGCTCGGACTCGGAAATGCACTGGCGCTTGGCAAGATGCCGGAGGATCTTGTCAATACACTTACAGAGATGGTGCTGGCGTCGCCGGCCGTCTGTGTTTACCGCACGAACGGCGGGAATGCGGCATATGCAACAGCACTTGCCAAGACGTTTCTCAACTACTTCAACACAACGGAGTCCACAGTGGTAATTCAGCTGGCTTCAGAGAAGCATCATGCACGTAAATCTGACGAGAACGCCCACTGGCAGGATGTGCTGACCTACTGTAAGGACGGTTGTTTCCAGGCGATGTTTGATGAGTATTATCATCTGGTGAAGGAATCAGCCGGCTTTTCAAACGAAGAAGAGCGTGGCAGGCAGGTTCAGGAAACCATGCTTGCCGACTTAAGAATTCATACGGCATCGTATGATGTGGATACGTACCAGACTTTCCGGGAGAGAATCAGCGGACAGGCTTCAGATCAGGAAGAAGACAGCGGGAGCAAGATGCGGGCCCATTATGCAGTCGGCTTTATCAATGCCGGTGCCGACAATCAGAAAACGGCACTGCGGAAGGACAGCATCCGCGGCGCTTTCAATTCGCCGCTGAAGCCCTTTGTTCTGGCTACCACATCCATCGGGCAGGAGGGACTGGACTTCCATAACTACTGCAGAAGGATCATGCACTGGAATCTGCCTGGAAATCCCATTGATCTGGAACAGCGGGAAGGACGGATCAACCGTTTCAAATGCCTTGCTATCCGGCAGGATGTTGCCGAAAAATACGGAAATATCCGTTTTGAAGCGGATCTGTGGTCGGAAATATTCCAGGCGGCGGAGAAGGAACGGCAGGAAGGACAGTCGGAGCTTGTTCCTTACTGGTGCTTTGGGAAGGATCAGAGCATCAAGATTGAGCGGATTGTACCGATGTATCCGATGAGTAAGGATGAGATCACCTATGAGCGGCTTATTAAGATCCTCTGGCTTTATCGGTTGACTCTGGGACAGACCAGGCAGGAGGAGCTGCTGGAATATCTGTTTAAAGAGATTGATCATCCGGAGGAGCTCAAGAAGCTGTTCATAGATTTGAGCCCGTTCTCGAAGGAGGCAAAGAGGAAAGATGCGGCTGCTGTTCTGTAACATCGCCTGGATGAATTATTATAAGGGGCTGATTCCCGGTGTGGACGAGCCTTACGGGGGCGGTTCTTTTGTAATTGAGAATCAGGACGCACACGAGAAATATAACTTCGATCCCCTGCATGTCAGCTTCGAGGATGGTGCCGAACAGGATGTATGCTTCGGGTTCGTAGAAACGAAAACATCCCGAAGCGGAAAGCGGCAGGAGCTTCACATTGAAAAGATAGACGGATGCGAAGCCTGTGGTAAGGACGATGTGGTTGAGGATGTGCTGGTTATTTACTGCGCCGCGAGACCATACCAGAATTTCACGTCCGTTGTCGGGTGGTATAAGCACGCAAATGTCTATCGAAGATATCAGGAGCTGATTCTGCCGCAGGAGGATGGGAGCGAATATTATCAGTATTACAATGCGGAGGTGCTCAAAGGAAATTGCGTGCTTCTTCCGAAGAATGATCGGCGCATCACACAGTGGAGCGCCCCCAGAAGGCAGACAGGAGCATTCTTCGGATTCGGACAGGCCAACGTGTGGTTCGCAGAAGGCAGGGATGAAAACAGGGCACTGGATGAATTCCTGAAGAAGACGGTGGACAAGATTGAGAATTACCAGGGAGAGAACTGGGTTGACCTTTCCCCTGAAGAACTGAAATGAAAGTATTCGTGAGGTGGAGATGATCTATATCGGCTGCCATCTGTCTGTTACAGACGGATATAAAGCGATGGGCGAAACCATGAGCCGCTTTGGCGGCAATACCTTTGCCTGGTTTACACGAAACCCGCGCGGAGGGAAAACGAAACCGGTGATCCCGGAGGATGTGGAAGCGCTGAAGGCATACCTGCAGCAGGAGTGTTTTGGAACGCTGGTCGCGCATGGGAGTTATACGATGAACCTGTGCTCTGCCAAAGAGGAGACCCGCGCCAACGGACGGGATATGCTGCGTCAGGATCTGGAGCGGATGGAGCTTCTTCCCGGGAATTTTTATAATTTCCATCCCGGCGCCCATACCGGTCTTGGAACAGAAGCGGGAATCAGTCTGATCGCGGATGCCCTGAATGAGCTTCTCACGCCGGATATGACGACGACAGTGCTGCTGGAGACGATGGCCGGCAAGGGTTCAGAGATCGGCGGCACATTTGAGGAGCTTCGGGAGATTATTGACCGGGTAGAATGCAAAGAGAAAATCGGTGTCTGCTTTGATACCTGTCACACCTGGGACGCAGGCTATGACCTTGTGGGTGATGTGGACGGCGTGCTGCAGCACTTCGATGATGTGATCGGCCTCGGGAAACTGAAGGCGGTTCATTTTAATGACAGCAAGAATGATTGCGGCTCCCATAAGGACAGGCACGAAAAGCTGGGCCAGGGATATCTGGGAATGGAAGCAATGAAGCGGATCGCACTGCATCCGGCGCTGCAGGGACTGCCGTTTATCCTGGAGACACCGAATGATGACGAGGGATATATAGACGAGATCCGCACGGTCAGGAGCTGGATGGAAGAGCAGACGCTATGAGTAAACATCGAATGGTTAACGGAAAACTGCTTCAGATGAACAAGAGCTACGGGCAGATCAAACAGAAGCAGAAGGTTAAGATCACGGAATGGATGTACCAGGCATACAAAAGACAGGCTGTTGAAGGCTTATCGGATGAAGCTGCTTTGCAGATTGTCATGGAAAAGATAGAGCAGGCAGAAATCTGGATTCCGGATTACGAGGTGGAAAAACGTTACAGATTGAAGAAAAACCAGTTTAGAAAGCGTATTTCTGCCGAAAATGTACCACAGCATATCTATCAGATGGAGGGAATCCTGGATAATGCTCTCCAGAAAATGGATGCGCTTGAAAAAAAGATTGCAGAGCTGGAAGCATTTCAGCCTGAGATCCGGAAGCTGGAGGAATATTATCAAAGCCCTCAGTGGAAAGAAGACTTTGAGATGGACGAAGCTGGCAGATTCCCTGAGAGACTGAAGCGAGGCGTCCTTTCAGAAGATGGAATCTGGAATATGCTGGAACGAAACCGGGAACTGCGGGAACGACTTGGTTCTCCGGATGAGAAGAAGGGATAAGAAAATGCGTATTGTACACATAACAATCAGAAGTGCCAGGAAAGAAGAAACGGTGGCGTTTTATCAGAAATACTGCGGTCTGAGGGTGCAGCGCGAGCTGGGTGATATGATTGCTTTTCTTGCAGATGCGGAAGGCGCAACCAATATTGAGGTGATCCGGGTCCGGAACACAAGGTACAGGCGTCAGGAATTTCCATAGGATTTGAAGTGGAAGACGTAGAAGCCTGCAGGCTGCAGCTGCAACAGGAAGGCTTGCAGGTTACAGATATCATCGCTCCGAATCCTGCAGCAGAGTTTTTCTTTACGAAGGATCCGAACGGTGTGGAGATCCAGTTTATTAATCACGGAGCCTGAAACGAGGGAACGAAAATGGGATACTGCACCTGGGCCGGGATGAATGAAGCCAATCAGATCTATCATGACACGGAATGGGGCATCCCGGTACATGACGACCGGCACATGTTCGAACACTTGACATTGGAATGTCTGCAATGCGGCCTCTCCTGGGATCTGATGCTGAAGAAACGTGAAATCTTCCGAGCGTGCTTCGAGAACTTTGAGTATGACAAAATCGCTTCCTATGATGATGCGGATGTAGAGCGGATTCTGAATACGGAAGGAATGATCCGTTCACCAAGAAAAATTCAGGCGGTGATCAACAACGCCCGGTGCTATCAGAAGATTCGGGAGGAGTTCGGAAACTTCTGCGACTATATCTGGTCATATGCAGGCGGGAAGACCATCCTGTATCAGGGGCATGACAAGGGGCCGATCCCGGTCAGCAACGGACTGTCAGACAGGCTCAGCAGGGATTTGAAAAAACGTGGCTTCAAGTATGTCGGTGGGGTAACAATATACTCGCATCTGCAGGCCTGCGGCATTATTTGCGATCACGATATCGAATGTTCCTGCTATCAGAAGATTATAGCGGGCTACCCAACTGTAAAGAAACGCAAAGATCACGAGGTATATTGATGGAGGTTGAACCATGCTGGAAGTCGGAGCAAAAGCACCGGAATTTACATTACAGGATCAGGACGGGAAGATGCATAGCCTTAGCGATTACCGCGGACAAAAGGTGATTTTGTACTTCTATCCGAAGGATAATACTGCCGGCTGCACGAAGCAGGCCTGCGGCTTCGCGGAGAGATATCCGCAGATACAGGAGAAGGGCGCGGTCGTGCTCGGCGTGAGCAAGGACAGTGTAAAGTCCCATAAGAACTTTGAAGAGAAATACAGCTTGCCGTTCACGCTTCTTTCTGATCCGGATCATGAGGTCCTGGAGGCATATGGCGCCTGGGGCGAGAAGAAGAACTACGGGAAAGTGTCCAAGGGGACGATCCGGACGACCTATCTGATCGATGAGGAAGGCGTGGTCATCAAAGCTATGGGCAAGGTCAAAGCCGCTGACAATCCGCAGCAGATGCTGGAGACCCTTTGATGGCAAGACCGAAAACGGAAATCATTTATGAGAATACGGTTCCTGCGCGCTTTGTCCGGCGGATTAACCGGTTCACGGCAGAAGTGATGATAGACGGTCTGCCGGAGATCGTCCATGTGAAGAACACCGGGAGACTGGGAGAATTGCTGCTCCCGAATGCAAAAGTGACACTGCAGAAGGCAGCTGATCCGAACCGGAAGACGGCATATGATTTGATTTCCGTTTATAAGCCGCGCCTAAAGTGGGTCAATATTGATAGCCTGGCTCCGAATATGCTGATGCGTCAGTATTGGGAGAACAGCGGCATCTTTGATGTGATCCGTCCCGAGTACAAATATGGGAATTCCCGGGTTGATTTCTATATGGAAAGCGGAGACAGGAGGTACCTGCGAGAAGTGAAGGGGTGCACTCTGGCCGCAGATATTCGGAGTGGGATAGGACTTTTCCCGAATGCACCGACCGAGCGCGGCGTAAAGCATCTGCACGAGCTCGCAGCCGCCTCCAAAGAAGGATATCTCTGCAGCATCGATTTTGTGATACAGATGAACGGGATCCATATGGTGTTCCCGAACGATGAGACACAGCCGGAATTCCGGGAAGCGCTTGTGGAAGCTGCCAGGGCCGGTGTGGAAGAGAATTATTTCAGCTGTCATGTGGAAGCGGACAGGATCAGAATTACCGGAATCACCGGAGATACGGGGAGATATGCAGGATGGATGACATGGTAAATTATCGGGATCAGGCACTACAGCAATCGCTGGCGAAAATGGAGTTTTATCCTGTGCTAGCAGATGAAGATATGTCCGTTGCGCAGTATACAAAGATACCGCTCGAAAGACTGCCGGCGCTGGGTACGGCATTTGAGCCGATTGCCACTGCGGTTCAGGGAGCACTTGGAGGGACAACGACGCAGCTCTGCAAAGTGACGATTCCGAGCGGGACACATCTTGCCGCATTGAAAAACGGTGCCGGCAACATCGGGACGGTGCTCAATAATACGACCAATCAGATCTCAGGGCAGGCTGTGCTCAATCCTCTCGTATGTAATCCGACCATGATTTTCATGGCGGCAGCTCTGGCCAATATTGATAAAAAACTCGATTCCATTCAGGAGCTTCAACAGGAAATGATGGACTTTCTGGTGCAGAAGGAAAAGTCTGAACTTAGGGGCAACCTCAATTTTCTTGGGGACATCCTGAACCACTATAAATACAACTGGAACAACGACATGTATAAACGAAGCAGCCATGTCAAGGTTCTGGATATCCGTCAGACAGCAGAGCAGAAGATCCTGTTCTATAGGGAGCAGATTACAGGCAGGGTAAAGAAAAAAGCACTGCTTCATGCAGATAAGGATGTGAAGAAGCAGATGGCACAGCTTCTGGATCTCTTTAAGGAATACAGGCTTGCTCTTTATACAAATGCATTTGCATGTTTTCTGGAAATAATGCTGCTTGGCAATTATGATTCCGAGTATCTAGACAGCATTGCCGGAAAGATCAGAGAGTATGCCTTTCAGTATAAGACACTCTACACGGATGTTTATGACCGTATGGAGAGCTATGCGGGGTCGTCGGTTCAATCTACATTGCTGAAAGGTCTCAAGACTGTAAGCAAGGCAACCGGAGAGGCGATAGCCAAAACTCCGGTAATCAGTAAAGGGAAAGTAGATGAGGCGCTGATTGACGCAGGGAGGCGGCTTGGCAAAATCGATACAAAACGAACCTTTGATTCCTTAAAGGTGCTGATTGATGCAAAGGATGACTGTGTAAGGCCGTTCGTGGAAAATATCGATTCCGTCAACAGATTATACAACAGTCCGTTGGAGATGCTGTTTGACCGGGAGAATATTTATCTTGGCACAGCATGAGAAATATATTTGCTAATGAAGGAAGATTGCAAATCACCTTGATCGAGTCTGATTTTTAGGACACATCATTCGCTATAATGATTTTGTAAGATAAGAGACGAAGCAGAGGAGGATGTGTCATGAGTAGAATATATTTCACGATTACCGGTACAAATCATCATTATGGGCAGGAGTTCTTTGAACCGAAAATGATAGTGCGGCTTGTCAAAGAACCGGATAATGAAGTCGATGCGGAAGCCATCAAGGTTGAACTGGAAGGACTCGGTCATGTCGGTTATGTTGCCAACAGTCCTTATACAGTAGCAGGAGATAGCTACAGCGCAGGCAGACTCTATGACAAAATCAGAGATACTGCAGAGGGTACGGTCCTTTATGTACTTCCTAAAGGCGTGCTCTGCTATGTAAACGAAGAACATATTGTCGGTGGGAACGAATAATTCCCACTGAAAGTAAAATTTCATATCACCTATAGAGAGTGCGCGAGAGACAAGCTCGTTGACCGCACAGCAACCTGCCAGAAGGTAAGGTGCTAAAGCTTGAACGATGGGTGAAGAACCCGTCGTGACGATGGGGCAAATCAAATGATGTGCACTCTCTATGAATCAAGAGAGGAGTACATCAAATGAGCATTACCGTATTTGACCCAAATCAGATCATTCTGCACATCCCACACAACAGCACATATATTCCGGAAGAATATCGCAGAATCTTTTATCTGGACGATGAGCCATTGACAGGGGAGCTCCTGAGGATGACAGATTCCTATACTAATGAGCTTTTTCAGATTCCTGATATCCCGATGGGAAATCGGATTATATTTCCATACAGCCGTCTTCTATGCGATGTGGAACGGTTCAGGGATGACCGGATGGAACCGATGGCAGCAATGGGAATGGGTGTTTGCTACAGAGTTACCTCGGCGCTTAAGCCGCTGAAAAGTGTAACGGATTTTCATACGGATGAGATGCTGGCATGGTATGACCGGCATCATGATGCTTTAACTGACATTGGAGCTAGCATATAAATAGTACAAAATAAGGATGACCTTTTCCCTGTTAATCATGTACCATGAAAGGACAGGAGGGAATGGGCCATGGCAAAAG
>NZ_JAUSTO010000021.1:0-25202 GCF_030812885.1 Moryella indoligenes
CCCGTTTTACTTGGTTTGGTTCTTCTTTTGAAATTCTTTTTAGAATTTTCAGGGTTGTGTGTACTGTCTGATCTTTGATTTTCAAGGTTCTGTGCTGACCTCGCTCGAGGCGAGCTTGTACACTATATCATCGTCTCTTATTTCCGTCAAGGGGTATTTATATTTTTTCTTCTTTTATTTATATTTTCCCTTCTTTTATCTGTTTTCCCTCTGCTGCTCTACCTCCTTCATGACCCTATTGGAAATAATATACAGCAATACAAGTATGACTGCTGCAAGCAGTAAAAAGCACGGATTTTGCTCTGCTGCGCGCAATGCCCCGCCAAAAACAGAAAGAGATCCGATCATCACTGCCTTTGCAGGGTATAGAGTCAGAAGAAAACGGCGGCGCGGATAGGCACAGATCCCAAAAGCAAAGTTCAGAAACGCTGAGGGCGTAAAAGGAAGCATCGCAATCAAAAAGAGCGTGGGCAATCCAATTCGATTTACAAGACAAACTGCCCGGGAGATTCGCTCTCCGCCCAGCAGTCGCCTGACCCAGCGCAGGTCAGAAACCAGATGAAACAGGAGAAATACCACCGTGCAGCCCGCGCAGGTTCCAAGCCAGCTATATAAAAAGCCACGCAGCACTCCAAAAGACGCAACATTCAGCCCCACAACCGCAGTGAGCGGTATGGGCGGGATGATCGCCTCCATCGCTGCAAGAAAAAGCGCAGCGATGGGATCGAGCCCTCTGATTAACTCACTCAGCATCTCCCATATCATCTGTGTTTCCTCTCCCGAAGACGGAGCACATTCCTCCGCATCGCAAAATATGCCCAGACAAGGCTCATTCCTGCTGCAATTCCAAGCGCAAACTGTACCGTAAGCGAACTGTAATGGCGCGCAAGCTCTGCATCTCCCTGCACGGTATAACTCATAGTGTAATAGAGATTTCCTCCCGGAACCAGCGGAAGCAGACCTGGAATCAGAAACAGAGTCGCAGGAGCCCGCTCTTTTCGCGCAAGCAACTCTGCATACAGTGCAATGGCCACAGCTGCAACGAGACTTGCTATAAATATACTGTCCAGTCTGGAAAGAGACAAAAGATAGACTGCCCAACCCCAGAAAGCTCCAATTGCTGCCGGAAGCAGGTGACGCGGCTTCAGCCGAAAGCTCAGAGAAAAGCCGATTGCCAGCGTAAAGGACATAAAAAGCTGCACCCACATCTTAGACATATAGACCTCCCATCAGCACGATGGCCGCCATGACTCCGCAGGCTATGGCCCCCGCCCACAGGAAACATTCAACCAGCCGCATCACCCCTGAGATTGTATCACCGACAAATATATCTCGCACTGCATTTGTCATGGCGAGTCCTGGAATAAGAAGCATGATATCACCTATCATGATATGATCTGCATTCAAAAAGGGCAGAAGACGTCCTGCCAGCACGGCTGCAATTCCCAACAGAAAAGATGCAATCAGATTGAACACCACTGTATTGGGAACAATCTCCTGTGTCTTTCGCTGCACAACGACAATTACCAAACCGAACGCAGCTGCAATCGTCGCGTCTTTAAGGCTCCCGCCAAAAAAGACTGCACAGCTGCCCGCACCGAGCATTGCGCCAAAAAGTCCGGATAGATTCTCTCTCTCCTTATCACTGATCTCTTCAATGCGCCGCTCCAGCTCCCGCACCGAGCAGGGGGACTCACAATAAGAACGACTCAGCGAATTCAGCTCCTCAAAGACAGCAAAATTAATGCCGCTCCTCGGGTGGATCTGCCGGGTCTGCGTCGTCTCTTCCCCATCCGAGAATACCATCGTAATCACAATACTGGAGGTAATCACAAAGACATTCATGCGCCGTGCACCATAGGCGCGCCCCATACGCTCCAGCGTATCCTCCACGCGACTCACCTCTGCACCACAGGAGAGCAGAAGTTCCCCGAGATCCATCAGCTGATGAAGCAGAAAGCTCCGCTCCCGCTCCAGTTTTTTTTCTCTATCCAATGCCTCTGTGATATACTGCATCGTTCTCTCCATCCCGGTACCAGCATTCCAAGAATACCCGAGAGTACTCCTCCCCCATTCCGCACTCCCATCCTTCCCGTGGCGTCACTTCGTGCCCCATGGCGGCGGGTCATAAACCCTTTTTCACTCCAGCGGGCAAGCACGCCGTATGAAAAAGCCTTTGACTTTGATATCATTTTATCACAGAAGGGGATTTTACAACAGCGGGCGGATACAAACGGCCGACGCCACAGATTACTCCACGGCATCGGCCACAATTGATATATTCAAAAATCAGTCATTTTCCCGGCTCACAAGCGCCAGCTCCTTCTGATTCAGCTCGCGCAATGAAAAAATCGCTGCGAGCGGGCCCATTAGCGTACCCACGAGCAGTGCCGCGGCAAAGAGCAGCAGAAACACAGAAACTCCCGGTGTCAGGAAAGGCATACGCAGAAGCTTACTGAAGGCCGGTCCGAAGAGCAGAGCCACCGCAGCCCCCAGCACAGTTCCGCAGAACGCGCCCCCCGCATTGATGAGCAGGATCTCCGTAAGACATATCGCTCTCAGCTTTTTTCTCCCGGCTCCCAGCACGCGCAAAGTGGCAAATTCCCGGCGGCGCTCCCGCAAGCTTATAGAATAAACCAGCATCAGCACAACAAAGCTCAGCAGCCAGAGCAGCGCGATAAGTACATACACATAGAAAAGCAGATTCTGAAGATTTGCAGAGACCTCCGACATCATCTGCTTGGAGAGCAGCGGATAGACCCCCTCTCCCCGGAATTCCTCTGTAACAGCGGTCTGCACTGCCTTCGGGTCCGCGTCCTTCTGCAATCGCACCATTACTGAGGAAATCAGTCTCTCATCCTCCGCAACAGGAGTTTCCAGAAGCTTTTGAAACTCTGAGGCCAGAACTCGCGTTGTCTCCATGTCCATAAACACAGAAGTATCGAAGCCCATTCCGGTTTTTGCAAGTCTTCCCTTGATCTTGAAGGGCCTTCCGAAAAATTTTACCTCCGAATTGTAAGTCCCCTCAATGCTCGCACCGACAATGATCTCTCCCTCCTTCAGCGGCAGCTTCACCTGTGAGCTCAGCCACGGAACCACCGAAAAATCCGTGTCAAAATCCACCCCGATGAGCTGCAGCGGGTAGGAACAGCAGCCCGCGGAGAGTGTCGCGAGAAAGATCTGCGGCGAGGCCTCCTCCACTCCCGGAAGCGCGCGCACGCGCTCCGCAACGCTCTGATCAAAGAAAAAGCTGTTGGGCTCCCCGCGAAGAATAGCCCCCGTAATCTTTGAATCATACCCCTCCGGGACAACAATCAGATCTGCTCCCATGCGCCCGGAGAGCGAATGAATTCCATTTTTAAGACTCAGGATCAAAAAACTGCTGAGAAACAGCACAAAGCAAAGTATCGCCGTGAGCGCCATGAGCCCGTATGCGCGCCCCGGCTTATTCCTGATATTTCGTCTTGCGAGCCCCATAGCGCCAAGTCCCATGCTGTTTTCCCCCTCTCTTTTTAATATATTTCCACTCGGATATCACTCCGCTGCCTTCAGCGCCTCGCGCGCAGCCTGCACGAAGGCATCATGAGAAAGCGTGGCACCACTGATGGAATCCACACCGTCCGGCGTCTGTGCGGCAATCAGCATTTCCGGAAACTTTGCCGTATTCTCCACCGAAGCCTGCGCGATTCTGTACAATCCGGGATTGGTTGCCCCCTCCGAGGCCTTTCCATACTCCTTCCCTTTCTCGCTTCCATCCTTATCCAGATTCTGCATTTCTACTGCCGCAATCTTTCCTCCGGAAACCGTAATATCCAGACGTATGATTCCGCCGATTTCCTCCGGCACTGCCTCTGCACTGTAGTGGCCATCCTTATAATGCGGTACCGTATTCTCCTGCTTTTTTCCGCCGCAGGCAGAGAGCAGACAGATAACGAGGATGATGCCGGCACAGAGCGATTTCTTCATCATAATACACGCCTTCCTTTCTGTACTCATGCTCCAAAATCTGCAAACGCTCCTGCCGTGACGACAGGCCGCTGCCTTTTCTTCTTCTCCTCACGGGCGATGCGCCCATGCTCCAGTACCACCATGCGCTCCGCCTCATCCCCCACCTCCGGGTCGTGCGTGACTACAATGATCGTACTTCCCGCATTATGAAGCTTTTCAAATATATCCATCACAATAAATTCATTTTTCTCGTCCAGATTTCCCGTCGGCTCATCCGCCAGGAGTAAAGCCGGATGATTAATCAGGGCACGGGCAATACATACACGCTGCTGTTCTCCTCCCGAGAGCTGGTTCGGCAGATGCTTTGCCCGCTCAGCAAGCCCCACTGCTGCCAGCGCTTCCATCGCCTCCTCCTCGTCCGGCATGGAGTGATAGTACTGTGCCATCATGACATTTTCCAGCGCAGTCAGATAATTCACCAGATGAAACTGCTGAAATACCAGACCGATCTTATCCCTGCGGATGCCGGTGAGCTCGCGCGGTGAGAGCCGCGACACATCCGTGCCATCCAGAATCACCTCACCTACAGACGGCTTATCCATGCCGCCTATGATATTCATCATTGTCGTCTTTCCACTGCCGGAGGGGCCCATGATCGCAAGCCACTCTCCCTTTTCCACCCGGAGATTAATGCTGTCGAGCGCCTTTAACTCCCCGTAGATTTTTGAAACATCTCTCAGTGTCAGTATATCCATAGTGTTCTCATCTCCTCTGTATTACTCCCCGCGCAGCACCAGTGCGGGATCTATATCCACCGTCTTGCTCACCGGTACCAGGCAGGCTGCTACCGTGATCACAACAGAAACCAGCACTGTGACCGGGAGCAGGGGCAAAAGAAAGCTCACCTCACGCGAAAACACACTGAGGCTCACACGGAGCGCAAAGAGATAGCCAAAGCCTGCACCCAGCAGTCCCCCGAATGCACCGAGCATAATCCCCTCTCCGAGAAAATCCGTGACAACACTCTGGTTGGAGGCCCCCAGAGCCTTTTTTAAACCGATCTCCCGCCTCCGCTCCGTAACCACTGCCATCATGGTGGTTGATACGCATATCATCATGATGCAAAGCACGATCACCGTGACAATCCAGACAAGGGACTGCAGCTTCTTTAGCACTGTGTCCTGCGAGGCTGTGACGCGCCGCACTGTCTGCGGCAGCAGAGAAGCATCCCGCGAGGCGATATGCTCCACCAGCTGCTGAAGCTCCGCCTGATCCGCCTCCACGCTGCATTCCACAACATCCAGATCCCGTTCTCCTATGATGGAATGCAGATCTTGAAGGCTCATGAAGATCAGAGATTCTTCCTCGCCCCCCGTAGTGACAGTCCCGGATACAGTAAAATCTGTCGCTGTCTCGGAGCCGTCCCCCTTCGGCGTATTGACCGTAAACTTATCTCCGACAGAGAGCCCGATTGCCTTTGCAATCTCATGCCCAAGCAATACCTCTCTGGAACTCTCCGGCCAGCTTCCGTGTATCAGCCAATAGGGGCCGTTGCTTCTTGCCCCATCCATGTCTGTGCCCGCGATGATATAGGGCTGCTCGTTGATCTTTGCATTCTGATAAATATAGGGAGCGACGCCGACAAGCTTCTCCTCCGGAATACTCTCGCGTATCTCCTCAAGCTGTGCTTCCGTGATTTTCTTCTCCGTGTCCGCAGGCATGACCAGCATGTTTGCGCCGTAAGAACGGAATTCCTTTCCCATCTGCCGCGGAATATCATAGTAAATAGTCACAAGCCCCGAGAGTACCGTGGCTCCCATGGCGATCGCGAGCAGAGCTGTGACCATGCGTGAACGCCTGCGGGACAGAGAGGCCGTGACCATACGCCAGTACATGGCCCTCCGGGTGATTTTCTTCTTATTTTCCATGCAGCACCTCCGTCGGATTCAGATGCAGAAGATAACGTATCGCCGGAATGCTTCCGAGCAGAGTCACAAAGAAAATCAATATGACGACGATGGGAATGACCATGGCAGTCGGAGGAATCGAGGAACCAAATACGCTGAATCCGATCACCTGCGTGAGCAGCAACCCAACAAAGTAACCGATCACGCCTCCGAAAACGCCTGTGATCATAATCTCTGTGAGTATCGTTCCTATGATGCGTCCGTTTTCTGCCCCCAGAGCCTTCTGAAGACCAATCTCCGTGCGCCGCTCCATAACTCCGGCTGTGACAAGATTCGAAATACCAAGCGCCGAACCGATGAGACTCAGAATCGTGATCAGCACCATGAGCAAGGTCGTCTTGTTCAGAATATCTCCCTCCGACTCCGCCACCTGACGTATAGGCTTCGCCACAGAATCTGTGATAACCTCCTGAATCTGATAGCAGATCGCGCTGACATAGGCCGTGCAGTACCAGACTTCCCATTCCTTCACCGTGAGACTGAGCGGATTTCTGGCAGCCTTCCGAGCCAGATCATTGTCCGGCGTTGTGAGTGCACTCACCTCTATGCTGCTCACGACATTATCCCTACCGGCAAAGGCCTGTGCAATCTTCAGTGGCGCATAGATATACTGATCTTCATCACTTCCGGCACTGAAGATCCCCTTCACTATCACTGTCTTCGTGAGCTGAGGCGAACTGAGCTCTATTCTGTCCCCGACGCTATAATTATTGCGGAGCGCATAGACTGCGCCCAGCAGCACCGCATCCTCGTCCGTATCCTCAAGCCACTCCCCCTGAAGTTCCCACCAGCTTTTCAGCTTCCTCATCCCGGTGTCCAGAGACTCCCCGGTCGGCAGATTCATATGATGTGCAAACCATGTCCCAACAAGTCGTGTGCTCTTCGCATCTCCGTCCGCCTTCACCCATGTATTAAAATAGGGCGTATAATCCACAATATTGAAGGCCCAGAAGATGGTCTTGATGTTTCCGAGCTCATCCTCCTTCAGGTACTCCTGCGCCTGTCCCTCCTGTTCTCTGACGCCATAAATATCACCGAGAAGCGAGGCTCCCTTCGGCACCACATTGATATTCGCGCCATAGGTCTTCAGCTCCTGATTCACCTTATCTCCGACGCCGAGCATCGTGTTTAACATGGAGGTGGAGAGGCATACGCCCAGCGCGATTGTAAAGGCAATCATCAGCATCTTGCTCTTCTGCCGGAAGATTGCCCCCGAAATCATTCGTAAAAACATCCTTTTCTCCTTATCCGGCCCGCACGCTAACGAAATACATAAGACAGAGAATCGAGCTCCGCTGTCTCTATCTTCAGCTTCTGATCATGAACCATATACTTAAACGGTATGGGGTTGCATCCTCCTGCAAAGCCTATGGTTCCCTTGTTCATCACGACGTCACAGAGCTTGCAGACCACCTGATCCTTTCGCTCAAAGTACCCGCTCGGCCCGCAGATCTCACAGGCATCCAGCCCGACGCCATAGGAGCCGGGAGCTTTTTTGATCACAATAAAGCGCATCTCGATATTGTCTGAAGCCGTATAGAGATAGCGATGCAGATGCCCGTCCTCCAGATCCTCAAGCGGAACGACAATCATCCCATCCTCCATTGTGTAATTCTCCGGTGCGGAGAGCGGAACCTCCCGTCCCGCATAGCTCTTCACCGCAGTGATGGATAACAGATCCGTCACAATAAGCAGCAGAAAAAACTGTGCCCATTGTCTCCTCTTGCGCTTAACGTAGCGAAGCTTTCGAAGCTCCGCGCGATTGCGGTACGGCTCTGTGATTTTCATATTGTTCTTCCAGAGCAGCAGCGGCACAATCGCCAACAGTGCAAATTGAAGGAAATCAAAGTATGCTGCATGATTGATGATCCATGCGAGCCCCGCAAAAATCCACGGTTTCCGGGGTATAAGCCGCAGTGAATAGAGGCGCTGCACAATCACTGTAAGCTGGGTAAGCCCACGAATTATGAGCAACAGCCCTACAGAGGCAGTGAGCTCAGTTTCGGTTAAGCTCTCGCCGCAGCGATACACCGCAAGACCAGAGAGCAGCATGAGGAGCAGTGCCAGCGCATAGCCGATGATGCGAAACAGCACCGTTGTACTGACTGCACTCTCTCCGTAATAAACAAAAGAGTTCAACTGCGAGAGCACCGGTGGCAGATAGTAAAAAAAAGAGCTGATACAGTAGACAGAAAGAAATACCGTAAAGAGACACTCAAAGAGCCACTCCCATCTGACAAGCATGCGCCGCTTCAGTGCCATGAGCAGCAGAAGCCCCAGAAGCGATGCCACAACAGGAATCATGCTGAAAAAACTGAGTGAGGTCCGATTGATAAAATTTGGAATACTCCGGATAATCGCCGATACCGCAGCAGCTGCAACCCCTGCCGCAAGACAGAACAGAAGTACAATCCGCTTCTTCATCTCCCCGCGCGTCCTGTAATAGGCAAAGAGTATTCCCATCAGGGCGGCAAAGGAAATCCCTGTCTCCATTATTTTCACAAAAATCTTAAGAATATGCTCACCTCCGCATCACACAGGCGAAGGAATTAGATATACTCCAATTCCTTCGCCTGAGATTGAATCTATCCAATTCTGTTCAGCATTACCACTGCGGGCCGGCCCACTCAAACTCTGTCCACTCAGCAACAAGCGGCTCAGTCCAGAACCTTCCGGTCACGCCCGTCTCCTTGTCGACGTGCAGCAGATAATCATTGCCCGGCGCGCTGACCTCAAATTTCACATCATATACGCCGAGGCCGTCCTCAAACTTGAAATTTGCACCGTAGTGCGGGCCATCAGAAGCATTCATCGGCATAAAAGCAACTTCCTGAACCTTATCGGAGCCCTGCTTCTGCACATAAGCCTTAACCTGCAGCCACGGAACGAAATCGCCAACGCCATAGCCGAGGGTAGCCCCCTCCGGACCAGCAGTGATATCTGCCTCGATGTGGCAGTCTGCCTCCTCCTTGGAAAGGCTGTTGCCCGCAGGCTCCATATCAACCGGCTGGAAGTAAACGCCGGAGATGATGAGCGGCCCAACCTCCTGATCGTCTCCAATCGGGAACTCCTCAAAGCCCGCATCCTCGCCCGGAGCGGCAACATCTGCTGCCTCCGCACTCTCCTCTGCAACCTTCTCCGCTTCGGTCTCCGCCGCAGTCTCAGCAACCGTAGTCTCAGCAACCGTAGTCTCAGCCGGCGCTGCCGTCGTTGCCGGAGCAGCGTTGCCTCCGCAGGCGGTGAGTGCGAGCGCACCTGCCACCAGTGACATCATAAGACTCTTTCTGAACATAAAAACGTACCTCCCTTTACATTTGATTTTGCTGCGGCTGATTCTTCATCAGCGCAGCTCGCTTCTTTGCGTTATTTTTCAGCTGGTAAATATACGTGACAATTGTAATTACCAGCAAAATAACCTGAGGAACCAGAGTTTCATAGCGGTCGTAGATACCAAAGAGTTCTATCGTAAAGCCGTTCATTCCAGTGATGATCGTTCTGCCTATCACATCCGCCTCCTGAAGCTCAAACACGCCTTTTCCGATAAAGGAAATGCAGAGCAGAAACATGAGCCAGCTCGTAAATGTGAAGAAGGGCTTCAGTGGCAGGCGCACACTGAGCTTTGTAATCGCCACATAGACCACAGCGAGGACAATCACAGCCACCGCAAGACCACCCCAGAGCATATGCGGGTTGTTTGCAATATTGGAACGCATGCCCTGAAAGAAGAGGATGAGCTCCGCTCCCTCCCGTGAAACCGCGAGAAACGCAGAGAAGGAAAGTGCATACATGCTGCCCTTCGTGAGCGACTGCTCCACCTTATCCTTGATGTATTGGCTCCAGAGCTCCGTCTCCGACTTCGAGAGCATCCAATTGCTGACATAAAACAGCACCGCAACAGCCAGAAACATCGTGAGTCCCTCAAAGACTTCCTGTCCCAGACCGGACTCGGCCTCTCCGACACTCGCCGCCAGCATATTAAAGATAAATGCCAGCACAGCACTGAAGACCACCCCCAGCAGGGCTCCGATATAAACGCTGCGCAGATATTTTTTATTATCTGTCTTCACAAGATAGGCTATGATTGCAGCGATCACCAGTATCGCCTCCAGCCCCTCACGAAGCGTGAGACCCAGCACAGCGATAAAGGTCTGCCATCCCGCTGCCCGTGCAGCCGTTGCAGGATTGTCCTTCACGGACGCCTGCGCGCTTTCAGCGCTTCCCTCTCCGGACTCCGCTTTTTTTCCTCCATCCAGAAAAATCGCATCTTCTACGAGCATCTGCTTCAGCGTTTCCGTACTCTCTCGAAACTCCTCCGGAGTTCCCTTGTCGCGTATCACCTTCTTTACCAGATAGAACTGGTGCTCCACCTCCGAGCCGCGGCTGCCGGAAATGGCCGCCATCACCGTCTTCTCAAAGCCGAGCTTTTCATAAAACTTGTAATAGGCAACATTTACCTCCTCTGTCGCCCGCTTGCCGGCGCCATCACCACCATCCTCATAGATCTCGACTGCGCTGTCCAGCACCTCTCCCATGGTTGCCGCAACCGCTTCCCAGTTATCGTATTTCGTCTCCGCAAAGGCCGTAAGACTTTCCGCCAGCAAAAAAACAAATGCGAGCAGCAGTGCCACCCCAGTTCTTCTGACTCTTCTGAACTGATACATCCTTCCCCTCTTTTCTATGCATTTTCCAATTTTCCATCGCGCATACAGAGTACGCGGTCCGCGTGGTGCAGAATCTCTTCCTCATGCGTCACAATAAGCAGCGCAGTTCCGCGTTCATGTACCCGCCGGAGAAGCTCCATGATCTCAGCGCTGCTTCCGGCATCCAGATCGGCCGTCGGCTCGTCTGCGATGAGCACGCTCGGCTCATTCATCAGCGCCCGCGCCAACAGAGTGCGCTTCAGCTCTCCACCCGACAGGCTTCTCGGAAACTCATCCCTCAAATCAAGGATTCCCATCTGATCCAGAAGAACAGCCGCGCGCTGAAGCGCTGCCGCACTCCTCTCACTCCCGCCCCATCCGTTTTTTTTTGTCTCAGAGAGACAGGCCGGCAGCGCCACATTCTCCATCACCGTAAGATTTGGAAGAGTTCCAAGCTGCTGCGGCACATAGCCGATATCCAGATTTCTGTAGCGGTCGCAGCGCTTCTCATCCCAGCTCCCGAGCAGTTCTCCGCGAAAGCTTATTTCTCCCGACGTTGGCTTCAGAAAACCTGCCAGCAGATTCAGAAAGGTCGTCTTCCCGCTTCCGGAGCGCCCGGTGATATACAGAAACTCACCCTCCCGCATCGCGAAATCAAGATTCCTCAGCGCCGCAAAGCTGCGCCCGCCGCGCAGAAAGCACTTTGTAAGTCCGCTTGCCTTGAACAGCTCCATCAGGCTGCGCCACCGTCTGCACGATAGCGCAGCAGATAGAAAGCGCTGATCAGAAAATACAGAAGCGAGAGCAGATATACCGCAGGTCTCACATAGAGATTACAGCTCATGGTATGCATCTTGCATCCGCCAATCAGGCGAAAGGCCAGCGCAAATATGAGCAGTGCCAATGGCAGATTTGCGAGCGCCAGTCCATATGCCACCGCCCGGTTTCGGACAAACATAAAGAACAGCGCAATAGATACCCCGAGTGCCCCACACCCCCGCACCGCCTGTCCCATCCAGTGGCACTTCATATATCCACCGTCCGCCTTCAACGGGCAGATCGGCAGAAGCCCCCCCGGCGTCAGTACAATCAGCAGCGCCAGGCATAAAAAGATTCCTCCAAATAACCATCTGCGATTCATTTGAATTCCCCCTCTGTTGATTCTAATCGTTGTCTTAGTTCCAGATAACCATTCTCTCAAAAAAATCAACTGATCCTAGGATCAACTGACTTTATGTGCTGGGTGACTTTAATTAGAATTAACTAATCACTTGAGTTAGTATAACACAGATCAGAATGCTGTCAACGTGTTTTTTAGGCTGATCTAACTATAAGGTAAAATTTCCTGTGAACAAAGCAGCCGCCCGTTTTACGGGCGGCTGCTGAAAATTAGTTTGAAGCTTAGAAACGGAGCTTGTAGTTTCCATCTCCCACTCCCTCAACAGAGGAGGAAAAGAGCAATTTTGCCGCTTCAATCAGATATGCAGTGTCGCGACTTCCCGCCGTCTCGTAGGAGGAGTGCATGGCAAGCTGCGGAAGACCGATATCCACAGTATTTAAAGCGACCTGCGTATTGGAAATGTTTCCAAGCGTAGAACCGCCCAGAATATCCGAGCGATTGGTAAAGACCTGCACCGGAACATTCGCCTTTTCACAAATCGCACGGAAAATCGCGCCGGAGATTGCATCCGTCGTATACTTCTGATTGGCGCTGTACTTGATCACAATGCCCTTGTTCATATACGGGCGGTTTGTCGGATCCGCCTTGCCCGTCTGATTCGGATGAACGCTGTGCGCATTATCCGCAGACACAAGGAAACTTGAGGCCAGCGCGCGGAGATAATACTCCTCATCGTGGCCGAGCGCGGCATTGATCCTGTGCAGCACATCCTTTAAAAAGGTAGATTCCGCGCCTTGTTTGGTGCCGCTGCCGACCTCCTCATTGTCGTAGACACAGTGCACCGCCACGCTGTCCTTCGGCTCTGCCTGAAGGAATCCCTTCAGAGAGGAAAAGGCACACTGCAGGTCATCCAGACGACCGCTGCTCAGATACTCCCCATTCGCCCCGACAAGACGGGCCTTCATACGATTGTACAGGAAGAGATCTGTGTCCAGTATCTCCTCCGGTTTCACCCCAGCCGCCTCTGCAATCAAGGTCTCAAAACGCCCCTTTGCATCCTCGCTGTCACCAAAGAGCGGCAGCATATCTACCTGTGCGTTGTAGCTGTAGCCCTCATTCACCTGGCGATTCATATGGATCGCCAGATTCGGAATGATCATAAGATCGCGGTCAATATTGATGAGGCGCGTCTCTATTCCTTCCGCCGTGCGGACAACCACACGCCCCGCGACCGAGAGCGGCCTGTCAAGCCAGGGCGCACAGAGCATACCGCCGTACTTCTCTACATTCAGCTTGATATACTGCTTATCAATCTCTATCTCCGCATTGGGTTTGATCTTAAAGGCGGGTGAATCGCTATGGCTCGCCATGATCTGAAAGCCGAGAAAATCCTCTTTCGGAACCCGGAACGCGATGAGCGCGGAGTCATTTCGACTCACATAGTAGCCCTTTCCGGCCTCCAGCTTCCACGGCATCCCCTCGCAGAGCAGCTCATATCCCTGTGCCTTCAGTATCCCCTTCATGTTGGCTACAGCCCAGAACGCATTTGGACTGGAATCCAGAAACTCCATCAGTTCCTGATTCACCTGCTGAAACTGCATATCCTCATCCTCCCTCATTGGTTGTCAGGTATTTGGCCCTCTCCGATCATCCATTCGGACCTTTTGTATCATACCATCTCGCTGCCGCTCGATGGGTTTTCTCGTCAAAACTCCATTTGCGCAAGCGCATGGAGTCTTTCCTCGTTATTTTACCATATCTCTACTACTTTGTGGTTGAGGATATATGAACACCACGCTTGAAACATATCCATAAATTAACGCTTACCAAGCCAGCTTCTTTTTCAGTTCCAGGGATCACTGCTTGCCGGAACGCGGATCCCACCGAGCAGCATCTGCTGTGTGAGGAACCACTCCCCGGTCGATTTCTTCTGCCGAAGCTCAATTGGGCGAGGGCTGTCCGCTCCGCCGCTCTTTACATAGAGCTTTAAGTACCCCTGACTCTCATTGTCCCTGCTGTAGGGCGTCTCGATAATCACGATACTGTACGGAACACTGGGCTGATAATCATTTTCCGGTGTCGCTCCCTCATAGTAGGAGCGCGGCACATAGTCCTTGTCAAAAAAGCGGTCTCTCAGAAACTGCTTGTCATAATTGGAGAGCTCTCCCGGCCCCATCAGAAAATTCAGCATGGCAATCGCATCGTCTTTATTCTTCGGATATCTTGCCAACGCGGCCACAACCAATGCAGCTGTCATATGCGGATCTCTGAGTGCTCCCTCCTCCATGGACTCAAGATCTTTCAGATTCTGCGGGAGACGATCCATCTTTACCGGATATCCTGTGCTTCCACCTGCCATTCTCTTTTCTGCTCCTTTCACAAAAACTTTATCCCAGTCAACTTCTGCTGCCTGCACATCCTCCCGACCGGCAGAATATTCTTCTGTATATGCGCTGTTCTGGCCTCGAAATCTTCTCTCCGCCTTTACATCCTGAGTTCCAGAAAGGAACAGCATGAAGATTACTGCCAGCATAACAGCAAACGACCTAATCATGTATCTTAGCGATCATATCCCTGATCACCTGATGGGTACATTGCGCGAGATCGTTAGGATCATTCTCACCGCTGCCGCACTCAACACTCAGCTCTAAACCCTCGTATCCGCCTATCTTTTTTCCAAAAGATATATAATAATCCACCTTTGCTCCTCCCAGAGGCATATTAGACTCTATGATCTCCTGCACCTCAAAAGTCCCAATCTTCTCTTTCTTCTCCTCTACCTCCGTATCCATCCCCTTCGAAATATCCAAGATCATATCATAGGCCATTTGCAGTGATTCCTTCGTCGGGAACGGTTGAATATCAATGTAGACCATATAAATATCCGAGTCTAAAGACACAATTCTGCTTCCGTCCTCCCGCTTCAGAATATTATCCGGATAGGGCAGGAAAAGCTTTCCTTCATCATTGATATCACAATCGACAAAAGTTGCTGCAAAATCAAAATATCCCAATTCTCCGATCGGCGCCCCTTCCATGGGTTCCATCTGAGCATGAGCGCTGCCTTCCGAGCCACCTGAGGTTCCAGCCTCGTCTCCCTCAAATGTATCCGGCATACTCTTTCCCGCCTCTATCATAGGAAGGTACCAGTCATAATAACCTGCGGGCAGCTCCTTTTTCTTTGCCGCAACATCATCCCAGCGCTCGCCCCAGGGCTTCATATATACTGCGTAAGAGAGCTCGTCCCCATCGCTATTATAATCTCCAAGAATCTCTATAAAATGCTTATAACCCTCTGCTTTATTCTGCTCCACAGTTGCAGGATCAATAATCCAGTCCGCATGCCCGATCTGACCATCCATAAAGTAACCCGACTCCGAGACAGCAGCCCCGTTCTCAGAAATCCCTCCCTGAGCTGTGATCGTCAGCACCGTCTCAGAGACAGGATCATTCAGCGGCAGATCCTGATCCCAGATCACCATGCTTGCCTTTCCATCTGCATCGAGCTTAATACGGCCCATGCAATCATATCGAACGTCTTCAAAACCTGCCCAGTAGCCCTCTCCCGACCGGATCTCCCAGTAACCGTAGTAATCGCCGTTCCAGTATTCCTGAATCCCCTTCTCTGCAGAATCCTTTCCCGCAGTCAGTGGCTTTTTACCCTTGCTCTCTTTTTCTTTTGTCTCTTTCCCCTTTGTATCCTTTCCTTCAGTCTCTGCAGTGCCCGCACCGGATGCAGCCTCAAAAATCATTTCTGTTTCATCCTGAATCAGAGAAAGTCGGCCATCCTTCATCTTCAGTACAAAGTTTTCCTTTTTCCCCTCATCTTCCAGGGAGCCCTTTCCTTCTCCTTCACCAGTGGCCCCCCAGATCACGGGACATGTTTCTCCCATCATTTCCAGGCTGCCTGTGCCATCCTCCAGAAGAGAGAGACTTATCGTCATACCCATCTCCTTAAGCATCTGCATCATATCTTCATCTACGGTATCGTCCTCATCCGATCCGATCATCTCTCTGGCATCCCATTTCCCTACAAAGGCTTTTTTATAATCCTCCTTCCCCTTTCCGGATCCACCTCCGCAAGCCATAAGGCCAATGACCATCACAATGGACAGAGCAATACTCATCCACCTTTTCAAGCTGCTCTTACTTCCTGTATTTGCCATCCCGTCTCCTTTCTTCGCTTTTGTCCCGCAAAGGTTACTGTATATATTCCATGAATGTTTTGTAAACAGTCTACCAGTTTGGTATCTATAAAATCTATGGTACCCGGGATACTTTTTGGCTATTTGGGCAGAAAACAGGCAGAGATGAGCCTGTCAAAACAGGTACACCTCTGCCTGTATGATATTTGTTCTCCCTCCCGCCTACAAAACAGGTCTCAGAAGTCGTAACAGTACTTACAACGGACTCGAAAGCCACTACAGCATAATCACCCCACGGCTTTTTATTCATTTTTACTTATTCCAATAGAAAATATATTTAATTATCTAAAGAGGTGAATTCTGCGCCCAACAGTTGCAATTCCTCTGCGTGGGCCTTCATTCCCTCAATACAGATACCAGATACTTCTTTAATATCCATGCCCAGCATCTCACAGCCTCTTAGAATTAATGGACGATCACATTTTGCGGCAAAACGCTTATCCTTCCATTTTTTCATAAAGCTCTTTACTTCCATATCCTGAATACCATGGGGCCGCATCCGGGCGGCTGCCTGAATAATTCCGCTTAGCTCATCTACGGTAAAAAGGCTCTTCTCCATATTGGTCAGCGGCTCAACTTGAGTGCAGATGCCATACCCATGGCTCAGGATAGCCCGTACATCCGCCTGTGGTACCCCTGCCTGCAAAAGAGCTTCCTCCGTATGGGCCAGATGCTCTCCGGGATATTTTTCATAATCATAGTCGTGAAGATATCCCACCGCCTCCCAGTGCTCTTTCTCCTCACCGAAATGATCTGCCATCGCCCCCATACAGGCTGCGACATTTGCCGCATGAAGCTTTAAATGCTCCTCGGTGACCATAGTATCATTCAGCCTTCTGGCCTCCTCTATCGTTAATCTCTCCATAAACATACCACCTCCTCGCATCACATTTTCCCGCTCTCTCATAATAACAAAGAATGTCCGCAGTTACATCGTATTTCTTACAGACTTCTCTGATAGTCATCCCTTACTCTTCTGACTTTTCTTTAAGCCTTCTACAAGAGTTCCTGATGATACTCGTCAGCTGATTGCCGATCTGTATCGCAATAAGTACATGAAAAGCAGAGAGACGGCGTGATACCGTCTCCCACAGTATTCTCAGGCAGATTCTTTCTTCTTTTTCCAAGGAACATCCTCGTCCCCTGCCTTGAAGTTATAGACCGGCTTCATGATGTCGATGATATCTACGGTGTCCCGAATCACATCAATGATGTCTTCCAGCGACTTATACGCCATCGGTGCCTCATCAATCGTGCTCTCGCTGACGGAAGTCGTATAGATACCCACCATGGAAGCCTTGTACTCCTCCATGTTCAGCGCCTTCTTTGCTTCTGTTCTTGACATCAGCCTTCCCGCGCCGTGAGGAGCAGAATAATTCCACTCAAGATTCCCTCTGCCGGATGCCAGCACCGATCCGTCACGCATGTTGATGGGGATCAGCACCCTCTCTCCCTCGTGAGCAGCGATCGCTCCCTTTCTCAGGATCATCTCATCGGTATCAATGTAATTGTGGATGGTGTGGAATCCATCCGTTCCGGTAAGGCCGGATCTCTCCAGCAGGATCTCCGCCATCTTCTCCCGGCTGCGCTTCGCAAACCGCTGGCAGATCTCCACATCGTGCAGATAGTCATCCAGGAAGCTTCCGTACAGCCAGCAAAGATCCGGTGGAACGGTAAGTGCCTTCGCGTGGAACTCATGGTCCAGCTCTTTCAGAGCCTTCTGAATCTCCGCGCGTCTTCCCTGCTCCTTATAGGTTCGTATAATCTCGTCACGCTTATTGAAATACTCCTCTTTTCCCATATGGAGATCGACTGTCAGATTCTGGTAAAGCTCCGCTACCTGCTTGCCGAGGTTACGGCTGCCGGAATGGATCACCAGATAGAAAGTACCGTCCGATGCCTTCTCAATCTCTATGAAATGATTTCCTCCTCCAAGTGTTCCCAGGGAACGCTCCAGTCTCTTTGCATTCCGAAGTGAACGGTAGCAGCGAAGATCGGTCAAATCGAAACGCTCTATCCGTCCCTCCCAGACATTCATTCCCGACGGGATGTAATGCGCCGCTGCATCCACCTTCTCAAAATCAATTTCTTTCTCGTTTATTTTTACGGTATACATTCCGCAGCCGATATCCACACCTACGATGTTGGGGCAGGCCTTATCGGTCACGGTCATCGTCGTTCCGATGGTGCAGCCTTTCCCGGCATGGACATCCGGCATGATACGGATCCGGCTCCCCTCTGTCAGCGGATAGTCGCACATGCGGCGGATCTGATCAATTGCGCCGTCATCCACAACCTTTGCGTAACACAGGGCCGTATTCATCTTGCCCTTGATCTCAAACATCTCTATCTTCCTTTCAGACCGCACCGGGATTGTTCGATCCCGGCGCGGCTATCTTTCATCATTGAATTCCTATGCGGCTATGCAGGCGTAACGCTCACTCTGCAGAACCTCCAGCATAAAGGTATATGGGTTCAGTTCCCCTCCCGCAATCATGGAGAATAATCTCGGTGTCACTCCGGAAACCAGCGCTACCCCCTGTTCATTCTTCGTCACCGGCTGCTGACGGTTTCTGGATGCCACGTTCCAGAACACCACGTCCGGGAGCCTGTAACCGGCCGCTTTGAATTTGGCTCTTGCGTTTTCATAGTTTCTCGCCGAGGCATGATCTACACAGCTGTCAAACTCCATATCGGAAATGATGACCAGCTTTGCCGGCAGTTCCTCCTGGGTCACGTTGTTCTTTACCGCCGCGTTCAGAATCAGGTTAAAGACCGCTTCCAGGTTGGTATTGGCAATCTCGTTAAAGGATGCCGCATAGCGCAGCCTGTCGGCAAAGGTCTTCCCCTTGATCTCGATCAGCCTCGGATGCTCCGAAAACTCGATAGAGTGATTATGGAAAAGTCCATAGTTTCTCTCAGCAAAGTACAACCCAAGAGAAAGCGCCACCGCTGCCGGGAGCGGCTTCGAATCCATGTACATGGAACCGGAGGTGTCAACCACGGCCAGCATATTTTCCTTGCCGCCAAAGTCCGGCAGGGAATTCCAGGTCGCGTTCAGCACTTCTTTTTCCTCTGCGCTAATCTTACGCATAAAGCTTCTGTTACCATCCCCATATCCATGGAAATTCCAGCCCAGGAACGGCTCCACAAGCTCGTAAGGAGCAACATTGTCAGCGTGCAGCTTTGCCTCTCCTGTATTCACACGGGAGATAAACGCCTGATAACGATCTCCGTCATTGCGCAGGAAGGCTTTTCTGTATTTATACATCGCCCGGGAGGGCTGCTTCTCATAATCAAAAGTATAATCCTTCTCCCGGAGCGCATTCTCCAGAATGCTGATATGAGCGCGAAGTGCCACGACAGCTTTGCGGTAGTCCTTATCGGACAGCCCAAGCGCCCGCGCGACCTTTTTTCCCTGTTTCACCGTCTCCGCATTGGACGCGTTCACCGACGGCAGCCACTTTGCCATCAGGGATACCGGACGGCCATTCATCAGGTTTTCCAGATCTGCGGCAAACTGTGCACGGATCAGATCCAGCATGTCCTTTTCACAGGATGTTCCAAAGAGCGCCAGCAGGTCATCATAGCGACCATATTCCGCAATATATTTCATGTTCTTCTGCACCGTCTGCGGTTCATTTACCGCCAGCCAGTGCAAAATTGTGCGGAACACACGCCGCTCTCCCAGTCCGCCGCGAATGTCGCGTGCGAAGAAAAGGAGCTTCATGGCATAGTCCCGGTTCTCCGTAAAGGCACGCATAAACCGGGTCACGATCTCTTTATCGCTTTCACGCCGGAGTGCGCCGATGGTCGCAAACAGATCCAGACAATCGGAACCTGTTGTTTCATAGGTTGCCGCACCATTCTCCGTGTAAGTCTTATTCGCTTCGTTCTTCAGATAATCCAGCATGAAAGTCACTTCCCTTCCGTAAATATTAAAATCAAGGCACCATCGTTGTATCGGGATTCGGACCCGCGCCACCCGGCCAAGCCGGGTGCTCTAACCACTGAGCTATACATTCTTTGCTGTTGGTGCCTTTTACAAGATGCGATTTTTGGACACATGGCCGGGATTTCACCGACCGACAGCCTGCTTATAAGGCAGGTGTTCCTTAGTGGAACTAACGTGTGAGATCTCCTTAAATTGCTGTTCGCATCTTTAAGACAATTTGCAAGGCACCACCAGGACTTGAACCTGTACAGGTACGGCGAACCGTCCCTTCTCCCAATGATTTTGCTGTAGGTGCCTTTACAAGACGCGAATTATTGAGTGCATAAACGGACTTTCACCGTTTCAGCCCCTGCCCCGAAAGCAGGTGCTCCCTTATCGGAGCCAATGCAGGATCTCAAATTGCTGTATGCGTCTTTCGATGATGCCATTCTACCTTTCGGGATGCTCTTTATCACGGAAAAAAAGTTGCGAGATCTCAGATCCCACAACTTTTCTGCTTCATCAGCCGCTCTTTTATCAGGGCAACGAAAGATTCCGGCTCTACGACCCGTATCATCGGCCCGAAGGAAAGGATCCGGATAACAAGCTCGGTTTCATCATCCGCGTCGTACTTCACCGATACCAGATATTTGTTATCCTCCAGCCGCTCCGCCGATTTCTCAAAATGCGCGAAATGCAGGAGCACCCGTTCCAGGGCATTGCGCCGGTCTGTCAGCTCAAATGTCACCGTCCTGATGTGCTTTGGAGGAACATCGTCCGAGGGCACAAACGCGACAGCACATGGCCGGATACTGATGATCCGTCCAAGGTTTATAACCTCCCCAAATCGCCGTCCTTTCCCGATCAGCCGGAACTTGTCATCCTTTTCTGAATACTCCAGGTATTCCGGCATCATGGTGGTCTTCCGTGTCCGCCCGTTCTTCCGACTCCTGCTTTCCACAATAAGAGGATAATGAAGCCGCAGGGCATTCAGGATGATTCGGAAATGTTCCTGATAAGTCTCATCCTCATAGGGATCCCCATCCGAATAACTGTCGAATACAGCTACATCCTCCGGTGTAAACAGGGGTTCCACTTCCAGAAAATCCTGAAGAGTGATATCAAACAACCGAAATCTCGGATCGAGCGATATCGCCTTCAGCCACCGCTTCTGCAGGTTGGTGAGCGGCATGGTCGGCGAATACTCTATGATGGATGTTCCATCCGCATGAAGCAGCTGCCAGCGTTCTTCCCGTAGTGCCGGAAGCGCATTCAGCCCGCTTTCGGAAAATGCATGTCGTCCGATGATATCCAGCAGTTCACTCTGTGTGACCCGATGTTCCGCCGCAGCTGTAAGCACCGCCGCCATCGCATTGTAGTAGGCGCTGTAAAGCTCACTGAAAATCATGCTTCCTCACCGTCCTTCAACCCATACATCAGATACATTTCCTCGATATCCTGCTTAAACTGCTCTTCAAGTTCAGGATCGGAAAAATGAATCTCCGTAATCCGACAGATAAAAGTCCGGATCCACGGCACAAGCTCGCTTGCATCATAGACATCTGCAGAAAAACGGCTGCTACTTTCAGATATATGTTCCACGGTTCCGCAGCGCTTCTCCCGTTCCAGCCGCTGATGAATATGCTCCTCATCAGGTCCATACCGCACCGTAAACTCCACATGCTCCAGACGCTGTCCGGACCGGCTCTGTGTACTGACGCCCCACATGTGCGGAAGCATTCCCTTCAAAGTTTCACGGTGCTCATCAAACGAATCGCATACCTCATCAATCTTTACGGAAAGGATATTGTCTGTCCGGAATGACGTGACCCTCTCAAATCGGGGTACATATGCCATCAGATACTGCCGCCCGCTCTGGGTGCTCAGCATGATTTTCAGCGGCACCACATGATTTTCCTGTATCCGATCCCGCCGGCGGTTGATTGACTCAATGGTGATGTAGCGCTTATCCTGCATCGCCATGAACAGCGAGCAGACAATCTCCGAGTCCATGACTCCGGTAATGTAATGGTGCTTAAACCGGAAGTGCTCCTCATGTTCCCCGGTCTTATCCAGCAGGAAAGAACCGACCACCCCGCAGGGAACCGCTTCCGAGAAGAAGTCCAGCACATCCGTATCCGACATGGCTGCATCTTCAGCCCTCCGGTAATACATGGTTTTGCCCCGCTTTTCGGATACGATAAGGCCTTCGCTGACATATTCCTTCAGCTTCTTCCGAACCGTGGACTCATCAAACATCCTCGGCTCAGAAAAAGAGGACAGGCGCAGATCGATTTCATCTGTAATGTCCGCCAGCGTCATCCTGATCTCCGGAGAATGCAGGATATCAAGCAGGATAAAATGCAGCGTGATATTCCCATCTGTAAAGCTCTTCGCCTTCCATGCCTTGTATAGAGGATTGTGCCCGGAGATCCGGCTGTCGATGGAAAGAAATACATTCTTTCCATCCGCTGTCTGTCGAAATCGCATATGGTCTCCGAGCCAGCTTTCCAGTCTGCGCCGCTCATCATCATAGGAACGGGCGCTCTTTTTCGTAAATTCCTCGCGGCTGCGGAACCCGAAGACATAGAACTCCCGCATGTAGTCCCTGATGCGGTTGAAATTTTTAATCAGCTCTGTATATGCCATCTGGCTCCCACCACCTTTGTATTATTTATTTTTCAGTGCCCGAACTACATTCTGATAGGTTTCATGCATCCGTTCACTGAAACAGGATATAATCACCGCCATACCATAGTCTTCGTTCTCCGATAACCACTTACTGATGGCTCTTAATGCAATTACTGCCGCTTCCTCTGCAGGATATCCATAAACGCCTGTTGAGATTGCAGAAAAAGCAATAGAATGAATATCATATCGCTTTGCCAGCTCCAGGCTGTTGTAATAGCAGCTGTAAAGCTGCTCAGGGCATTTCCGGTTGCCTTCCTCATAAACTGGCCCGACCGTGTGAATAATGTACCGGGCTTTCAGTTTATATCCACCGGTAATCTTCGCTTCTCCGGTATTACATCCTCCAAGCGTCCTGCATTCTTCCAGAAGCTTTGGCCCGGCCGCCCTGTGTATGGCTCCGTCAACTCCTCCTCCGCCAAGAAGTGTCCGGTTTGCCGCATTGACGATGCATTCCACATCCAGTTTTGTGATATCTCCGACATCAAAGTAAATATGATTGTTCGGTCTGGATGCATCAAGCACCATTTTCAGCATATCCTTATTCAGGAATATGGGATTCTCCCACGGATTCAGAATCAGCCCTTTCTTTTCTTTATCTCCAAGTGCCACTTTGACTATATCTTTCAGCAGCTGATTGATGGACGATGAGCCTTCTCCTTTTCCTGCCTCGTTGTAATCGGTAAAGGCAGCATACCAAATTCCTCCGTCATGATCCGTAAGAGCCTGCGGTTTCATGCGAATTTCTTCTGAAGCCTGCAAGGTATCGCCCACCTTTACCTGGTTCAAATCACCCAGCATATCAAACGCTGACTGAGACATCTGAACCGGCAGGATGATCTCGCCACCTTCTGCAATTCTTTTTGCCATCAGATTCAGCAGGTTAAGATAGTTCTCCGCGCTGCCATCCTCATGAACTGCCTTCATCGCAGTGGCGAGCTCTCCATTTCCAAAATCATCCTCTGCGTGATCCTGAAATCTGCCGACAGCTTTATCAAACTTTTCCAGCACCGCCAGCATATCCTCTTCCAGGCGGCTCCGGCACTCTGCCATCATTCCAATCGGCACACCGTAAAACGCTTCCGCAATGCTGCCTGCAATACATGTGAGCGTGTCGCTGTCGCCTCCAAGAGAAACCGCTGTCCGGATCACATCTTCAAAATCATTCCCTTCCAGAAAGGCCGTGATTGCCTCCGGAACTGTCTCCTGACAGCTTTCCACATGATGATAATTCGGACGGATTTCATCACAGGTGCGACTCAGATCATATCCGAATTCCTGCGAAATGTATGTGCGTATCTCTTCCTTGGAGGCATGATTCCTCGCCATAAAGATCGCGCTGGCCGTCGCTTCTGCTCCTTTGATTCCCTCCGGATGATTGTGTGTAACCTCCGCAGTCAATGCCGCCATCTTGCGGGTGGTCGCAAAATCATCGTAAAGCCAGCCCGCAGAAGAAACGCGCATGGCGGCACCGTTGCCATAGCTCCCATACGATCCCATTTCATCTTCTTTCAGCCAGGTGATGAATCTCGCTCCATACCCCGCATAAGGATATTTCCTTCCCCAGCGACGCATGGAATCAATAAGCAGCGGCTTGACTGCGGTCTCATCATTTTCCTTTCCCTGATCACGAGCGTCCAGCAGCGCCTCCGCTACAGCGATCGTCATCACGCTGTCATCTGTATATCCCGATCCCCTGCTGAACAGCGGAAACTCTTTTGTCTTATCCCCCTGATCGAATTCATAAGGGGCACCGATCATATCACCAAGTAAAGCTCCGTACATTGTCATCCCTGCCTTTCTTTATTTCCAGCTCCGATTACATCTCAAGTACAGCGAATCGCTGTTTCAAAAAGGCCGCTTCGCGGGAGACACTTTTCATTTAAGCGACTCATAAGAAAAGATATGACACTCTGCCCCAGCCGCTTTTGCCTGCTTCAGCATGTTGCCGGTTCCGCGGCTCTCTCCATCCCAAAATGCCGCAACGACAGGAGTTTCTTCTTTTGCGTATTCCAGCATTGCACGGTTCCGAATCGGACCGGCCGCTCTCCCATACTTTTTCCATTCTGCCGGAAAAACTTGGATTTGGATCCCTTTTTCTGCCGCATACTGCTCAGCGAAGGTATCCGCACCTCTTGCATGACCGGAAACAAGCCTGATATTTTCGTAATATGTCATCTACCTGTCCATCTGGCTTTTGAAATAATCATAATCGTTAAAATCTACACCACCGCAGACAATCATCCTTGTTTCCACCTGAAGCCCTCTATACTTCAATCAGACCGCGTATCACGGTTCCCACTGCAGCTTTCGTAACATTATCGACAGAATGCGCCGTTCCCGATGATAGTACTTCATTGGAACCATCGTGCCGGCAAAAGGCTTGTTTATCGCCACGGAATATCCCATCCGCTTAAAGGCATTTTCCATATAATCGGAAAGCCACGACGGTGTATGGTATCCGGGATCTGTACCAATACATATATCCGGCCTCAAGAGAGAGCTTTGACCGTTGGACGCCGCTTCATACGGCAGCTGGTTTGAGGCAAAAGAATGGCAATCAATCAGCAATGCCGTTCCGGACTCCTCTCTGATCCGTGTAGTAATGTGGTCCTATGTCAAGAAAAAGTACAAGTTAAAAATGACCTTGCTCCTATGTAATGATATTCAGCCCGCAATTTTGAGTGATTTCTCCAGTTT
>NZ_JAUSTO010000022.1:0-25005 GCF_030812885.1 Moryella indoligenes
CACCAATCGGAATATCAGTTCTCCAAAGTTTTCGGGTCAATGCCCTTCGACTTTGTGCGCAAGCTTTTCACTTACGAACGTGTCGCCCGATTGTCATTGCCATATCCTTCCATCAGGTTGATAACACCCCATGCTCCAAGTCCTGCACCTACTGCCATTACCAAAATCTTTAATACATTAACTGCCTGTGTAAAAAATTCCATAATTTATTCCTCCTCGCTTTCTTCTTTCTTTTCAATCTTGTTATATGACTTCACTACAAAGTTTTTGTAAGTCTTTCCCTCTTTTTCACGCTTCTTAAAGTAACCAAAGATATGAATCAAATCGCCTTTTTCAAAGTCCTTTGCTTTCTCCGATTTTTCTCCATAGGCTGCACAGTTGATATACTCCTTGCCTTTCCCGTACTTTTTTACAAGCGTGAAGTTTGCAACCTCAACAGTTTCTCCCTCTTTGTCAAAACTTGAAAAAGTGGGCTCTGCCAATAAATTGGCATTGATGTTAATCATTTCTTGCTTCATTAAAAATTTCTCCTTTTCGTTTAAATAAAAAAAGCGACCGGAATTTTTTCTTTTCCAATCGCTGATGCTCATCCTATTTACTTTTTTCTTAGTGGGACTTCTGATTCTTATCATCTTACCTCCTGACTTTGAGTAATAAAAAAGCAGCAAATCTATGTTTTTTAGACTTACTGCATTCTTGTAATAACTGTTTCTCTATTCAGCTTTGCTTTTCCTTTTCGCTTAATATAGCTTTCTATGTCAAACAAATTTTTCTTGTCATAGTCCTCAAGCAGCTTATAGTTCTTGTGCTTTGTAATATCGAATTTATCCGATAGAAAAGGTCTGACACCACGAAGCTGAAAAATACATTTACCGCCATCCATGACTGTAATTTCATCTTGGCTCATAAGCTCCTTACCTGTCTTTTGATAATTAAGTCCAAAACTCTTTTGATTACTCCTTGTTTCCGATGTGTTATATAAATCTATCGTTTCTTTTCCCAGTGTTTCGGAAAGTTCCTTTAATGTGGTCTTTTCCTTGCCACCAAGAAACAAGGTACTATCACAGTTGCCCACAATTGTGTCAGCATTATCTTTATAGATTGCCTTTAGCTGAGATTGTGCTTGAAGAATTATACTCGCTGATATTTCTCTGGAACGGATTGTCGCTATCAGTTTTTCAAACTTTGGAATTAAGCCGATGTTTGCAAACTCATCAAGTAGGCATCTTACATGAACAGGTAATCTTCCTCCATACACATCATCTGCCTTATCACATAGCAAGTTAAATAGCTGAGAATACATAATAGATACCACAAAGTTAAAAGTATCGTCAGTATCAGAGATAATGACAAAGAGTGCTGTCTTTCTATCTCCCAGTGTATCAAGCTCAAGTTCATCTTCACTCATTAGTTCTCTAAGCTCTCTTATGTCAAAAGGAGCAAGTCTTGCTCCACAAGATATTAGAATAGACTTGGCAGTTTTCCCTGTAACAACTTGTCAAGGACTTTCTAATCATTTTTATCTCCTTTTTGATGTTTTTTCATCTCCATTTCTCTAAGCATTATCCTTTTCAATTTATCTTGCATAGTTTCAGTCGCATTTTCATTAAAATGGACAATAACCTCATAAGTTACTTTTCCAATCTTTTTTATAGTCTTTGTTCCTGTATTATGTTCATTTTTATTTTCGTGCATATTAGTTTCCCTCCTGTTAGTTGCAATCAAAAAAAGACGATAGAGTTTTATTTCTACCGCCTTTCACAAGTCTTATAGCTATTCATTTAATAACGCTTTACCATTTACATATTAAATTTTCAAATCCTTATTGTTCAGCATTCCGCCAAACATCGTATGATACATATCCTTGGAAGATTCCTCTATCTTTGTAATACTTGATATTTTATTTCCTGCATCTTTTGATGAAGCTCCGCAAAGATAAAAGGCTTCACTGTCTGTTCCATAGTCAATGGCAATATATCTATCGTGATACTTTTTACCTGCAATTTTCATCTTCAGATTGATATTAGGGTAATCTTTTCTAAAATCGTTTAGGATATTTTTTGTCAGCATATCCTTGTTTTTCACATTGTCGCTAAAGACTATAATTTCAACATTGTCTTTTGCAGCTCTTAATAATTCTAAGGTTTTCAAGCCTATATAGTTATCTATTACATAAATGCTTTTCTTTGCAGACTTATATATTTTTGTATAAGCAACATCTGCTTCAATCTTATCTCCATTCATTAAAAGGAAATGCTTGTATGTGTCTGGATCTATAAAATTATCCATAACCTTTTTCAAATCTTCTTTTGTAGCCATTTGCGACTTTATTTCAGCTATATCCTTTGTGTTTTGATTTGTCTGTACTGCTATTTGTACCAATTCTTTTGAGCTAATAAAATCTTGATTTTCGATTATAAAGTCTTTCATCTGCTTAAATGTTCTAATTAAGGCTCTACTTTGCCTAATCGCAAGTTCACCTCTTAATACCGTCATAAGCATATAAATACCTTGTTCTGTAAAGGCATTTGGTAAGTATCTTGAACCGCCCCAACTTGAGGTGAAATTTTTGCACCTCAAGTTTTCAAATTCATTCTCGGTCAGTTGAAACATAAAATCTTCGCCTTCAAACTTCTCAATATTGTTTTTCACCTGTCTATTAAAGTTTTTTGTTTCATAACCATATATTTCAGCTAAATCTGCATCAAGCATTACTCTTTGCCCACGAATAAGATATATTTTTTCTTGTATAGTTTTATCATCTACAATAACTATCTCTTTATTCTCTTCTGCCATGAAATGCACCTCCAACATTATCTAAATTCTTTTATATTTTTCTACTCCGCCTTCAGCTTTTCCGATGTGTTCCACATTTTTTACAAGTCTCTTATTTACATTTTCATAAAACCATCTGCCAATCAATGCCGGCGGTGTTGCGATTAACTCTCTCAAAACAAATTCTTTGCCCTTCGGTAAAGAGCTAATTTTGTTTAATAAGGTAGTATATAGGTCAGCATAGCTTGTATTTTCTTGTAAACTGCTACACTTACAATATTCAGTAACGCTTGGGAAACCTCCCTCTATTGCTTTTTTAGTTAAAATTTCAAGTTCTTCATCGGTTACAGTAAATTGAATTCGCATTTATATATCCTCTCCTTATAACTGAGTTTATTACCATATCATTATCATTTTATCATAAATACGATATTTTTTCCATACCACAAATTTAAGCCCTTATACGATGTTTTTACAATTAGCCATAATCTGATACCTATTTTATTATTAACACTCTTAAAAAGCCTTTCCACCGTCTTATACGAGGTCTACAAGTGTTCACCCTTGTCATAATCTTCAAAGGTATATACTTTTGATTTACTGTTTTCCTTTAATTTCCCTTTGTCCTGTTCATACCAATGAACCAAGGTCGCATAATGGTCTTTGTAGTTTCTTCCTGTACTTTGCATATAGGTTGACAGCTTCTCTATCATTTTATCCCTATGACATTGCATTTTATCCTTTAATTTTCCATATTCTTCATCAGTTAAGGAAACATTTTTATATTCTCCATAAAGGGAGGGGGATATTTTTTCTTTCTCCCCCTCTTTTTCTAACTCTATATCTATCTCTTTCTCTATCTCTATCTCTCCGTTGCAGTTTTGTTGCAAAAGGTTGCAAGGTGTTGCACCAGTGTTGCATTGCAACGCTTTTTGTCCTCTTGATTTCCTCGAACGCCTTGTAGACGCTGTTTCTGAACCTATAAGACTTGGGATTTCTGTTAAAAAATACTCGTCATTTTCTGTGATTATCTCCATCAATCCTTGTGCTACAAGATAATTTACTGTAACCATTACATCATCTTCCGTTTCATCAATCGTTAATGCAAGCTCCTTGATAAAGTCTGTTTCTACTCCGTCATAATACAGCTTCCCACTATCTTTTAAGCTAAGCAAAAGCAATTTGAGGTAAATGATTGTATAGGTATCTCCTCCTGATATTTTTCTTAGCCTTTTGATTCTCTTATCTGTAAAAAAATCTTCTTTCAATTTTAACCAATAGTATCTTCTGTTGTCTGCCATTTTTATCTTTCCTCCCCTGTATTTTTATAATTTTCTTTAGCCTTTTCTTTTGCTTTTTGTTTGTACTGACCCTTTCTTTCCTCTTGCTCTTGAAATTTTTTCAGTTGTGCAATTACACTTGGTTTATCTCCCCTCTTAATTGCCTTGTCTATCTCTATAGATAAATCTATTCCATACTCGTCACCCACAATCTTTACTGCATATTTGATATGATCTATCTGCTTAAATTCGTCTTGAACTTTAGCTTTATCTTCAGTTAAGTCTTGTATCTCTTTTTCAAGGCTTGATATTTCTTTCTGCCAATCACTCGACTTTATAGCTGATGTTCCAGTAAATTTTTCTATAGTCTTTCTTGCTTTTTTGTAGTTTTCAATTTCATCTTTATGTGAATTGTAAAATTTATCTTTAAGAAAAGTTTTATCTTTATATTCCTGATATACCGCCTTATTTTCTTTGATGATGTCTGCACAAATAAAGCAACGATTTAACTCCTTTATTCTTTGGGTTTTGCTTTGAATATCTTCACTTATCTTTTTACTTTGCTTTGCCAGTTCAAAAACTTTTTCTTGTAGGTCTGCTATGGTTTGAAGATGATTATCTTTTAGATAGTAGATTGCTTTTACAAATCTCTTTAGGTCTGCATTTCCCTTTTTTATCTGTCCATAGTAGGATAGATTTTTTGTTTTTTCTCCCTGTATTTCGTTGTAGATAGAAATATATTCATAAAGGTTAAAGAGTTCTGCTTTGTTCTCCAGTTCATCTTTCTTGGTCTGTTTATACCCATCGTATTTTGCTTGCAGATTTCCAAGTAAAGAGTCTATCCAAGAAGTGATTTCTTTTATCTTGTTCTTGATAGCTTTTACTAAAGAGTTATGTTTTTTTATTTCTCTGTTGATGTTTCCTTTGTCGGTTTCGATTCCTTTTTTCTCTAAGGCACTGGCACTTGCTCCCATGTGAATGGTTGGGATTTCTTCTATCCCTTGCCTTTTGTAGGAACGATGATCCACTCTCTTTTCTTGATGATTTTTTTCTAAATACTGATTACAAAGTCTTGCAAAATTCTCTCTCCATTTCTCTGCGTTTCCTTTATTGTTCCAGTCTGTCAGCTCTACTTTTCTTGTTTTGTAGTTCCCGCTTTTTAGTTTTATCTTTTCTCCATTTTCATCAATTACATATTCTTTTTTGCTTTTTGCCTGCCACTCTCCTTTTTCATTGATTGGTCTAAGGGTAGTCATAATATGAGCATGTATATTGTTGTTATCTTCACTTGTTCTATCATGGATTGCAAGGTCTGCTATCATTCCTTTTGATACAAAATTTTCCTGTATAAAGTCGGTAATGAGTTTCTTGTTTTCTTCAAAAGATAATTCTTTTGGTAAAGCGATAATGAAGTTTCTTGCAAGCTGTGCGTTGCTTGCTTTCTCATTTAGTTCAACGCTGTTCCATAAGGTAGTTCTATCTTTTAATGCTATGGGGACATTCTCCGGCAAGAAAATTTCTGAATGTAAAAGTCCTTTTTTATTGTGATAGTCATGAACTTCTCCGTCCCATTCATTTTTGATTTTCTCGCAAGAGATATATGCTGCACTTGCAACTGCCGATTTACTTTTTCCTCTGCTTATCATTGAAATATTAAAGTGAAATGTTTCTGCCACTTTTAAACTCCTTTCATTTTTTTATTTGTTTTCAGGTAAAGAAAAAAGCAGACGGGTTATTTTTTGTATCTTTTCCTATCTGCTTTATCCGTATGTTTTTATTAGGTTTTGGATTTTCAAAGACTTGCTAAAATCCCTTAGTTTACTAAGGGCGCAATTATACACCCTAAAGGGTGCTTTGCGTCCTGCGGAGCTTTTTGCCCTTGCAGGGAGCTTCTGAAAAAACTAAGGTCTTTTATTTTATCTACTCTATGTCTGTTTCATCTTCCATATCTTTCCCATTTATCATTTCTTCATAGGCTTGTCTGTATTCTTCTGTGTGAGTAGAGATATTTAACAGTTTTTCTATCTCCTCATTGGTAAATATTAGAGGATTTTTAATGACCCTTTCTACTATCAATCCCCTTTGTATGAGCCTGTGATTTCTTCTTTTTCGTTCCTTTTCATTTGCCAGTTTTTCTAATTTTTTGCCTTGATTTTGTAATTGTTTCAGCTTTACATCGCACTTTTCTCTTTCTTCCTGAAGTTCAGAAATTTGTTCCTGTACTTCCTGTAATGTTTTTTCTTTCTTCATTTTTAATTCCTCCGTTTTGGTATCTGCTTGTTTCCATAAAGAAAGGTTAAGCACCTTTTTTGACACTTAACCTTTCCAAGTTTTTAGATTTTATCTTCTAAAATCTTTCTCAGTTTTTCTAAAATCCTATCCCTCCTCCCACTGATTGCTTGATGTGTAACTTTCTCTCTTCTGCTGATTGACCTTAGACTTTCTTCTTTGTAGAAGATGGCTTCCATTAGTTCTCGTTCTTCTTTTGTAAGAGTATTTAATGCTTTATGAAGTTCTTCAATTCGCATTTTTACTTCTACAATTTTTTCTAAGTCTATCTTTTCATCTATGATGTTATCTACAAAGTGTCCATCATGATCCAGTGCCGAAAATGGTATTACATTATGCTTCCAATCTTTTCTTTGGAGATACTTTTCATGCTCTGTTATCTTCCAATAGGCTTTGTAGACTTCTTCACTTACAGGTACGGCTTTGCCTTTTACATAAAGGTAATATTCTTTCTTTGCCACTTAGTCATCCTCCTTTTTAAGTTCTCTGTTTTGGTTTTGAGAATAAAAAAGGAGGACTTCTACACTTTGGCGTAAAAAGTCCTCTCGGCTTAAAAACTAATGTTTTATATAATTTTCTATTTGGTCGTTTCTGGTAAAGTATTATTGCTATGTGTAAGCAATTCCAAGAATAAAAAAGGATAATTATATCGTTCTGTGAAAACCGAAACTATAAGTTTTGACATAATTATCCCTCCATTATTTTCCCTCCTAAGTAAATTTATTATTAAATCACTCCTGCTTTTTCAAAATGCTTTTTGAGTATCTTTGTTGCAACGAATGCTCCTATGCAAGCAAGAACAAATGTTATCAAGGCAAAGCCTACTGCCCATAAAACTTTGAAATAAGATAATGCTTCATTTATTTGTGCTTCACTCATTTTCCATTTTGATGCTCTTTCCACAAAAGAAGCTGTTCCGAATAAAATCACAGGAATTACTGTCCCTAAAAAATCCGCTAATGCAAATATCCCATATCCAATAATCATTCGTCCCTTGCTCTCATAATTTCCTATAATCAAATCACATATAATTCCACCGATTACAGCAAAGACTGCATGAGGCAAATGTCCTCCTGACAATGCAATTAAACCAAGAAGCGTTCCTGATATTGTAAATACGCCCTTCTTTTTAACTTTCAAAGCCATAAGGATATAAACGGTAGCAGCTACCATAAAGCTAACTCCTGAAGCAATAAATCCTCCAATCACTGTTGTTGCCATAGCAAATGCAACCGCCATGTATATGACAATTCCAATTGCATTAAAGATTCCGATTGTAATAAAATCACGACCATTTAATTTGTTTTTCATAAAAGTCCTCCTAATAAATTTTCTGTATTACTATCACAAGAGCAATCATCAAAGCTCCTAATAGTCCAATCAACAAATCCGTTGTTCTAAACCTCAATTTTGTTAATGTAACCCTGTTCTCATCACTATCAAGTCCTCTAATGAGTGCTGAAGCTGACAGTTCATCTGAAATCTTAATCATTCTCATTAAAAGCGGAACAAGCGTATATTCAATATATTTAATTGGATGTAGCAAGGGGAAAAATCTACTTGTTACGATTCCTCGAATCTTCATATTCTCTTTTAATGCCTTGAGTTCTATTTTTATAGTTGGTACAAACCTAAGCAAAACACTAAAAGGTATACCAATGCTTCTTGGTACTTTCATTCTATTTAATGCTTCAAGCATTTCACTTACACTTGTAGTCTTTGTTATATATCCACCAAACATAGCAATTAAGGTCATCCTTGATGCAAAGTAAATAAACATATATATTGCAAATACGATACTTGCTTCACAAAACTTTCCAAGCCATAACTCTATGCAGTATAAAATCACAAAAAACAAAATAAAGCGTAATGCTCTTTTCCACATACTGCTGTATACATACAGAAAAAAGGCAAAGAGAATCAGTCCGAAAAGTAGAATTGTATCGCTTATAAAAAAGCTCGTAAATCCAACAATTGGAAGTAGAGTAAGTTTTATTCTCGGATCGACTGTTTTTCTATCCATCAAGTTATCTACCTCCTCTCATCTTGTCCAATATGAGAATTTTATTACTTTCACTCATATTCAAAACACTTTCTATTTTTCCATCTCCCATTACCCAGAGCTTACTCACTGTGTTCGCTAAAAACTCAAAATCATGACTTATCACCAAAACTGTTGTTCCATTTTTTAATTGTTCTTCAATTAATTTTGCCACTGAAAGCATTGAGTCTTTATCACAACCTGATGTTGGTTCATCATAGATAAAAACTTTTGCCTGTTTCATCATTCCACAAGCTATTGTGAGTCTTTGTTTTTCTCCTCTTGATAAAGCAAACGGATGCTTATCAATGTATTTATCTAAGCCAAGTACATTCAAAATAGACTTTGCCTTTTGAGTATTTTCTTTTTTATCTTTACTTGAAATACCAAGCAGCATTTCATCAAGTACACTTTCCGAAAACAACTGATAGTCTGAATCTTGAAAGACAAAATATGACATATCCATTAAATCTTTATGATTAAGCGAATTATCTTTCCCCGTCCATATCTTCCCCTCTTTTATCTTCTCAAGTCCTGAAATCACTCTTGCAAAGGTAGTTTTTCCGGTACCATTTAAGCCGATAAGACCAATGGCTATTCCGCACTCCATATTAAAATCAAGATGATTTAAAATGTACTGTTTTTGCTTCTTTCCATCCTTAGCTACATTCGGATAGCAAAATCTCAAGCCTTTTCCGTTTATACTTTCATCATTTAATTGATATGAGTCTTTCTTCTCACTTATCCTATATTCTTCTAATTCAAGAGTTCTTAGTCCATTCTCATCCCAAAACTCCCCTTCAAGATGAATAACTTCTTCCCGACTCAAGTCCAGTGCAATTTCTCCATCTTTCACCAAAAGAAAACGGTCAAATAAAGATTTTACATAGTACAAACGATGTTCAATTAGAACAACTGTTGTTCCTTTTTTCTTTAATTTTTCCAAAATTAAAAATAGGTCAAATGTTGCTTTCATATCCAAATTTGCTGAAGGTTCATCTAAAATTAAAACTTTCGGATTCATCGCATAGATACTTGCAATAGCTATCTTTTGTTTCTGTCCGCTTGATAATTCAAAAACAGATTTTCCTTTCAGTTCCTCAATATCCAGTTCTGCATATACTTCTTCTACTCTCTGTTTTATTTCATCTCTTGATTTGCAAATGGTTTGAAGCCCAAAAGCTATTTCTTCATCTGTCGTTGTCGTAAAAAATTGACTTCTTGGATCTTGAAATACAGTCCCTACAATATGCCCTATTTCATGAAGCGATAATTTGCTTATATCTTTTCCGGACGCAAAGGCTTCCCCTTTCATTTTGCCTTTGTAATAATGTGGAATAAGACCATTCATCACACTTCCAAGAGTACTTTTACCACTTCCACTTTTCCCTGAAATTAAAACAAATTCACCTTTTCTAATTTCAAGATTGACATTTTTTAAAGCAGTTCGTCCATCTTCCCATTCATAATAAACATTTTTTAGCAAAATCATGGTTATACCTCATACTGAGCTTTCCATAATTTTGTGTAGTAACCATTTTTTGCAAGAAGTTCGCCATGCTTTCCTTTTTCAAGTAAATTTCCTTTTTGAAATACGAGAATTTGGTCAGCTTTTTGAATTGTTTTTAAATGATGAGCCACTACAAGTACAGTTCTATTCTTTGCAAGTTCTGTAATAGCATCCTGTATCAAAGATTCGTTTACAGGATCAACATTACTTGTCATTTCATCAAGAATTAAAATCGGTGCATCTTTTAGAAAAGCTCTTGCAATAGATATTCTTTGTCTTTGTCCACCTGATAAAATTCCTCCATTTTCGCCAATATCAGTTTCATAACCTTTTGGTAAGCTCATAATGAAATCATGTATCCTTGCCTTCTTTGCAGCTTTAATGATTTCCTCTTTTGTAGCTCCTTTTTTACCTACTCTAATATTTTCTTCAATCGTGTTATCGAATAGTTGAACATTTTGCATGACAATACTGATACGATCCAAAAGCTCATCATAAGGAATATCCCTTATATCAGTTCCTCCGAGTGTAATTTTCCCTTTATGCACATCATAAAATCTTAGAAGTAAGTTTGTTATAGTAGTCTTTCCACTACCTGATTCTCCAACTAAGGCTGTCATTGTTTTTTCAGCAATAGAAAAACTCAATTTTTCCATTTTAAATTCATCTTTTTCATAGGAAAAATCTATGTTTTCAAAAGCTATATCATTATCTTTCGGAACAATTCCATTCACTTTATCCGGGATTACATCTGCATATAAAATTCTTGAAAGTCTTTCGTAACTATCTACCGCCGAAACATAGTACATATAGTGTTGTTCCATAGAAGCGAACGGCTTATAAAACTCTTTTGAAATTACCGCAAAGATAATAAAATTAAGCACATCGAGATTTCCCTTTATAACAAGTATTGCTCCTGCAATTAAAAGAACTAAATATCCAATATCCAGTAAAAAACCAAATATAGATAACTGTTTTGCCTTGAATCTTGAAGCTGCTTTACTTGTTTCTCCGAACTTTTTCGTTTTGTTCATAAGCTCATTATCTAAGCTCTTATTGTTTGAAAAACTCTTTAGTACAGGTATTCCTCTAACATATTCAACAAATAAGCTAACCATATCAAGAAGTGCTGAGTTGTTCTGATTTTCTATTTTTTCAGATTGCTTAATTGTCAGATATAGAAAGATAAGTGCAATCGGAACAGATACAGCCATAATAATAGCAAGTTTGAAATCAATACTTGCAAGACCAACAAATACGACTGCACCTATCAAAAAATCACCAAACATTCTTGACCACATGTGTCCTACAACAAGGGACATATTATCAACATCTTTGTGTAAAATTGTATTGATCTCGCCCAGTCTTTCGTTGGTATAAAATCCTAAGCTGAATTTTTTTAATTTGATAATCATGCGTTCTCTGATTTGCTGAACAATATCAAAACCTGCACTATGCTTTTTCATATCTGCAACCATATTACAAATACCTTTGAACACTACAAGTAATCCAATCGCAATAAAATATTTATATAGACTTGCTAAGCTCGTTCCATCGAATATTTGGAACAGTATAGAAAATACGATCACAATCATAGCTATGGAGCTTAGTCCATAAAGGGCAAAGAATACACTCGATATAATCAAATCTCTCTTGCCAGTTTTTGTAAGTAGTTTTAACATTTCTCTAAACATTTTCTGTTACCACCTCTTTCAAATTCCATCTATCTACCTTGTTCTGTGCTTCAACCATATTCTTATAAAAATCACATCTTTTCATCAGCTCTTCATGGCTTCCTGCATCAAGAACAACACCCTTATCCATAACAATAATTTGGTCTGAATCTCTAATCGTATTTAGATGATGAGCAATTGTAATGATGGTTTTATCCTTGCTTAAATCGTCAATTGCTTCGCCGATAAGTCTTTCATTTTCACTATCAACAGCCGCCATTGCTTCATCTAATATTAAAATCGGTGCATTTTTCAGTATCATTCTTGCTATAGAGATTCTTTGTTTTTCTCCACCGGATAACTTAACTCCCATTTCACCTACTCGTGTTTCATATCCATTTGGCAATGCTGAAATAAAATTATGGCATCTTGCTTTTTTAGCAGCTTCTATGACTTCTTCTTTTGTTGCATTTAGTTTTCCAATTGCTATATTTTCAAAAATACTTAAGTCAAAAAGGATAACTTCTTGTTGCACACTACCAATCAGCATTGAGATATTTTCTTGACTATATTCTTTTATATCTTTTCCATTTATCAGTATTTGTCCTTCATCTGCATCCCAAAATCCCATAAGCAAATTAGATACCGTACTCTTTCCACAACCGCTTGCTCCTACAAAGGCGTTCAAACTATTTTTCTTAAAATTCAAATTGATATTTTTAAGCTCAAAGCTATCTTTTCCGTATGCAAAATTCACATCTTTAAATTCTATGTTTCCAAATTCTAAACCTTGTTCTGTCTTTTTGTTTGGAAGTGGAACTGTTAATACTTTCCCTATCGCCTTTAACGCTTCCTTAAACACAATAGAAAAATGTTGCAATGTAGCTGTCTTACTTATAGAAGCAGTAAAAGCAGACGATAAAATAATGGCAAGGATAAAATTAGGCGTTGTAATATTTCCATGATAAAGAAATATGCTTCCCAAAATCATGACAATAACCACTCCAATTTCCATAAATATGTCAATGAGTCCCATTGGAATTGTAACCATCCCCATGCTCTTTTTAACCCAGTAAATATATTCTCTTGCCGTTTTTAATGTTCTTTCACTAATCTCCTCTTCTTTAGCAAAAGCCTTAATCACAGAAATATTTTTTACATATTCCATTAGCTCTTCTCTCATTCTGTTTTCATGATTGAAGTAAATCGCAAAGTTTTTATCCATTGTTTTCTGTGAAAGAACTTTTACCAAATACATGAGTGGAACTCCGGCAATCATCCCAAGAGCAAGACGCCAATCCACAAAAATCATAGCTACAAAAATAATGGTAGGCAGAAGTGTAACTGACATTATTTCAGGGAGACCATGAGCAAGATATACTTCCACTTGTTCTACATCATGTTGGACAATGTTGGTAAGCTCTCCTGTATTATGTTCTTTAAAGAATCCCAAACTTAGTTTTTTCAGATGACCGATAATATCTAACCTAAGTTCTGTTAATTTTTCGTATGCTTTCTCATGGGCAACCTTTGTTGCAAAATAATAAAACACTCCTTTTAATACAAACGATATAAAGATTCCCAAGAATATATACTTTAAATTACCTTCGTTAATATTGTTTGTGATTAAAGAACTAATCAAATATACAAGTAAGATTTGTGGTATCAAATCAAATACTATTTTTAAAGCAAGAAGTGAATTGGATAAACTATTTTTCCCAATCACTTTTTTCCTTAATTCTTTTTCCGGCATGAACAACTCTCCTTTCAAAATTGAATAATATTGAATTTTAATTCAGTATTAAGGTTTAAAGTAAGACTTTGCTGATTACGCAAAGTCTATTTTATCCGATCACTATATTTTTTTAAATTACTGTATCAGCAAATCAAAAATTATAGCACAATCTTTTTCCATTTTCTAATCTTAGTTCTAAACGTTCCAAAAGGGGCAACCGTATTAACATGAATAAACTTATAAACTTCCCATGTCGCTGTTTTAGTAGCTTCATCAGCCCATTTTCTCATATGCGGTTGAAATAATTCTTCTTCACTTAGTGTATCAATCATTGTATAGATAGATATAATATTTTCTTTCAATCGTTTCTTTAATTCTTCTATCGATAAATGAGCATAAGTATCGGTAAACCACTGATATAATTCTCCAAGTTGATTCCATTTAAACATATCCGACGGTGTCTTTACTTCAAAACCGTTTTTCTCATCTTTTTCCCATTTCAAAACTAATGTTGTCCATCCGAGTTGATAAGCAAGATTTTCTGCTGGTGTTCTGTCAACTTCAGGGACTCTCTTATCTTTGAGAGATTCAGGAATAATATCAAATTCAGAAATATACTTTTCAAAACTTTTATTTATCTCAGATTTCAGTTCTTCTTTATCTTTATATATCTTCAAAATATCTCCTCCAAAAATTTAAATTTATCGCATTTAAATATCAAATCAACTTACAATGATTCCACTCCCTTGTAATAACACTTTGCAATAAGTTTTAGCATATCTTTTGCCCACTTTTCACTTTGATAATGCCTTGCTATTTCAAGAAGTCCCTCTGTAAAGTTACTGGCTAAAATATGGGCAAGCATTGGATCATATTCCTGTTTCGATTGTCTTTTTAAACTTACTTCAATATGAACCTGCATTTGCGATATGAGTTTTTGTTTTGCTTCTGTATGCTTTGTACCTGAGCTTTTATCCATTAAAATAATTAACTTCTTACGATCTTTTAAAAGTTCATGAATATAATTTTCTCCAACTTCATCAAACCTTTCAGAAGCAGAACCTTTTTCCAAAGATTCTTCCTCATTAAAAGCTGACTCGAAGTTTATATAAACAGAACTTACTACTGCATCAAACAAAACTGCCTTATTTTTGAAATAGGTATAAATTAGTGCCACAGGAATATCTGCTTCTTTTGCAATTTCTGTTAATTTGGCACCTCTATAATCCTTTTTATAAAATACTTTTTCTGCTGCTTCGAGTATTCTATTTCTAACTTCTTCTTTTAATACTTGTGCCATAGCACACCTCTTTCTATTCCAATACTGAATCTATATTTAATAATAAATTAAAATTCAATATTTGTCAAGATAGATTTAAATATTTGTTTTTATATACTCACTCACCGGTATCCCCACTCTTTTCAAAACCTTTATTTTCTCCTGTTTCTTCTGTTCTCTTCTTGCCTTATATTTATCTTCATACTCTTTCTGTTTTCCACTCGCTTTACGCTTTAGGTAATTTTGATGTAGCTTGTCTTTTCTTTCTTCGATTTTTCTTTCTTCTTCCTCAAGTTTTTGTTTTTTTTCTTCGCTTAACTCCGCCTGTGGTAGTTCGTAATTACCTATGAAATTAAAGTAAATTTCTATCTTTTGCTTTGATGTCTGACTTCCTTTTCTATCTCTTTCATGTACGATAATCTTTTCTACAAACTCATTTATCATTGTAGTTGTAAGTTCATCAAAGTTTTCATAACGACTGATAAGAGATATAAATTTTCTTGCTCTGTCTGTTTCTTTTTCATATCTTGATACCTGCTGCTCTAAATCTTTGATCTCTTTGCTTAAAGTTATCTGCTCTGTTTCATATTGATTGTTTAGTATCTCATATCTGCTATTTGGTATTTTGTTAAGGATCATATCTTCGTAAATTCTGCACATAAGTCGTTCGAGTTCCCTAAGTCTGTTTTGGCTTTCCGTTAATCTTACCTTTTTCTTTTCTATCTCTATTTTTTCTTTTTCTTCCATTTCATTTTGAATGGAACAGATAAAGGCTTCATTATCTTCATCAAGGTATTTTTTAATATCTTTTAGTGTGTCTTGTATTAAATTTAAGACTACTTCCGCTTTTATTCTGTGTGCTGATGGACAAAGCATGCCACAAGGTGTTTTAGTATAGGCACTGCAAGTGTAATAGGGTATATTTTTGTAATTGCTTGTTCTATGAACATACATTTTACTTCCACAATCTGCACAATACATCAGTCCTGTGAGTGGGTGATATTCTCCCCAACCGTCAGGATACCTTTTTACATTTCCTCTTATCCTTTGCACATTGTCAAAGGTTTCTTGATCTATAATTGGCTCGTGTGTATTTTCAAAAATAAGCCAGTTATCCTCGGATACATATTTGCTTTTCTTGTCCTTGAAGTGTTTTCTTGTTTTGAAATTGACTGTATGCCCCAAGTATTCCTGTTTCTTTAAAATGCTTGCTATTGTTGAGCTGCACCAACGATAGGGATGTTCAAAGTTTTTGCTTTGATATAGTCCATAGCCTAATTTCTGTTGATGATAGGCGGGTATATCTACTTTTTCACTCTCCAATATCTTTGCTATTCGATACGGACCATTTCCTTGCATGGTCAGGTTAAATATTCGCCTTACTATCTCTGCTGCTTTTTCATCTACTATCCACTTGTTTTTATCTTTTTCATCTTTGATATAGCCATAAGGCGGTGTACTTGCAGTATGTTTCCCACTTTCGCCTTTTGACCTGAAAGTCGATTGGATTTTTCTTGATGTATCTCTTGCATACCATTCGTTCATGATATTTCTAAAAGGGGTAAAATCATCTTCTCTGTAAAAACTATCTACATTGTCATTGATAGCGATTAGTCTTACGCCCTTTTGTCTTAGTATCTCCATACATTGACCGACTTTGAGATAATCTCTGCCAAGTCTGCTCATATCTTTTACAATGATACAACCAATATTTCCTTGATTGACTCCGTTCATCATTGCCATAAATCCCGGTCTGTCAAACTGCGTTCCACTGATTCCATCATCTGTAAAGTGAATGATGTTTGACAAATTATTTTTGCTTGCGTATTCTTCCAATATTTTTTTCTGATTGATGATAGAGTTACTCTCTCCTTGCAGTTCATCATCACGACTTAATCTCTCATAGAGTGCTGTTATCTTTTCAAAATTCCTCATTTTTACCCCCTTTCTCTTAATTTTTCAATAAAAAAAGAATTAAGAAGTACATATTTCACTAAAATAGTGATTAAGTGTTCTCCTTAATTCTATTACTCCCGCCGCCAGTTTGTATTTTTTATACTGACGGACTGCAAAATGATCCGGCTCCTTCTGTTCCAGCTCATCAAAGAGAAGATCCACCGGATTCTTAAAAGTTTCGTCATCCTCTCGAACCTCCATGGAGTTGAGCATTTCAAGAAGTGTTGTGAAATTCTGCTCTTCCATCGGTGCCTCATAGTGAATGTAGCCGATCAGTGCCGTGTAAAGCAGTTTTTCCGACTTCTCCCAGAACGGATCCCCACCGTTTCCCTCGCCCTTTGTATTGGCCATCAATGTCGTAACAAGCTTCAGAATATCCTTCTCATCATGGATGTAGGCAAATGGATTGTAGTGCATAGACTTATGGAAGTTGATCGTGTTGAAGATCCGGATCTCGTAGCCATTTTCCACCAGGGCGTGGGCGGATTCGTTGACGATACTCCCTTTTGGGAAGATTTGTCAAGGATATAAACAAAATTTCTTTGACAAATTTATATCTTTTCTGTTTCTCTCTTGATTAGCTTTAGTATTTTATCCTTGTATGTTTCCCCTGTACCTTGCTTAAAATGTAGGTTTACAGTGTATTTTGTCTTTCCAATATCCATAATTAACTGTTTATTAAGTGGTGCTTTTATTTCTCTTTTTTCTTCTTCCATAAGTCCTCCTTTCCGTTTTTTAGGCAAAGAAAAAACAGTAAACCTTTTTTGATTTACTGTTCATGTTTGACCATAAATTTAAGTAACTTTATTATTTTTTCATATCAAGATATATTTCATTTGCCCTAAGCAATTTCTCATAGTATTCGTCATAACTCTTGCTGAATTTTCTAATTAGAGGAATTGCGATTTCATAATACTTGTTGTCTTTCATAAAGTTTTGCAATTTATCTTGAATTTGCTTCATTAAGCTATTTTGATATTCTTCACTGTTTTTATATTCTTCATATTGAGAAATAGCATTATCATTTTCTTTTAGCCATTCTTCAACATTTTCAATAGCGTTAATTTTATCTTCATTGACTTTGTTTAGTGTCTGTATATCAAAAGTAGAACTTATCTTTTCAATATAGTCTTGCTCATCCTTACTTAACTGAAGTGATGGTAAATTATCTAAGTAATCTACATATTTTTCAAATGCTTCTTCCTCATCTTTTCCTAATGATTCATTTAAAAATGGTTGATACGCTGCAAAAAACATTTGTCCAAAATATCCGGGAAATAATCTCTCTAATCTTACATAAATTGATTCTTCTGCTTCAATCAATTTAATTTTTTCATTTATCAGTTCCTGACTTTCACCTTTTACTACAAGCTCAAGAACTTCTTTTCTTTTTTCTTCAACATCTAATTGATGTTGCTTTCTTCTTAAAACAGAAGATAATGAACTAATACCAGTAGATAGATAATCTTCTATTTCAGTTACACTAATTCCAAGTTTTCTAAATAAAGATACTTTAATTAAAACCTCTAAATCATTATCGCTATAATCTCTATAACCGTTTTCGGTTTTTTGAGGATTTATAAGTCCTTTCTCCTCATAATATTCAATTGCTTTTCTTGTTAAGCCTGTTTTGTTTTGAATTTCATTTCTTAACATGGTTTGCCACCTCCTTTAATTAAAAGATATCACTGCCCCCAATGGACAGGTCAATACATTTTTAAATTTTATTTTTAAAATTTCTAAAATAAAATATTAGTTTAATTATAACATTAGCTACAACACTTGACAGTTACATATAAAGTTAAAATATCCTACCTTTCCTCATTTCTGTAATAATCTTTTGTTTTCTCTTTTTTCTTTTCGTATTTCTCCTGTTGCTCTTGGTACTTTTTAATCTGTGCAATTACGCTTGGTTTCTCTCCACGCTTAATTGCCTTGTCTATCTCTATAGATAAATCTATTCCATAATCATCATTGACTATCTTTACCGCATATTTGATATGGTTAATATTTTCGTATTCTTCTTTGATAGCTTGAGAGTGTTTATTTAGCTTAGCAATTTCATCTTCAAGGCTTTTCTTTTCTTTTTGCCAATCTTTGCTCTTAATCGCAGATGAGCCTGTTATTTTTTCAAGGATTGCCCTTGCTCTTTTGTATTTGTCTATTTCCTCTTTATGGGAATTGTAAAAGCTATCTTTGAATAGAGTTTTATTGTTCCATTCATCGTAGGTTGCCTTGTTGTCTTTGATAATATCTGCATAAGTAAAACACTTATTTAAGTTTTCTATTCTTTTGCTTTTAACTTTAACTTCTTGATGGATGTTCTTATTTTCTGATTGAAGAGTGCCTATTTTTTCTTGCTTATATTCATCATACTTTGTTTGAAGTTTTCCAACTAAGGAGCCTATCCAAGAAGTCAGTTTTGATAGTTCTTCTTTTAATTTCTTAAACTCTAAATTAAAAGCTATGATTTTTCGGTTGTGATTTCCTCTTTCTGTGGCTATACCTTTCTTCTCCATCTGATAGCTTGCTGTTCCTAAATGTATTTGTGGCAGTTCTTCTCTTCCCTGTTCTTCAAAGGTGCGTGGATCTATTCTTTTGTCAATTCCGTTTTTCTCTAAATATTCATTAGCCTTTTTAGAAAAATCTTCTCTCCACTTTTTTGCCTTGTCAGGTTCATTCCAATCATTTAAATTTACTTTTCTTGATTTATAGTTTCCACTTTTTAGTTTTATCTTTTCTCCGTTTTCATCAAGGATATATTCTTTTCTGCATTTGGGTTTCCATTTTCCCTCACTATCAATTTCTCTAAGAGTAAGTAGGATATGGGCATGTGGTTGTTCTTCGTTATCGCTTGCTAAGGGATTATGGATATTACAGTCCGCTATCATTCCTTTAGAAGTAAAATTTTCTTCAATAAATTCACTGATGAGTTTTATCCTATCTTCTTGATTTAATTCTCTTGGAAGTGTAAAAAGTAAATTTCTTGCAAGCTGAGAGTTTTTACTTTTCTCTATTTTCTCTACACTATTCCATAGGTATTCTCTATCAGAAAACTCTTTTGGGATATGTTCCGGCAGAAATATTTTTGAAAATACAAGGTCTTCTTTTTTAGAATAGTCATGAACTTTTCCATAGTGTTCATCATTCAATTTATCTCTTGCGTTATATGCCGCTTTCGCAATTACGCTTGCTCCTTTTGACCTTGTAACTATATCTACATGGGTATGCAAACTTTTTGCTTCCATTATGGTATGCTCCTTTCTGCTTTAATATTTTTAGAATTAGCAGATAGGTTATCTTACTTTCATCTGCTCATTTGCTTTCTTTCGATATTCTATTTAACTGTTTTCTTATCTCTATATGTCGGAAGTATCTTCGCTCCCTTTTTCAAAGGGCGCAAAGATACACCGACTACATTCGGTGCTTTGCGTTCTTGCAGAAAGCTATACGCTCCGCTAAGGAAACAAAAACGCTAAAGCATTTTTATTTGTTCAAGGGGCTACTCCCCCTTAACCCCTGTGGACTTTGTTTTTTGTAGATTTTTCAAATCAACAAAAAAGCAAAGTGTTAAAATAATTTCACTCTGCTATGCTCTAATTTTCTTATTTAATTTTTCCGATTGCTTATATCTCATCTTCAAATTCTTCCAAGTCCTTTTCAGTTTCTTCATCGTCTATCCCATTGTTTTCATTTTCAGTATTTGAAGTTTCTTCTAAAGATATTCCCTTTTCGCTTAAATGCTTTTCAGTTAGTTCCTTTAATTTTTCTCTATATCTGTTATCTGAAAATACATAGTCTAAAAAGGCATAGATTAAATCATTATCTGTATTTTCTTCTGCACCTGTTATTTGTCTTTCAAACTTTTCAAATACTCCACCTTTCTCTACTTTTCTTTTTGTATCTGCACTTCTTTTCAGTTTGCTTTTTTTCTGTTTTAATAACTTAATCTTATTTTCTGCTTGTTCTTTTTTCTTAGTTTCTTTTTCTAATTGGCTGATTACATTATCTAATTCTTTCATTGTCATTTCCTCCGTTTTAATGTTTTGTATTGAAAAAGGCTAAATACCTTTTTATGAGTAAATAGCCTTTCTCTTTCTACTCTTAGATTTTATCTTTTAATATCTCTCTTAGTTTTTCTAAAATCTTATCCCTCCTTTTGCCGATTGCTTGATAACTTACTCTTTCTTTTTTACCGATTGACCTTAGACTTTCTTCTCTGTAAAAGATTGCTTCCATTAACTCTCGTTCTTCTTTTGTTAGAGTATTTAATGCTTTATGCAGTTCTTCAATTTGCATTTTTACTTCTACGATTTTTTCCAAGTCTATTCTTTCATCTATGATGTTATCTACAAAGTGTCCGTCATGATCTAATGCTGAAAATGGAATTACATTATGCTTCCAATCTTTTTTGATTAGATATTTTTCATGCTCTGTTATATTCCAATAGGCTTTGTAGACTTTTTCGCTTACGGCTACGGCTTTCCCTTTGACATAAAGGTAATATTCTTTCTTATCCATTGTGCGTTCCTCCTTTTTTTATTTCTCTGTTTTGGTTTTCTGAGAATAAAAAAGGAGGACTTCTACACTTTGGCGTAAAAAGTCCTCCGAAAATAACAATTAAATTAACTCTTATTGTTATTGTATTTTTTAATTGTTCAAGAAAATATTCATATAAAAACGAACCAAAAAGGCATTATCAACCATAATCTATTTACAAAATATGAATATACGCTCATTCACATTACCTCCTTAGCTATTTCTACACTTAGATGCCTCCTTATTTTTTAATCAGCAGATATAATTAAGAATTACAAATCGTTTTTTATTGCTAATCTCAATTTTTTATGAATGCTAATAGCAAAAGGAATTGTGATGATTGTTGTTATCAAATCTGAAATTGTTTGAGCATATATAACACCATTTAATCCCATAAATTTAGGCAACAATAAAATGATGGGGATAAACACAATCCCTTGTCTTAATGAATTTAGAAATACTCCCCCTAATGCCTTTCCTGTAGACAAATACAAGGTAGAGTAAGTAAACTGAAATCCAAATGTTATAAACATAATTAGGGCTGCTCGTAATGCCGGCATTGCTATATTTAATACATTTTCATCAGTGCCAAATATAGATAATATACTTGGTGCAAATATATAAACTATAACAGTCCACAATACGCAAAATACATTTGTCCATTTAATACTTGCCTTTATAGCTTCTCTCACTCTTTCATAATTCTTAGCTCCATAATTAAATCCGGCTAATGGTTGCAATCCTTTCATATATCCGAATACAACATTTGTTCCTAATGTTACAATCCTAAGAACAATCCCCATTGCAGCTATTGCTTCTTCTCCATAAAAGGACGCTGCATAAGATATTTTGCTGATAGATATTGTTTGTAGAATTTGAAGTATTAACATAGAGATACCGATCTTCAATACCTCTTTATAAATTGCAAATGTTGGTTTGAAGTTAGGTAATTTTATCTCAATTAAGTTTTTATCTCCTATAAAGTAAATGAGATACATTAGACTTGTTATCACTCTTGCTATTAGTGTCGCAATAGCTGCACCTCTCACCCCTAAATTAAGTCCGAATATGAATATCGGATCTAAAATCATATTTGATATAGAACCTACAATCATAGCCTTTAAAGAAATTTTAGCAGCTCCTTGTGCAACGGCTAAATTCCCAAGTGTTACATTTACTGTTCCCAAAATACCGCCTACTATGAATATTCCTGTATAAGACTTAGAAATTTCCATAATAGATGGAATGGCTCCCATAAATTTCAAAACGCCCTCTAAGTAACAAAACAATGCAATAGCTGTAATTATCCCTAAAATCGCACTTGATATCAGAGCAACTGTTGCTACAATACTTGCTTCCTTTTTATTATTTCCCCCAAGTAGCCTTGATATATAAGAGCCTGCTCCTGCACCAAATGTTAATCCTATTCCTAAAAAGATAAGTTGAATTGGGAACGCAACTGAAACAGCAGCTACTGCCTCTTTCCCAAGTCCAGACACAAAATAGGTATCAACAACATTATATAAAGCGGCTACCAATAAACTGATAACCATAGGAATACCTAACTTAAAAAGTGCTTTATCAATATTTTCTTCTTTCAAAATTTTTATTCTACTTTCGTTCATTTAAAATTTCTCCACTTCTCAATATTTTATTTTCTGTATTTATGCAACAAAAAAAGGCATAAATACAAAATAGTATCTGCCTTTTGTTTAATAATTTATAAAACAAAAGGCTACAGACAAAACATTGCCTATAGCCCTTTACATTTTAATTATATATCGAGAAATGCACACAAAAACAAAGCCAACTAAATGACCTGATTTTTTGTATTTCCCGATGAAATCTTAAATGCAATCTATTTGCTATACTCTGTACAATGTTTCATCGGTTTCATTTGTACAGAGTTAAGTTTGTTCTTAGGATGATTTCTTAAATAAATTCTCATAACAATTCCCTTTCCATATATTATAATATTTTATCATATTCTTCAAAAATCGTCAAAAACCCATCATTACATACTACCAATTTTCGTCTTTTCTTTTACCTCTTCCAATTATATATAATTGTATTCGTGTTTCTTTTTTCGTTGCCCATCTATTTCATCAAGTTCTTCCTGTATAAGTTATTTAGGTTCTTCTTGTGACACTTCAAACTTACCTATAAAATTAAAGTACACATCAACTTGTTGTTTTCTGTCCTTGCTTTTTCTTCCCCCTGTGGCTTCATGGACTACAACTTTTTCTATATACTCATTTATCATTGGTACTGTCACTTCCTCAATATCTGTATATTTCTCTATCATTTTTAGAAATTTATCAGTATCAACTTTTCTCTGATGATAGCTTTCTATTTCTTGCTCAAAATACTGTATTTGTTTTTCTAAATCCTGTTGCTCCGTATCATAGATATTAAATAATCTATCAAAGTGTTTTACAGGAATTTTCCCAAGTGCATGGTCTTCATATAGTTTTGTAATAAGGGTTGTTAATTCTACATTTCTTGATGATAGCTTTTCTAACTTCTCTTTATCTCCTTGATACTTTTCTTCTCTTTTATTATCAGATAACTTATTCATCACTTTTAGAAACTCTTGCTTTTCTTCTTTTGCAAAATTGGTTATTTCTTTGATTGATTTTAGAAGAATTTCATTCACTGTTTTTAGTTTGATATAGTGAATACTGCAAGTTCCTTTTCTGTGTCTGTAATGTTGACATACAAAGCAATAATCACAATCATATTTCTTTTCTTTATGTTCTGCCGGCTCTCTGTAACTTAATTTTCCTCCACAATCTGCACAGATTAAAAGTCCTGTGAGTGGGTTTGATGTTGTGCCATACTTAGGACTTCTTCTCACTGTTTTTCTTAACCTTTGAGCATTATTCCATGTTTCTTCATCAATGATAGCTTCATGAGTGTTCTTAAAGATAATCAGTTCATCTTCTCTTGCTTTTCTTCTTTTCTTGGTTTTGTAATCAACGCATATTGTTTTACCAAGAACAGTGTGTCCCATGTATTCTCTTTTTTCCAAAATATAGCCAACTGTGGTTGGTGTCCAAAAATATGGATCGTCTATTCCTCTTTTCTTGGAACTGTGGTTATTTTCAGGATAGTGTATTTCTGCATAGGCTGACGGAATAAGGACTTTATCTTTGGTTAGTATCTCTGCTATCTGTGTTACTCCATATCCCTCTATAACAAGCCTGTAAATGCGTTTTACGACCTTTGAACTCTCTTTATCGACAAGTAGCTCCTGTTTATTCTTAGGATTTCTGTAATAGCCGTATGGAACACTTGGTGATACTCTTTTACCATCTTCCATTCTTGCTCTAAAGATGGATTGTATTTTTCTTGAGGTATCTCTTGCATACCATTCGTTCATAATGTTTAGAAATGGTGTAAAGTCGCTTTCTGCTTGTTTCTCGCTATCTATTCCGTTGTTGATGGCAATAAACCTTACGCCCTTTTCTTTGAAAAGTATTTCGGTATAAAAACCTACTTTGAGGTAATCTCTGCCAAACCTACTCATATCTTTTACTATCACAGTAGATACTTTGTTTTCTTCTACTGCTTTTATCATCTTTTGAAATCCCTTTCTATCAAAGGTTGTTCCACTTACTCCGTCATCGGTATAGTGATAGATATTTACAAAGCCGTTTCTTTTGGCATAGCTTTCAAGTAGCTGCTTCTGATTGGTGATGGAATTGCTTTCTCCTTGCATTTCATCATCACGACTTAAACGCTCATAAAGGGCTGTTTGTCCTGTTCTTTTCATATTTGACATGAGAATTACCTCCTTTCCAAGTTTTTATTATTTTCTCTGTCCTTAAGATGTTAATCCTTTCGGATCCGTCACCACAAAAGAGACAGGATATTTTTTTGAGCAGCACTGAAGAAGGTTCGGTTTCAGGACGAACCTTGTTTTACC
>NZ_JAUSTO010000023.1:0-23668 GCF_030812885.1 Moryella indoligenes
TGTAAGAAAAGCTCAAGTTCTGCAAGCCTGCGCCGCTTGAGCCCCGCTATATGTCTGCCGCCCGCTCGGTCATGCGTTGGCCAGTCAGCAATAATCTCCTTCCGGGTGCGTCTTCCGTCAGCCACCAGCCCTTTGATGGAGCCGATATTGTAGGCATAGCTCACCAGTGCATCAAACTCTGACTGCGTCCAGTGATAGGCGCTGTCGTATTTATTGACTTTGGGCTCATACTTTGCAGCGATGGACTGCGCAAGCCATCCATCAGCCTGCACCTGCGTGATCTGCATCCCCGGAGTAATATCTGTGCCTGTGATCTCCCTGTCGGCAGAAGTCGTCCCGTAGCCGATAGACCAGACACCGGCAGCACACTGGTAGGCCTTCAACCGGCAGCCCTCAAAGCTCTTTATCAGAGCAAGCCCCTTTTCTGATATGTGCATTGAAAGTCTCCTTTAATTAAAATTTCCTTATTAAAGAAAAACGCAATTTCTTTTAATAAGAATTCCCATAATCAAAGAAAATGCCATTCCCTTGAATACAAAGAAAAAGCCGCCCCGAAGGACGGCTCATTTGATGTTACATATCCTTGCCCGGCCCAGCATCAACATGTCCCTGATACTGGTTTGCATGACCGGGCTCCACAGCGTCAGTCTCAATCTTACGCTTACCCTTCGGGTCTACTCCGAGCCCCTCCTTGCCGACCGCCGGACCTGCGTCAACATAACCCTTGTTCATCTCTGCATAGTTTTCGTTCATGTGCTTCATACTTCTTTCCTCCTTAAGATATGATATGAGCCATCATAACGGTGATGGCACCGAGATATGAGGATCACCTCCTCTCAACGCGCGCTGTCTGCAAGCCCCTCTCCGATGCAGTATGCGATCACAGATGCACCCTGAAGAATCAGGGCAGAGACCTGTGCGGCCTCACTCTGACCGGCGCCGCGATAGATCATGATTCCGGACACCAGCCCCGCGACTGCGACCCACAGCTTTCTACTGGTTAGCTTTCTTGCGATGTCTTCAAATTTCATCTCTTTTTCCTCCTTATAAAAAATCTCTTTTTTCAAGTCTCTCACAATATTTTTTCCGTATGTGAGCGACGGTTGAACAGGTTTGATTGTTTTTAAACTCTGGATGCGTAGCGCAGTATTTCTCATAGTTGTCTATGTCAACCAGCACTTGATCGAAACGATCTTTGCTGTGCCTGCGGCCCTCCAGCAATTCGTCAGCAAAAATCAGAATCCTTACCCTTGCGGTTATAGCCCGGTCTTCTCCGACTTCATGCTTGACTGACTTTATTTCCCCCCGGACGCTTTCGATCTGATCTGAAAGTTTCCCCTGTGCAGTGATCATCTCTCGGTTGATCTCAGCACCCAGCATCTTTGCAATGGCCGTCCATGGCTTTTTACCCGCCGGAGCAACTTTTTGAATTGCAGTGAGCGTTAGTAAAAGCAGCCAGCCCCCTGCGGATAAAAGTGTTTCGATGTCTTTAAGCTCCAAAAGCCCGTTTATTGCCACCATACATGGCTATCCTCCTCATTTCAGTTTGTAGTGTGGCCTTTCTTCCCCAAAAAGAAGATACCGGAGCCAATCATCGAGGATTATCCCCATGACTGATACCGGTATCCATAAAAGTGTATACAATAGACATATCTGCCCCAAAATGTTCCCGGGCATGTGGCTATAGTTCCATACTTGCCATCCAAACCAGAGATTCACCACACAGCCTGTCATAAATTCCGCAGCCGTGACGATCACGGTTCCGAGCAAGGCTTGTCTCCACAAGGGAACTTCCCACGGGATGACCTCATTCAACAGCCCGAGCACTACAAAGCACGTCCCGCCGAGAAAGAACATTGTCCAGTGGCTATATCCTCTCCACAGCAGCTCAAGAAGAACATACAAGGCTCCCCCGATCATCATCAGGATTAAGTGCTTTACCCAGTGCCTCATGATGCCGCTCCTGCAAGATATCCTTTCAGCACATCACTCTGATACTGCTCCGGAATGGGGGCCCCGTACTGGATGGCTCTGACAGTCTCGACATCCTCGCAGTCCTTAATCCACGCGTGCATCGAGTTGCAGTATGTCGTGTGATATGTCACCAGTTTCATGGCAGCCTCGATCACCGGCGCGATCTCTTCTATTGTGTAAAACCTGCAAAGCTTTCCATCAGCATGATAGGGGACAGTCTGTGCTCCGGAGATGATCTGTGCCCGCAGCCCGAAAAGATTTAGCTGGTCAATCTCTGTCAAGCTGTAGTGCTCACCTCCTACGTCTATGCCCCTCTGTATGAGCTCTGTACAAGCCCCATTTACCTCTTGCAGCTTCATAGCCTGTACTTCCTCAAGTGATGGTGTATAGAGCTCTTCCTGCGTCGCCTGTGAAGTCTCAGGGGGAGTATAGACGCTCCCATCATTTGACAGCCACACAGTTTTATCATCTCTCCTGTAAACTGTTGCAAATCCAGGCAGGTGCGCTGACTGCACGCCTCCGGCGGTGTACACATCGATGTCTCCGTACTCTTCCGGGACTTCATCTGCAAAAGTGATCTGTATTACAGAGTGGATTGATGGACGGATGTCTGTAATATTATAATCATTATTTTTTATTATAATTTTTTCCATGATCTACCCCTTTCTTAGAAGGCAATCTAAATGAAATGGCAATTTGAGAGTTTATATGTCCGGGACTATACGTGCCGAAAAACACATAACTTTTACGAAAAATGTATGGTCACAGTACTTGTCTTTTAGTTTACCGGCAGGGGTTTATATCATTATGGGCAGGATAGGATATAGCAAAAACAAGCCGCTGGGCGTGTCGATAGGCACTATATCTGGAATGCCAAATTCGAATCTTTTCATTAACCACTCCTCGGAGCATGCGGTTCAAACCGTAACGGGGATCACAAACGGAGGGACATACTACTTGAATGGGATCTACAAGGATACTAATGATGCGGACGATATTATGGTAAGGCTCATGGCGTATCCCATTAAAAATCTGTAAATTTTTATATTGATTTCCAAACACCTGCAGAGCGGTATGCGTGGTAAAGCTTTCCACTGTAATCAACAGCTAAAATCGCTGCATTTGTTTCGTATCCAATATAAATCCCTCGCGCATATCGTGGTATTTTTACAGTTCCTAGTGTTAATTCTTCCATCGTGTAAAAAACATAGAACGAACTGCTCTCCACAACGCCGGAAATTTCTTTTACATTCAACTTACTATTTAACGTAGTAATCTGATCTTGCAAAACCTTTCCCTGCGACGCTGCGAGCGGCAGTGTGGTAGACGTGCTCACACAGTTATTCACAAGCTTTCCCTGGTCAAGGACATACTTCATTCCGGCTTTGAAGTTTCGGAAGAACTCGCCGATTTTTCCCCCTGATTTTACAGTGTCAAGAAAGCTCTGAAAACTGGTGATCCCCGAAGCTGCTCCGAATGTTACTATGTGTTCCGCTGCTTCTCCACCGTCGGAGTTGGTTTTTTCATCAGACAAAGCTTTGATCAGGCCGTCTATAGCTTCAAAATTTTCACTAAAAGGCTGCGCTTCGATAAAATCAACCCCGTCTTCGGGCTTGTTAAAACTATAGTTTGTTGATTGTTTCATATTATTCCTTTCTGATATTTAGGATCGGCTTTTGCCTGCAAATACGTGACATCACCAAGCTCACTCCACTTATATCGATGAAAGTTTTTCCAGCGGTTATATATAACATTCACTGTGATTCCCATTGTGGCCGGAGACATTCGATTGATTAAATCATTGATAATCCCCTGCATAGGAACAGACGCGAGTTTTATATCACATACAATCGTTGATGTTTCTGGGCTGACCTTCAAATCAAAAAGATCTTTGCTTCCACACACCACGGTGAGCAAATCAATTAACTTTTGCTTCACATAAGGAAGATTTGACATTTTATACCCCTTGATACGACGAATGCGATCATCCAGGGAATCGCCGGAGGTGAGTTGAATTTTTAAAATTCTCTCCCAATATTCACACTCTTCTATGCTCATCGTGTCGTCGCGGCAGTCTTTCAAGGCTTTGTTGATATCTTCCCATGCAATTTTTAGGTACTTGTCATAAATTCTTGTGATGACTTTGTACTCTGCCAAATTATAGATATGCGCCGGAAGGTAACGCGCGGTCTCTACCATCATGTCAACGTCACCTCCCCGGCAGTCGGTATGCTATCACTTTCAATCGTAAGGTTTTCAGGAGCTCCGTTCAGAGTAGTGTCCGAGATATCAAGCACTCCACGCACATCAAGAACGGCAGCCTCAAGACGGGAAATATATACGATGGATTTGTCGTTTTCTGTTCCGCTTGCCCACTCAGCCGCAATACTTTTGATATACTGACTGATTTTATCCTTGATTGTAGCGCCGAGCATATCGGCACTATATCCGCTCCGGTATGTGATTTTGGTTGAAACTGTAACCGGCACAGCTTTGACGCTTTCGATTGTGACCACATGATCGAGAGGGGCCCAGCCGTAGCCGCTGCCCTCATCCGGAACGGCAGCTTTCCTAATTTGATTGAGCAGGTATTCACTCACTGTGCCACTATCGGAGGAAATCACAACCAGCTTTACAGTGCCAGGGCCCGCTGCCGCGCGGTACACCTTGCACCCGCCAACGCCTGCCGTAGCAGTGGCAGCCATTTTATATGCTGTAATGTTTCCATCAAAAGCTTGCTCTTTAAAACTGTCGATGTACCTTTTATATAAGCTTTCTCTGTTTTCATCCTCTGAGCCTGCTATTAAAAGCTCAGTCACCCTTGCGCTTTCAAGCCCCTCCACATAGGTTATCGGTGTCAGCTCTCCGGTCAGAGAGTTTGCACCCGCGCCGGTCTCCTCAACCTCAAGGCTATATTCATAGCCTGATAGGTGCTCGGATACTTTGTAATTAAATCCCTTCAAATTAAAACGCGCTCCAATCGGAACCTCCACATTAAACACGCCCCTGACAAACGCATGCGTAGCCATCCTCCTGAAAACGTTACGATCGGCTGTAATCTCTGACAGATATTCTATATCTGCTGTGTCAGCATGTCCCTGGTTTTTGACATAGTTCAGATGGATATATAGCTTTTCCAGCTCATAAGCCAGCACTGAGAGAGAGTTAAAAACAAGACTTCCTGCTCCCTTCTGCACATCGTCCCCGACCTCTGATGTCATGTCCGCCAGCATCTGATAGTAAGTTTTATCCTCATACATCTGTATCTACCTCTATTTTTCCAAAGTCTGTGACTGCTGCAAAAGATATGTGCAGCTGATCTCCTGTCAACTCTGCCTTAAAATCCCTTATCTCTGAGATATACGGATTGATGAGCATAGCCTCTGCAATTTCATCTTCACAGTCGGTATTAATGAACTCTTCTGATAGGGACTGCCCGATGTACTGCTCAAGTGACGTTCCGTAGTCCCATGAGTAGATCGGATATCGGTATCTTTCAGTATGCAGACATAACCATATCCAGACCTTGACGGCCTCAATACCTTCAACGACTTTTCCCGTCATCTGTCCGGTCGAAAAATCAATTCCGTACTCTTTCGGTATGACTTTTTCTGCTCTTGTCTGAATTTTGTCTGCGCCCAACTGTAAAAAAGAAGGTAAAATATTCACCCCTTCACCATCCTTCCTAGGACTAAATACTTTGACACTGTCCCCTCCGGCTCTTTGATCGGGATTACTGCTACCTTGTCACCAGCTTTCAGCGCCGGGAGGTATGCTGATTTGTCCTGTAAGCTCGCATTTTCCGGGCAATATCCTGCCACTCCCGTCGCCGTAGGGTGCAGCAGTCGATCATCGAAAAGAAGATCTTCAGCAGTCAACTGCAAGTTTCCTATTTTGCAAGTGTTCGGGCCCATCATTTCTGCCAACTGCGCCCCCGTGCTTTCCGGCCTCCCCATCATCCCCGCAAAGTCATCCGCCCAGCTCATGCCTTTTCCTCCTCTGCTTCTCTTTCATCCATCAGACTGTCAAACCGCAGCGACAAATCCATTTTGTGTACACCGTTTTCCCATGTATGTGTATCTGATGTAATCCAGTATCGGCCGGACAACCCCGTGGCTCCGTCTGTAATGGTCACAAAGTAGCACGACAAGCAGTTGATATCCCCCAGCGCTGAAATCTTGATTTCCTGCTTTGGCAGCACATGAATCTTGCTTTTCGCTCCCGTCTGTGGGTCTATGCCTTCTTCCTGAGTGTAGGCTTCTGAAAAAATACCGAACTTTGAGATGCTCCCGTCGTTCTTTACCTCACCGACCTGATTCCCTTTGTCGTCATAGATTTTTATCTGGTTTTTGATGGAATTCATGGTTTCTGTGATGTCGGAATTGAAAATATTATTTTTATCCGACAGCGTGAAACCCGATACTATCCACTCTGCTTTGTATACACCAAGGCCGTGTTTGTAGATCATCGGAAAGTATTTGTCTCCGGTGATCCGATGAGCTTTCGTGTATGCTGCCATGATGATGTCATACAGAGACATTTCATTACAGATCATGGATTTAATCACAACGCCGGTCGGGTACAACCAGCGCACCGGGATCTGTACATCTGCACAAACCTGCAGCGTGATTGCTTCGGCTGTAATATTTTTAAAGTTGTACTGTCCTGTTGATTCGAGGAAGTGCTTCATAGCATCATAGGCCGTAAAAGTGATAGTTCCTATCTGGCTTGATCTTTCAATCCCGAAAATCTGACCGTAAAATACTTCTCCCTCTGCACCATATTCAAAGCTTATAAAATCTCCAGTCTCTACCGCCGGGAGCTGCACCGTTTTATCATACGGAGCATTCAGATAATCAAAAGAAAAAGCACGGGCAGCCTGAGAAGACGATCCGCTCCACGTATAGCGAGCGCAAACTTTTGATATATCGTAAATCGTGCCGTTTTGTTTTATCAGTTTGATCATAGCCTCACCCCGGAATCGTTAACACCAAACCGTCTGCTATTTTGTTCGGATTTGAGCCGATAGCCTCGCGGTTTGCTTCGTACAAAGGGTGCCAGTCTGCTGAGCCCGTTAATTTCCTTGCTATACTGCTCAGACAATCGCCACGCTGTACGGTATACGTCTTCGGAGGAGATTGCGCCGCCTCCCGCTGCGGGGCTTCTGCTTCCGGCGCAGGCGTTTGCTGTTCCAGCGTCACAACTTTGGATTGCCCGGCACTTACTTTTCTGTGTTCTTTGAGTGTGATCGAAAAATAGATATCTCCGGTGCCATCCTGTTCCGACCACTCAAAAGATTCCACCCTGCATTTAAAATTTACCGGGGTTCCGGTGATGATAACTTTTACCGGCCCACCGTTTTTAATTCGTTCAACTTCCTTCACGCATTTCTGCGGGGATTTCAAGTTGCTGTACTCGCAGTACCCTGAATCGTATCTCTTAGGAAAAAAAGAGGAAAAGGTCACTGTTTTCAGCGACCTTCCCCCTGCAAGCCCGATTTCACCCAAAGCATTAATGTTGACCGTTTCTATCCCTCGTGAAGATGTGACGTGATACTCCGAGGGAAGCACAGGAAATCTGAACTTTTTAAGCCATAGCTGCATCTGGCGTCACACCTCCTCGATTGAATTTTGCTGCTTTTACCTTTCTGACCATCGCCTCAGCAAGTCTATCAATGTCGGCCTGCTCCCTTACAACCACTTGATCGGCTATCTTTGCTATAGTGACGTTGCCGCCGCTTTTTGTCATTTGCATAGACACGTCATGAGGATAGATACGTGAACCGTGAGGAAGGTCGATAATCTCTCCGCCGCGCTCATGCACCTGAACAATGCCGCCGCGCCAGCTAACATCCCCTCTCGCTCTAGTATGCACCCGCTCGTGCTTCGAGCCCGGGAGCTCAGTGACTTTGCCGTCTTCTGAAACCCCGACCAGTTTGCCGATCCCGCTGATAATTCCTCCAAGAGCCCCGGTTATTCCGTTAATAATTCCCATTATTACATCGGTAATGCCGGTGAAAATTCCCAGCACACCGCTCCATGCTTTATCCCAGTCTCCGGTAAAAACTCCGGTTATAAAATCTATCAAACCGCTGAAAACGCCGAGTACTCCATCCACTACAGTAATGGCTCCGTCCAGCAATCCCATCAGGCCGCCGACCGCCGCACCAGCTGCGCCAGCTAAGACTATCCCGAGAAAATCTGCTACCGGAGCTAATTTCTCTTTCATTGCTCCTAGTTTTTCTTTGGTATCCTCGACTTTAACCTTGAGATGGTCCATGGATTTAGAGGAGCCAGACAACCCCTTTTTGAAAACATCAAAGTGTTTTTTTACGGCCAGCACCACTACGATCAGCAGCGCTATTCCAGCAATCACCAGCCCCAGAGGAGAAGTAAAAGCTGCAATCCCTCCACGGAGAAGCTTCGCTCCGCCGCTCATGGCTTTGAACCCCCTGCTTGCTTTGGTCAAAAAACCAGCAAAAGCATTAAAGCCACGCCCCAGAGTACCCACCCCGGTTACAAGATTTCCAAAGATCATAATCGCCGGGCCTGCGGCGGCAGCCATAGCAGCCCATTTCACAATTTGTTTTCGCTGTTCCGGGTCCATCTGGTTAAATTTATCTATCAAATCAGTAAGCTTTTCAATGAACGGTGTAACGGCCTCCCCCAGCGCTGCACCAGCTGAAAACTTGAAAACGTCAAAAGACGATTTGAGTTTTTCAATTGAGCCACCAGTTCCGGACATCAGGGCATCAGCCATTCCGTGTGAGGCTCCCTCTGCCCCCTCAATTCCAGCTTTCAGATTTTCAAGGGCTTGCCCTCCGGGGCCGTTAATTAAAGTCACCCACTTTGCCGCCTGATTTTTTCCAAAAATCGCAGACGCAGCTGCAAGCTGCTCCTGATCAGAAAGCCCCGCAAATCCTTCCTGTAAGACTTCCATTGTGTCAGACATGGACTTGAGTTTGCCGTTAGAATCAAAAACATTTATTCCCAGCCTTTCCAGCCAATCTGAGCCTTCTTTTGCCGGAGAGGCAAGTCTCATCAGACCGGTGTTAAGTGCCGTAGCACCCTCTGAAGCTGATATACTATGATCACCAAAGACGCCCGTCAGCACTGCCAAATCCGAAAAATCCCAGCCGACCGTTTTTGCCGTTGATCCGGCTATGGACATGGCTTCAAACAGTCCCTCTACCGTAGTGTTGGCCTGCGCTTGTGCTTTTGCCATCATGTCGGAGTAGTGAGCCGCCTCTTCGGAACCCGCGCCGAATGCTTTTAAGGTATTTCCGAGACCTCCGGTAATTGTGGAAAGATCAGTCGCCGTGCCTGCGGCCAAATCCATGGCCGGGGTCAGCATGTTTGCAGCCTCGGCAGCCGCAAAACCCTGTCTCGCAAAATTCAGCGAAGCATCTGCCGCGTCCTGCATACCAAAAACAGAGTTTGACGCTGCCGTCTTGATTGAGTTCTCAAGCAGCTTTGCCTCATCTTCCGTGCTCCCCATGGTCTGCTGTACAAGCCGCAGAGTTTTATCTACTTCTCCAAAAGACTTAACTCCGGCGACACCCAATCCTACCAGCGGAACAGTTACCCCAGCCGTCAACCGTGTGCCAAATTTAGAAATTGATTCTCCGCCTTTTTGCACGCCTTTCCACGCACGATCAGCAGCTTTGCTCCCAGATTTCAGCGTTTCGATCGTAGCCTTAAAAGAGGCAGTGAAGTTGTCAACAAACTTAAATTCAACATCTGTTGTCCGCTTAGCCATTCAACTCCTCCCTCTCTTTTTCCGCGTCTTCTGCTTGCTTACGCAAAAACGCACGAATCAGAATTTTATCCGATTCATGCGCATCAAAATATTCTGTTGGCGACCAATGATGATTAACAAAAAGAAGATACATCGCTTGAAAATCCTCATCGGTCGCTATCAGTTTTTTACACTTTCATAGTCCAGCCCATCATCAGAGCTGTTTTCCTCCTCGTCATCAGATTCGATGTAGCCGGAGAGCATCCCGATCCGGTTAGCAATGTCCATCAGCTCTCCACCCGGGAAAAGGGTCTTTGCTAAATCCTTCGGAGTTGCAGCCCCGTAGTACTCCATCAGATCATGATCCTTGAGATTGGGCTCTACACAGCCAGCAACAACAATCATGGCTTTAGCCTCATAAGCCCTCTCGACATCAAAGTTGCCTTTCTTGTCATAGGAGCCACTCATCAGATTTGTCCAGGCATTCCCTGACAGGGCCTTGATTGTAATCTCAATATATTCCCCCGCGATTTTGGACAGGCGATCAGCCCGTACTTTTTCTGTAGGGATTTCCTTCAGTTTGTCCCTGTCCAGTTTCATCAACCGCGCAGCAAGTGTTAAATCACTCATTTTATTTCCCCCTTATGCGTTAATCACATCGAGAAGATCCCAATCCTCGAAGGTGAAGTTATAAGATTCCTCTCCGTTCTTTCCGTTCTCAAAGTCCATCAGGATGGCCTTGTCAAGCTTGCAGTTATAGTAGACTACACGCTCCGCGCCCAACGCATCCGGATCATCAAGCTTTGATATGATCTTAAAGCTAGGGGTCTTCCCCTTCTTTACCGCATCAGAAAGCTTCTTTGTAATGTTCGTCCGGACATGGTGCAGTTTAAAACTGCCCTTTCCCTCAAGCTTTGACATTTTCTTACCGGCGATCAACCTGCGGCACATAGCAACATCGCTATAGGTAATGTTTACTTCACCCTTGCAGGATTCCACCTCGCCGACATAATCATCATCAAACCACATTTCACCGAAAGTACCGTTAATAACCTGATTAGAAATAAATTCCTTCATAATATGATCCTCCTTAAATGCTGATGTTCAGCGTCACATCTTCGATTGCATCAAGAAGAGAAACGACAGCCTTCAAGAAAACATGTGATCCGGTGTCTGCCATCTTGATTTCATTGTCGGAAGCATCTTTGACCTCTTTTGTTACTACGCCGGTGCCGCTTTCATAAACAACCTTTTTCCCATTCGACACAAGCCAATCCTTCACAGCAGCCGCATCAATTTCACACTCTCCGGCCGATAGGACTTCATCACGAATCAGGCCCTTGAAATATCCATTGACGGCCGTCAGCAGCAAGCACTTGTTGTCGTAGCTGTTTGCATACTTGCCGATGTAGCCGTCCTCGATAGTCTTCCGGATATCGTCTTTCATCATATCCATTGCTTCCACAAGTCTGATCTTCTTGAAACTATCAAGCTTATCAGCTGTAGTCGCGACAAAAGAGTTAACTGCACGGCTCAGTTTCACCTTCTCGCCATCCCAGTAAGCAATCAGCTCTCCAGCACCGACCGCCGCATCGCGCTCTTCCTTTGTAAGACGGTTGACATCCTCAAAGTCACGCAGAGGAGCATAAGTAGCCGACACCCGCATCCCGGTTCCTGCCAGCAGTCCAGCAATTCGCGGTGTGGTCTTCTCCGGTGTCAGCGGCTTTCCTTTTCTGGTAAGAATAGAAGTCCAACTGATCACGCCTTCGTTGTCTGAACTCTCAGCATTCGGCAGCACAGCCTTAACAAGGACATCTTTTGCACGCAATCCCTTGATCCAGTTTGCAATATCACTGGTCTTGTGGTCTGTCTCCACTGTCGGGATTGCCATGTAATTAAATTTCTCTGTCTCGTAAAACTTTTCCATGGCTGTATATTCCGCTGCCATATCCGTGGCTGTCTTCATCACATACACACTTACATACTTCGGCGCCGTGGTGTATCCTACCAGCGCATCTTTGATGTACTGTACGTTATCAGCCGTTAAGCCCGTATCCGGGATATCACTGATCCCATACACCTTGAAAGACTGCTGTTTTGTATCCTTCAGTACCAGAGCAACGATTCCGCGTGCCCCTCTCTGAACAGCACTCGCCCCCTGCTCAACAAACGTAATTGAAATACTAGGGGATGTTAATTTTCCCATTTACTCATCCTTTCTGCGCATATCCTGTATGCACGTGCTCGATCATTTCACCGCTGTGCGTCTCCGTGTTCTCCCACCAGTCAAGCCGGAAAGAGATTTGCGGGATGTTGTTGTTCTCTCCCACGCAATCATGTTCGTAATCAATCACCCGCAATTTCCGGTCTTTAACCGTCAGTACCATACCGAGTAGATCGCAAATCCGTTCGATTTTTTCAAGTGCGTCTGCGTTATCTGCTCTCCGCTGCACGTAAGTGATTTTCATGGTGCACTGCTTGTGCATCCAGTTTTTTGACTGCCGGTTTATTCCAGTCGGAATACACTCAACAAAAAAATACGGTGGCGCTGCCTTGTCCACGGTGTCATTACCGTACCTCTTGATATTTGGATATTCTGTTCTCAGCACAGCATTGATGCGAGCTATTAAATCGCTGTACTTTATCATAGATTTGATCCTTTCAGCAGTCTGTCAGCTGTTGCTTGAATCATCTCCGGAAATTTTGTCTCGTACTCCGCTCGGGTCTTCTCTGCATAGTGCTTGCCCGGCACAAAACCTCCGGTGTCGTGACCATGAAAATCAAATTTTCTGTGACCATTTTCCACCCAATGAAAATGCGCCCCCTGGTTAGAAACACTGACTTTTGTTATGACACCAAGATCTCCTTTTTCCGTCTCGGTCTTCCAGTTCTTTTTGATATGCCCTTTTCCGGTGCCATAACTATCGGGCATTTTTGCGTCACAGTCTTTTTTCCATTCACGTGCAGCCTTTTTCATGCTTTTATTCACTTCATCCGGGTAATGTGAAATGAGCTTTTCCATATCATCGCTCAGCTCTTTTAGTCCGCTGAGCTTTACAGTAAAATCACCCATTATCCACCTCTCCTACGGCATGATCTTTGCTCTCCGTGCAGAAAAGTTCCAAATAGTAACTGGCTTCTAAAGGATTTAGAATATAGTTGATTTGGAACTGCCGATCTTTATACTTTAGGACGTCCTTCTCAGTCACATCTGTACTTCGGATTGTGATTTTATAGCTTACTGAGTTAGTGTCTTTGTAGTATTCAAGCTGCTCCTTGCCTCTGATCGGTCTAATTTCAGCCCACACCTTTTTTAAGGGTGCAATCTTATAAACTGTATTTCCGAGACTATCCTCTGTTTCCTGATATCGCATGATGATGACGCGACGATTCAAACGCCCAGGGTTAACGCCTTTCAGGTTCATCTGCTCGCCCCCTCATGCTTCAGCTGCAACTGCAAGATCATGCTCTGATATAGATACTCAATCCTGCGCTTGATCTGCTGCTCAGATTGCATCAGCTCACGATTGTCATACATATCCTGCACAATCGCAGCTAAAAGGATTTTTGCCGTGCTGTCTGCTTCATCATAAGCTCCGACAGCAGAAACAATATATTCCTTCGCTGCCGCAATAAGTTTTTCTATCAGAGCATCGTCATCGTCACAATCCACACGGAGGTAGTCTTTAACTTCCTGTAACGTCATTTCTTACCCCCCCCCTTCAACAAAGCTCCCCGGGGAAATCCCCGGGGATACCGTTATCATCAGCCAGCCACAGATGTATCAATGAATCCGTCAACGAAAGCATTCTTATCTTTCACCTTGACATCCATTCTCTCGATGCCACGGAAAAGGGTAAGGTCCTGCTCGAAAGCGTTCAGTTCACCGACGGCCGCAACACTGGAAGTCATAACAGAGAGCTTCTGACGATCAAAAATCTTAACAGCCTCCTTGAAATCTCCGATCTTGAACGGAATCTTGGTTGTCTTCGTCTTCAGGACATCGTTCGGTACAACCTCAACCGGAATCTTCCTTGCCCCCACAGCAAGCACCATCTGCATCGGGTTCTGTGCATCCGGAGTGAGCATATAACGATTCTGACCATCCTTGAGGGTGTCAAGGTAGTTCAGACCATCATCGTTGGTTACAATTCTCACACTGCCGGCATAAGCAGAGCCCAGAGTAACGTTGATCGCCTTCTTGATTCCATCAAGATTCTTCAGATCAGTCGGAGTCGATGCCGTAAGGGCTGCAAGAATCTGCGCATTCCTTGTTGCAATATCCTCATCACCCAACCATTTGACAAGGTAATTCGTAATGTTTGCATCGGAATCAGCCAGAAGTTCATTAGTCACCGGGAGATATCCAGCATACTTCTTAATGGCATACTCGAGAATCTCAAACTGCGGAGTTTTGGCCGCCGTGATCTTGCCGCTCTCAGAGACCGCAGCAAATCCTGTATGCTGTGCCTTCTTCTGGAATGTTCTGCGGCCGGAGGCCGTAGATACCGGCTCAACATCTACAAGGTCTTCAAGCTTCGCCTTTGCCTCCTTGTACTTGTTAATCTTGGTTCTGATGTCTTCCGGGACAGTATAACCTCCGTCGGCCTTTGTCCCCTCGGTCATGGTGTTGGTATAAAAACCATGTCGGGCAGCCTCCGCGAACTCATGTACAGCGTCAACCGGCTCCACCGGCGATGCTCCACTCAGAACATTAACCGGTGCCGCATCCCCCAGATCATTCAAGAGGTCGTACTCTTCCTGCATGTTTACAAGCTCTTCCTTTGCAGCCTTCGCCTCGTCGAGCTTTCCTTCGTTTACTAAATTGATTACTTCTGCCTTCTTCGCATTGATTACATTGAGAAGCTCCTGTAATTTCTTCTTCATATCTTTCATCCTTTCATGCCCCGAATTTGTCGAGGTCTTTTAAAATATTGTTTTTTTCGTCTTCCTTAGCCTGCATAGCAGCCTTATACTGAGCCACCATTTCATCAGTCACCTTCAGGCCGCCCATGGCATTTGTCGCCACGGCAGAGCTTCCATTGCTGATAGAATCAATAAAACCCAGCTCAACAGCTCTTTCAGCCGTCAGCCAGGTTTCCTGCTCCATCATTTCAATGATCTCTTCTTTTGTCTTTCCCGTCTTTGCAACGTAAGCTCCAGCAAGGGCTTCATCCCACTGCTGCAAGATTTCTGCCTGCTTCTGGATTTCGTTGTGATTTCCAGAAGCGCCACGGATGGATACATCGTGAATCATGATCATTCCCACTGGACTAATTGTGCTATGTCCTGCCATGGCAATCACAGATGCCGCGCTTGCGGCAAGAGATTCCACCTCGATATCAATATCGTTTCGGGCTCTCAGCATGGAATAGATTTCCTGCCCCGCAAGTACATCTCCTCCTCCGGAATTGATTTTTACCTGCAAGCGGTCGCCCTTCGGAAGCTTCTCCAGCGCCGTAACCACATCTTTAGGGACTGTACAATCAATGCCGAACCAGTCATAGATCATCTTCCAATCGTTACTTACAATGTCTCCATTGATTTTTAAGATCATTCGTTTTTACCCCCTTCCCCTGATCGTTTATAAGCTGCCCCCACATCCGTCAACGGCACATAATTTCCGTTGACAATCAAAACGTCCCCTCCGTCCTGAGACGGGAGATCAAGAAAATGCCGTCCTTCATTTGGTGTATACACACCATTCTGAATCGCTGATGTGATGGTTTTCATTTGTGTCTCTGCATCCGCACGGAGCAAAACCTTCTCATTGAATTTGAAAAGATATCCCGCAGATCGCTGTTCATCCGTCAAGCACTTGTAGTTAATTTCCTGCTCATACTGAGCAAGCCGATAAACCATTGTGTCCACTAAAAAAGCCAGCTGTTGCGATTCGCTGTTCGCATAGCTGGACTTCTCATAGTCATTTATTTGGTTTGGCTTTACCCCGAAGGCTGCTGCGATCTGAAGAGCAGAGTACTTCTTCAGTTCAAGAAACTGTGCGTCAGTAAGTTTGTAAGTCAGCGGCGACAATGTCATTCCGACCGGCAGCGCCACGACCTTTCCCGCGTTTTTCGCTCCGGACAACAGGGAATTGTACTTGTCCTGCAACTTCCTCCGCAGTTTCTCTTCCAAGTCGCCCGTGTACTGCAAAACGCTAGACGCTGTAAGACCACTTTCATATAGCTTTTCAAGATACTTCTGTGAGTACCCAGCTCCAGTGATAGTGGTCTTCAGAATATCCTGCACAGAACGTCCGAGCACTCCGTCCCATGTAAGCCATGTTTTGATGTGCAGAACTGAATCATAACGAAAAACATACTCTTCCTCGCTTTTGGGATCATTATATTTATAATATAAATTTCCCTTATTCCCGAAAATCCCCACATCATCCATGTACACTGTCACACGATCGGACTGCATAGGCCAGTAGCCGAGCACCTTATACTTGCCGCCGTATTTTCCGGTTCTCACCAACTGCCTTTGTATCCAAGCATAGGCGTTTCCATAGTGCTGGCAGTTTGCTTCCATAGTCCCCCAAAATGTCGCCGGGGTCATCGCCGGGTTCGGCCGGGTCAACAGCACATCCATATCCTTGTCGGTGGGTGCTCTCACCCTCCCCCCAGCCTTATCTTCCTGATAAAGTTTCAGGGGGAGTTTTCCCATCGTCTCAGACAGTACCTTTAGACATGTGTAGTACGTTGTCTCAGACAATGCTTTTGGCTTCTCAGAATCAACCCCGAGCCATTGCAACAGCTTTTCACTTGCAAGGTCAACAGGTTCTTCCTCTGTGAAGACATTCATTAGTTTCTTCATAAATCCCATTTATGCAAACTCCTCTAAGAAAGATTCAACATAAGCTCCGTAATTTTCAGCTCCAAAATCATGATAAAGCGCAAGCTTGAAGGCACCCAGCGTAGCATCTACCGGGTCAATCCGTTTTGTAGTGGCATCCTTGTCAATTTTAATTAGTCCGTTATTTGTCCGGATAACCGCATTCGACATGGAATAATTCAACAATGGATTTCGCAGATAAATAATATTTCCGCAATACACCTGCTCGCGGAATCCCTGCGTAGATTCATTAAGGCTCTTATGGCTCTGATACACTTCCTCTACGTCGTAGCCTTCATCCGATAAATCCATCATCAATTTTGAAGCATTCGCCGGGTCAAAGCATAGGCACTGGATATCAAGATGTAGCCGCTCGCACTCATCCAGTACGTATTTCATAACTGCATTCTGATCGACGATTGGAGTGTGCGTCACCGTCAGGAAACCTAGCCGCTCCCACGCATCATAGGGTACCTTATCCTTGATGATATGCTCTCGCATTTTTTCAACAGACGGGATAAAACTATGCGTCCATAGTATGTATTTAACAACCAGCTTCCCCATGCTATCGCGGATTTCTGTCTGGAAAGGCACTACAAAGGCTACAGACGTCAAGTCAATTTTCGATGACATATCAAAGCCGACATATACCGGACGATGATCCAACTCGATCGGAAGCTCCTTGACCTCACAAGCCTTCCATTTCTGCATATCCATGTAGCCGTTTTCGGCAGAGGATACCCAGATATTCAGCACCTTTGTCAAGAAGGCAATCATTTTCTCCGGAATTTGTTTTGCTATTTCATAGTCTTCCGATATTTTCTTGATGCCTTCATCGAAAAATGCTCTGATCGGATTTGCTTTCTGCCAGGTCTCCAGCGCTCCCGGGTCATCCCCGGGGTCAGCCTCACAGATATCTATGAAGTATTCATCATTGCTTACATCCACATCCGGGTTCAATACCTTAGAACAATAATCATACTCCTGTGTATAACAGGGATATGTCAGGTCTTTTCCTGCCGTCGTGATGATAGTCAGCATTGGTTCTTTTGTGTTAGAACCGAGGCCCAGATCATAAAAATCTGTTGTTGGGTGCTGGTGGTACTCGTCAAGTATCAGCAACGCCGGGTTGGTGCCGTCTCCTGTTTTGCCATCGTCCTTTGACAAAGCTCTGATAAAAGAGCCTGTTTTCAGATGTACGATCTTATCTCGATTGAATCGGAACTTTGACCGGATCAGCGTCCCTCTAGTCATCAGATCGCACTCTTCAAAAACAATTTTTGACTGGTCTCTTTTTGTACCAGCAGTATAAACCTCGTAGCTCTCACCGTTTCGTGTGGCCTGCTCGCTGATTTCGTTCAGGGCTTCTCCCGCCTCCATCTGAGACTTTGCATTCTTTCTTGCTACTTCCGTAAACGATTTTTTAAACCGTTTGTACCCAGTCTCCCGATGCCGCCATCCGTAGATCTGACACTCTCTGAACATCTGCCACGGCGTCAGATTGATCGGCGTCCCGGAAAGTTTCCCCTTTGAATGCCTCAACAACGAAAACCATATAACGATTTTCTTTGCCCGTTCTTCATCCCAGATATAAGGAAAGTCCGGATTGCCTATCTGGTCAAGATCGTTTAGGAACCTCTGACAAGCCCATTTATGCTTTTGCCCGGAGGGTATCTTTCCGCAAATACAGTCCTTCGCATATTTTTTTATTACCTCCTTGCAATTCATCAGATATCTCCAAACATTTGCAAAAGTTCCTCTTCCTGTCCTTTTGCTTTTTCAGCTGCGAGTTTTAGCCTCGAGCCAGCCGACATCCCTAGCGCATTGCCTGCCGTATCCATCTGCCTTTTTGCTTGATCCATGATCTGGTATATCGGGTTTGGTTTCTTCCCAGTCGCCGTAAAAACAACTGGTTCAAAATCCTTTTTCTTGATTTCCTTACAGGCCATCATGTATGTTGAGTAGGCATTTGCATAAACGATCATATTATCCCGGTCAAGATTCCCGATGATATTTATTGATTTCAGGTTTTGCAAAACTCTCTCATACTCATTTTTTGCAACGGCATCTAAAAAGAGAGCAGTCGGGATGTTTTCAAGTTCATCCCTGTCTGTCTTCACAAGAGATTCTTCATATTCTCTCTTCGCCCGGACATCACTTTTGATATGACCGGTCTGCAAAGATATAACTTTTCTAGGTCTTCCCATGTCTGCTCCTTTCTCCCATTTGGGGATGCTTTTTAGAAATCTGTAAAATGAAAGCGGGGGCGGCGGTCTCTGGTGAAATGCTCAATACTTTTTAATGCCCCCTTCCCCTATACCGTCACACGCTTCCGCAACCTCTTGAGCGCCTCCTGCGTGTCTTTCTTGTCTTTGTCACTTCTCCTGTACAAAGCATGCACTTCTGCATGACTGTCTCTTGATAAAGGAATCACATTGTCTAAGCTGTAGAAAAGAGATCCGTCCTCGTCAGCTGGTATGATATGGTGTGCTGTGTCTGCTGCCTCTACTCTGCCATGTGCTAAAGCCCACGGGTCTAATCCTGAGTAAAGAGACATAACAGTAGCTCTGAGTTTTTTCCAGCGACCTGTTTTATATCGGGCATACACATCCCCCCGTTTAAAATATTCTCGCTTATACCCACACTCGCATTTTTCTCCCACCGGGGTTCTTTTTCCACAGTGCGGACATCTCCTCCAAAGCATCGCGTCCCCCTATATAAAAAGACGCTCCACATGGGAACGTCTGATTGTTTTATTTTAAAATCCCCTAACATAGTTTTCCCCGACAGCTGCGAGACTGCCGGGGATATGATAGGAGGGTATCGGATATGAGAAAGTGTTGTACCTTACTTTTTCATAATGCCATAATATCACAGAACTACTCCATATTTGTTCCATATATTTCTTCAAATTTTGTCAATGCTTCGGCGTGCAATTGCAAAGTGTATTTGAAATTGTAGCCCATAAGATATGCAATCTCCTCCATCCTCTTCCACTCGACATACCTTTTGTACAGTACATCCACATATCTGCGATCCTCCAGTCCCTGAATCTGATTTATGATTTTGTGTTTCCGATCAACATATCGGTCGATCTCACGGTTGATCTCAGCTTGCAAGTCTGCTATGTGATCTACTACGTGAGTGTACGATGCATCCGGCTCCGGTGATGTCTGCACCCTGTCCCGGGAGTAGTCCATACTGCCAAGGCTTACCCGGCTGCGCTCTAAGCCCTCCATCTCTTTGATCTTTTGGTTGATGGAGATGTCCAGCAGGCGCAGACTCCTAAGATACTGCTTTGCTTTCATTACTTCCACTCCTTCCACGTATTTTTATCCCGAACGTGTAGCCGTTCTAGCACTGTCAGGCCAAAAACGTTAGCCAGGGCCCATACGCAGCGCAGAAAGAGAAGCACGTGCTCTGGTGGATTGGAGGCCCGTTTTACAGCTGTATCGGCTGTAGGGTCGCGATATCCTTCTTGGTTCATTTCCGTATTACCTCCAAAAGCGCTTTTGCAGCCTCTTTTGCTTCTTTAACTGTGTTATACTTAAAAATCATTATATCGTTATCACATTCTTTGTCTGTTCCACCAACAAACAATGTTTCCTGATCGATTGCATTACTTGTCACCTTCCAACAGAGTGATAGCCAAATCAATGAGATCTGACAGTTCGGATTGAATAGAGGCGAATCCAAAAGAATGACCCCTTGACAGAGTGACAGTGTTTACTTCGTTACTTTGTGCCATGCTTAAATTCCTCCTCAAGAATTTTCTCAAGCTCCCTCGTGCCGACAGCTTTCATGTAGGTGTGCGGAGCTTTGACGGTAGATACCTTGATTGCGCTCTCAGCAATACGAGCCTTGAGCTGTTCCTTGGTGTCGATTTCCTCCTTATCCAGCATTGCAAGGATCAGTCCACAAGCGTCTATCCAGCCACAGGAATACCCGGGCTTTCCATTCTTTTGAAGGTCGGAAAGTTCCTCAACCTTTTTCTTAATGGTGTCAATACTCAATGTGAAAACCTCCATTTTCGTTTATCCAATCAATGACTTCTTTGTAGTTGAGACCTCCCTTATCAGTAGAACGCATGATGTAGTCATACTGTTTTGGGTGAGTTTCTTTCATTCGGAGAAATCGTCCTTCGCCCGGCTTTTCAAGGTGGCAACCATATCCGCAGAACATACACCCGGTTCTGTCACAGCCTGTGGTTTTGAGAAATGGTTTATCAAGGTCGAAAAGTTCCATCATGTCAGCGTCTTTCACAGGTGCAGATTTACCCTCGACCTCTATAATTTCCCCATACACAGAACAGATAGGAAGGTTATGTTCTTTGATATAGAGAAGCACGTCCTGTTCAGTCCAAAAGCTCATAGGATTGGAGATAGGAGAGGTCATGTGAAAACCATTGCAACCGTTTTTAAGCCACTGTGCAGTCCGCAGACGGCTTTCACTTGCCATCTGTGCAGTCATAGGTTTTCTTCCTGTCTTTCTCCCGAAAGCGTGTACAGGTGCTTTCTTCATTGCGTTGCAACACTTAGCTGAAATCTCAAACGGTGCGTCAAGGAAAAACTGGTACTTAGTCAGACAATATTTGCTTGTGCTGCCGTCCTTGTTCTGATACGTTCCTATGACTTGCCGATACCGTGAATCACCCTTGGGTTTGCTAGGGATAGTCCCCATCAGAAGTGCTTGATAATCGGGATTCTCTTTGTTGATTCTCCTGTCTATGCCCAACAGGTCTGCCATGAACGGTGCATAAATCGGTCTCTCTCTCTCGAACCGACTTGAGATAACGCCTTGCGCCTTGCACTTTATCGGAGACCTCCTTAGAAATAAAAGGATAGCCATATTCGGTAATGACCTGTCGGAAGTTTTTCTTCGGTTTGAGCCATTCCACGTTATTAAAGCTCTTTACGAACTCTCGGATTTCGGGATATTCCAACCCGGTATCGACATAAACTGCCAACACATCGGGATAAAGCTTACGGACAATATCGAGTAACACTGTACTGTCTTTACCGCCGGAGAAACTGACATAAACTCCGGATTCTCCATATTCGTTAATCCAGCCACGAATACGATCCTCTGTCATACGAATTTTAATCGAAAGCGGCACTGACTGCATTTGATACAAGTCGGAGATAGTGTGTTTTGGTTCACTCATTTACAACACCTCCTTCTCTACATATTCATCACAAGTAACAAACGGTCTGAATTTCTCATAATTTGTGCAACGCATCAGCTCACATACACCATTACGCAGGCTTAACATGTCCGATTTATACCTACAAACGCATTCATGTACGCAAGATACACACGGAGTTGAATCCATAAAGACATAAGATTCAACAGGCACATCTTTTTTCCACGGCATCAATATCATTCCTGCAACCTTTCAAGCTTTTCTTTGAAATTCTTTCATAAAATCATCGTGTCCACTGATCGGACCACTCAAATAAATTCTCATTCTACTCCTTTTTATATTAAGTAATATTGCGCAATGCCGTTGACTTTTTACATAATATTGTGTATAATTAAATCAACAAATGGAGGTGAACATGAAACCCAGAGATCAGGCAATCAAAGTTTTAGAATCCAATGGATACGCCTTTGAGCGAAACGGAAAGAAGCATGATATCTTTTACAATGCAAAGCTTCGATGCTCAATACCGCTAAAGCGACATGACTTTGACGAAGGCGACCTGCGGTACATCCAAAAAGAGATCAATCATAACCAGCGGGAGAGGGGCTAGCGCCTCTGCTCCCCCACAAAGGAGGAGATTATGAAATATATTTACACTGCCGTATTTACCGAAGAAGATTCTAAAGTATATGCTCGCATCCCGGATCTTCCGGGCTGCATTACTACCGGGAAGGACTTAAACGATGCGATTGAGGCAATCACCGATGCTGCCAGTGGATGGCTTATAACTGCCGAGGATCACGAAGATCCGATACCTGAGGCTTCTTCGCAGGAGTCCATCCGTGATGCATATCCCGGGAGCTTCTCCCTAATTCGCATCGATACTCTTGCTTACCGCGCTGAGACCGATACCCGCGCCGTCCGGAAGAATGTCTCTCTCCCGGCATGGATGTCTAACCTCGCGGAGCGCCGAGGGATCAATTGCTCCAAAGTCTTGCAGGAAGGAATTCTCCAGCGCCTTAGTTAATCTCATCGCCTGACTCTTTATACGGCAGCGGGTAAAACCGCTGTCGTTTTATAAATTCCCAAGTGCTGGCTTCTGTCAACGTTCTCGCATGATGCATTCTGAGCATCATATCACCCTTTCAATCAGCCTCATTCTCCAGCACATCCATCGCCTTTGCACCATTTTCGCGGCCCCGCGAAAAATGTACCATATAGCCGCCAAGTACGGGCGCTTCTGCTTATATGCCATAGTCAAATCCCTCCACACCCCACAAGGGAGTGTGATTTTAGATTTTGAAAGCGGGACGCACACCAAGAAAGATAGAAGCGTTGTAGTAGCCCGCACGACAGCCGTTGCCGACACCGGCAAAAATGGGAGCGAAACCTTCTACATTGTTAATCAGCCAGTACCATTCCAAACCACCGTTCTTTCCCCGGAACGCAATACGGTTCCTACGCAGCTTCATAGGCGCCCACTGAACGGTTGTCTCTGGTTCAGTGTCCTCATAAATATTCTCTCCGAAAATCTCACGCTCTGTAGGAAGTCGGAGCAGGTCACCGTTCTCAAGCAACAACAGACGGCTACGCAGTTCAGCCGGGAACCTGTTAAGAATTTTCCCGTTGAGAATGTCCCGCAGATCAGAAGCAAAGTACCCGCCCTCATTGGTGGCCTTACGGTTCATGCGGTACTCTTTCTTCAAGCAGTCCACAAAGCAGAACAGCATACCGTCCTGTTCCTGCTTGACAGCCATTGCTTCCACTCCCTCACCATCCGTGAGAGTGAAGGAGATAACGTCACCAATTTTGTACTCATTGGTTTCTATCTCATTGGTTCTAAACAACTTCATCGTTAAGTCCTCCTATTGTTCATTGTTTGATGGCTTAGAGACAGGATGTAATCTTCACTCACAGTTCTTTCTCCCATCTGGTCTTCATTTCATGTGGTATCTGCTGCCCTCTATCCCTTCCCCCCGT
>NZ_JAUSTO010000024.1:0-22848 GCF_030812885.1 Moryella indoligenes
AATTCGATGGAACGCCGTGTGCGGTGAAAGCCGCACGCACGGTGTGGAGCGGGGGAAAATCCTGAGATAATTTCAAGGGATTACCTATCGCTATCGGGTGCAAAATCCCAGGGCATGAAGCAGCTCATGGCAGGAGGCGGTGTGGCGCTCATCGGCACCACCCTTGTTCCGCTCCTTGCCGGTCTTTTCGGTTGAAGATTGATGTAATGGTAACCGCCGGACCGTAATATCCGGACCCGCAGGACAGGGGAGACGAAGAAAATAGAAGGGCTGGTCCTGCAGCCCTCCGGAAAGGAGAGAACCGCTTGGATGCACTCAAGGAAAAACTATTTGCATGGCTGAAAGAAATCCTCATTTCGGGCATCATGGATAACTTTAGCAGGACATTCACCAACTTAAACAGCAAGGTTGGGGAAGTGACGAATCAGCTTGCACAGTCGCCGACCAGCTTTGAACCCGGTGTATTTTCGATGATCCGAAACATCTCCGAGAATGTCATCATGCCGATCGCTGGACTGATCCTGACGTTCATCGCCTGCTACGAGCTGATCCAGCTCATCATCGCGCACAACAATCTCGCGAACTTTGAAACCTGGATCTTTTTCAAGTGGGTGTTTAAGACATTTGTCGCGGTGACGCTGATCAGCAATACGTTCAATATCACGCTTGCCGTATTTGACGTGACAAGTTATGTGATCAGTCAGTCTGGCGGTATCATTCAAAGCGGCACGGCTGTTGATGCGTCGGCGCTTGCCTCTGTGCAGGGAACGCTGGAGGCAATGGATTGCGGTGCGCTGTTTGGGGTCTTCCTGCAAAGCTTTATCGTACAGTTTCTGTTCAATATCATTTCGGTCCTTATCTTCGTCATCGTATATGGGCGGATGATCGAGATCTATCTCATGATCAGTATGGCGCCGATCCCCTTTGCGACCTTCGGAAGCCACGAGCAGAGCATGGTCGGACAGAATTATCTACGGTCCCTGTTTGCCCTGGGATTCTAGGGATTTCTCATCATGATCTGTGTCGCAATCTACGCTGTCCTGATCCAGTCGGTTGCATTTTCCAGTGACATCATGGCGTCGCTCTGGAACGTGCTCGGATATACGATGCTGCTCTGCTTTACGCTGTTTAAGACCGGGTCGCTTGCGAGAAGCATTCTTCATGCGCATTGATAAAAAGGCATGGCCGGCAAAGCTTTGCAAAACACAGAGAGGAGGAAGAAAACGTAAGTGGCAAGTTATATTTCGGTCCCGAGGGACCTCACAAAGGTAAAGAGCAAGGTCATGTTTAACCTGACCAAGCGGCAGCTGATCTGCTTTTCCTTGGCGGCACTCATCGGAGTACCGTCTTTTTTTCTGCTAAAGCGCACCGGGAATATCAGTCTTGCGGCGCTTGGCATGATGGCGGTCATGATGCCGCTGTTCTTTTTTGCGATGTATGAGAAAAACGGGGAGCCTCTGGAGGTGATCCTGTTTCATTTCATCGAAGCGCAGTTTCTCAGGCCGAAGATCCGGGTGTACCGGACAGACAATTACTACGCCGCGCTGATGCGGCAGGCTAAGGCAGAAAAGGAGGTAGAGGAGATTGTTTCCAGGTATCAGGAACCTGTTCCGGCGAAAGGAAAGAAAAATCTATCAGGTGCCGGAAAATCTTAATTGCAGAGAACGGAGAAAGATCGCGGAGATCATCCGGAATGCGCAGCGTGATGACGGGATTCCGCGCACGACCCAGCAGAGCATCCCGTTTGACCGGATGTTTCAGGACGGCATCTGCCGCGTCGGGAAAGACTATTACACGAAGACCATCCAGTTTCAGGACATCAATTACCTGCTCGCCCAGCAGGACGATCAGAAGGAAATCTTTGAGGAGTGGTGCTCGTTTCTCAACTTTTTTGACAGCTCCGTCCATTTTGAGCTGAGTTTCATGAACATGGCGACGGACTCGGAGAAGTTTAAGGCGGGGATCGCGATCCGGCACCAGAAGGATGCCTACAACGACATGCGCGACGAATACACGGGCATGCTCATGCATCAGATGGAGGCCGGCAACAATGGTCTGACCAAGACAAAATATCTGACCTTCGGCATTCACGCGGACGGCATGAAGACAGCAAAGCCGCGGCTCATCCATATCGAGATGGATCTTCTCAATAACTTCAAGCGCCTTGGCGTTCAGGCCAAAACACTGGACGGATCGGAGCGGCTGATGCTCATGCATCAGATCTTTCACATGGGAAGCGACGAGAAGTTCTTTTTTGACTGGGGACTGCTGGCACCGTCCGGGCTTTCGGTGAAGGACTTCATTGCGCCGTCTGCGCTGAATTTCAAGACGGGAAGAGTTTTCCAGATGGGCAATCTGTACTGTGGGATGAGTTTTCTCTCCATCACAGCCTCGGACATCAGCGATCAGATGCTGGCTGACTTCTTATCCATCGAGTCGTCGGAAGTCGTGACCATGCATATGCAGTCCGTGGATCAGACCGAGGCGGTCAAGAAGGTGAAGCACACCATCACGGAGCTGGACCGGTCCAAGATCGAGGAACAGAAGAAGGCGGTCCGCTCCGGCTACGACATGGATATTATCCCGTCGGATCTCGCAACCTATGGCAATGACGCCAAGGCGCTGCTCAAGGAACTGCAGAGCCAGAACGAGCGCATGTTCCTTCTCACGTTTCTTATTCTCAGCACGGGAAAGACCGAGCAGGAACTGGAAAACAACATTTTCCAGGCAAACAGCATCGCACAGAAGCATAATTGCAACCTGGTGCGGCTTGATTTTCAGCAGGAGCAGGGACTCATGTCATCCCTGCCGCTTGCGCATAACGAGATCGAGATTCAGCGGGCAATGACGACGAGCAGTACGGCGATCTTTATTCCCTTTACCACGCAGGAACTCTTCCAGACCGGCACAGGCGCGCTGTACTACGGCCTGAATGCCCTCTCCAACAACCTCATCATGGTGGATCGGAAGAAGCTCAAAAACCCGAATGGGCTAATCCTTGGGACACCCGGATCCGGCAAATCGTTTGCTGCAAAGAGGGAGATCGCGAATGCCTTCCTCGTGACGGATGACGATATCATCATCTCTGATCCGGAGGCGGAGTATTCGGCACTGGTCCGGCGTTTCGACGGGCAGGTCATCAAGATCGCGCCGACGAGCGACCAGTACATCAATCCGATGGATATCAACATGAACTATTCGGATGACGACAACCCGATCGCCCTGAAGGCGGATTTTATTCTGTCGCTGTGCGAGCTGATCGTCGGCGGGAAGGAAGGCCTGAATCCGGTGGAGAAAACGGTCATCGACCGGTGCATTCGCCAGATCTACAACCGGTACTTTGAACATCCGGGACCGGAAAACATGCCGCTTCTCGAGGATCTCTACAATGCGCTTTTACAGCAGCCGGAGCCGGAGGCAAAGAATGTCGCGACGGCGCTGGAAATCTATGTGCGCGGTTCGCTCAATGTCTTCAACCACCGGACGAACGTTGACATCCACAACCGCCTCGTCTGCTATGACATCAAGGATCTCGGAAAACAGCTGAAAAAGATCGGGATGCTGGTCGTGCAGGATCAGGTCTGGGGGAGAGTGACGGAGAACCGAAGTGAGGGAAAATCGACGCGCTACTACATGGATGAAATGCATCTGCTTCTGCGTGAGGAACAGACGGCGGCGTACACGGTGGAAATCTGGAAGCGCTTCCGGAAATGGGGCGGCATTCCGACCGGGATCACCCAGAACGTCAAGGATCTACTGGCTTCAAAGGAAGTGGAAAACATCTTTGAGAACAGCGATTTCATCCTGATGCTGAATCAGGCAGTCGGCGACCGGGGAATCCTCGCAAAACAGCTCAACATCAGCCCGCATCAGCTTTCCTATGTCACACATTCCGGCGAGGGCGAAGGGCTTCTGTTCTATGGCAACGTCGCGATTCCATTTGTGGACCGCTTCCCGAAGAACACGGAGCTTTACAAGGCGATGACGACGAAGCTGGCCGAGATAACGCCGGAGGCAGAAGCAAAAAGTCAGCCTTCAGCAGAAGAGGAAAGCCGGGAAGGAGCTTCCCAAAACAAAGAGCTGAAAGCAGACCGCCAGACTATGGATGAGATGACAACAAACGCGGGAAAACAGGTCCGGACGCCGGACAGATGAGAGGTGAATCATGACAAGTCATGTGGACACCGTCAATCCTGACGCAGAGCACGGATTCCGGAAAGAGAAAGAAGAGGAGGGAAACAAGACGAGGGCACCGAGCCACGGACGGAAGCTGAAGAATGCATCTTCCTCAAAACGCGCTGCCGGAGCCAAGTTCCGCCAGGACAAGGCGGATCTTTCGATGAGCGCGGAAGAGAGAAAAGCGCTGGCAAAGAAGAAACGCTCCCATGAGAAGGCGGCAAGGAAGGAATTTCTTGATACAAGGGCAGCACATGATGCTGTGGACCGTGCCAATGAAGATGAAAATGCCGGGACGGAGGCGCTGAACCGGGGAACAGAAGCTGCCGAAACCGGTATGCGGGCGGCGGAAAACCATTATTATGGGAAAAAGCTGAAGTCTGCTTCAGAAAGACAGCGAAGAGCAGCAGCGGCAGAATCATCTGTGGGAAGTACAGCATCAGAAACCAACGCTATGAAATGGGCGGACTTTGGAAAATATGTAAAAAACAGCTCCAGCTATGCTGCAAGGATGGGAAAAACCGCCAGGAAAGCTTCGGAAAAAGCGGCCGCCACAGAGCTCAGCGCAGGCGCGGAAGGAAAAGCCGCGCAGCACCGGCTCATGAAGAAGGAATTCCAGAGAGCGGCGAATCAGAAGGCCTCGGCGGAAGCCGCAAATTCTGTGGGGAGTCTTGGCAGAAAGTTTACGGACAAGGCAGAGGACCTTGTGGGCAAAATCGGAGAGTGGGTTACCGAGCATTTTTCGGAATATCGCCCGGTTCTGCTTGCCGCAGCTGCTGTTTTGATCGCCGTGATGACCATCGCGGGCGGAGCCTCAAGCGGACATCTTATCTCAAGCCTTTTTGGAAGCGGGTCGGTAGCATCGTCGTATACGGCAGAGGACGCGGACATCAAGACGGTCAATCAGGATTACAAGGATCTGGAAGCGGATCTACAGAAGACGGTAGACCGCATCGAATCCGACCATCCGGGATATGATGAGTACCGCTATACTCTCTCCGAGATCGGGCATGATCCCTATGAACTTGCCGCCATGCTGACGGTTCTCTACGAGAGCTACAAGCCGGAGGAGGTCCAGGGAAAGCTAAAGGAGATCTTTGACAGGCAGTACGAGCTGGAGCTCGTGCCAGAGACGGAGATCCGCATCAGGACAGAGACCAGAACCGGACACCGCACCGTGCACAATCCCGACGGGACAACAGACCGCGAGGAATATACGTACGAGGTGGAAGTGGAGTATGAGTATCACATCCTGAATGTCACCTTGAGCAATGCTTCGATGGACAACGTTGTCACTGAAATCGGGTTTACCGAGGATCAGATGGAGAGATACCTTCTGCTTAAGGAGACCTACGGGAACAAGAAATACCTCTTCGAGGACGACATTTATGCAAATCCGGAGGCAGACGGCGGCGGATCATCCGGAGGAACATCCGGCGGTGAAAGCTACAAGCCAAGTGGAGAGGCACTCACGGATACGCAGTTTGCGGCGATGTGGCAGGAAGCATCCAAATATCTTGGCAGAGCTTATGTATGGGGAGGATCCAGCCCGTCAACGGGTTTTGACTGCAGCGGCTTTGTCTGCTGGGTCATCAATCATTCCGGTGTGGGAAATGTCGGCAGGACAACGGCAGAAGGACTCCGGCAGTGGACGGATCCCATCCCCGCGTCAGAGCGGCAGCCGGGAGACATCATCTATTTTCAGGGAACGTATGATACGCCGGGTGCAAGTCATGTCGGGATTTATATCGGCGATGGGAAAATGATTCACTGCGGCGATCCGATCAAAGTCTCTAACGTGGACAGCGGCTATTTTAAGCAGCATTTTCTGGGCTACGGGAGAATTCCGTAAGAATAGATGTTAAGCGGAGCATTGGTACGTACTATCCCAAGTCTGTGGGCAGGTCCCGGACGGATGAGAAAAGGAAATATGACACTGGTGACAGGGATTCGAGGCGGAGTGCTTTGGAGCTCTTTTTAATGGAGGAAAACGAATGTACGAAAAACTCGACAAGCTGCGCGAGGAAGTAAGGCGCGCGGAAAAAAGAAAGAAGTACGCTGATGAAAAGTTTAACACGCTGCAGGAGAAGCTCCGGGAGGCGGAGAGTATGCAGATCCTCGCGGATGTTGGTGCGATGCATCTGACACCGGAGCAGGTCGCTATCTTCCTTTCCATGGCGGCATCCGGCAAGCTTCCGAAGGTCAACCCGGATGGCAGCATAGAGCAGGAGAATGCAGACGGGTCCGGAGATGAACCACCGAAAATGTCCGGACAGGAGGAGACAATGGCGGGTGAGCCTAATCCGGAGGAGAGTTTCACAGAAGGCTTTCGGTTTACGAACGAGAAACGTACGGGAAACGGATCAGAAGAGAATACGGATTTTGATGCGGAGGACGATGACGAATATGGAAAGGAGGACGAGCTTGATGGGTAAGATCAGTTTCAGACCGCAACTTGTGGCTGCAGCGATGCTTTCTGCAGTACTTGCCGGATCATTCCCGGTGACGGCATTTGCCAATACGGGGAAGGAAGCCGATTGTATCTGTGAGACAAGGTGCGGGGAGGAAAGTGTCAACGAGGAGTGCCCGGTCTGCAGAAGCGATATCACACTCTGCCAGGGTACAGAGCCGGAGAAAGCAGAAGAAAGCACGAAAGCAGCGACGGAATCTGTGCCGGAACCGGAGGAACCGCTCACACCGGATGGCAATATGAACCTTGTGGATGATTACGGAGATCATGAAGCATCCGGAAAGCAGTTCATCACGCTGACGACAAAGAATGGCAATTACTTCTATCTGATCATTGACCGCGATGACTCCGGGAAGGAGACCGTGCACTTTCTGAATCAGGTGGATGAGTCGGATCTTCTTTCCCTTATGGATAAAGAGGAAGTGAAGGAATATACCACCCGGCAGGATGAGGAGAGCATGGAAGACAAGCTCAAGGAAGAGAAAGCTGCCAAGGAGAGCAGTTCGGCAGAACCGGCGCAGTCCGCGCAAGCACCGAAGGAGACAAAGCCCAAGGAGAAGAAGACGCCATCAGTTCCGGTTGGAACGCTGGTGCTGCTTGTTTTGACCGGCTTTGCGGCCATCGGTGCCTACGTGTATAAGAAGATCGGAAAGAAAAATAAGAAAGACGACCGGCCGGATCCGGACGCGGATTATCAGGAGGGCGAAGAGGAAGATTATCTGAAAGATATTGAGGAGGATGAAGGCAAACCGGAAGAAGCCGTTGAAAGCCAGGACAATGGTTCAGATGTCTGAGAAAGGACCTTTCCCTACCCATAGAGGATGCTGGCACAGGGAGAAGTATTCATTGTTCTCCTTGACATTTTATGCTATGTTCGATTTGTGCGCATGATTGGTTGAGGCCGCAAATTGCGACCTCAAGTTTTGAGATATTGCAAGAGCAGTGATCACGAGCGTGGTAAATGATACATAGTCAGTGTAAGTGAATGGAGAAGAAGGGGTAAATGAATATGTCGTTAAAGGAATCCTGCATAATCCCGGGCCTGGTAATGGCTGCCATTTTCTTTTTGATTGGGTTCTTGTTTTACAGATCAAACGGGAAAGCAGCGAACTTCTTAACAGGCTATAATATGAAGTCCGCTGAAGAACGCAAAAAATATGATGAGAAGAAAATGTGCAAGGACTACGGAAAACGGATGATGCTATGGCCGATTCCCTTTTTCATTGGAGCTGTTATTGACTTCATTTTTCCTATAAAGGGAATATTGATCGCGTGGGTCATATGGTCAGGCATGTTTATCCTTTTACTGATCGAAAGACATAAAAGAGAAAGATAAATCTTGCTAATGTTTGTCAAGCAGATTTTTGAAGATTTCGAGAACCTTGAGAATAAAAAAGAGAGTAACCTTAATAAGACCTGCTGTTGCAGGCCGGCAGTTAACGGCTATAATGAAAGCGGACGGATTTACTTGTACAACTCCATTGCACGAGCGTAGTAGATCCGCAGAAACTTATTGACGGCAGCCATTTTGGCTACGTTGTATGGTTTCCCTTCCTGTTCCTTTTTGAGCAGAAAAAGGTAAACAGGATCGTCCTGAGGTTTTGTCAGTTTGAGAGCCTGCATTACCTCAAAACAAGCTTTTCTGAGAGCCGGGTTGCCACGTTTGGAGATGTGACGATTCCGGCTCTCGAATTGTCCGGACTGATATGGCGGAGCATCATTGCCGGCATAAGCATTGAGTGCTTTGCCACTGTGAAAACGGCGAATGTCACCGATTTCTCCAAGAATGATCGGTCCCAGTCGGTCCCCACGCCGGCCATAGAACGAAGCACTTTGTACTCCGGCATGGTCTCTGCTATGATCCGCATTTGAAGATTGATCTCATCGGCAGCTTTCTGAGATGTGGATACGAGATCAACACATTGATCCTGAGTCATTGCGGATAAGGGATTTTCTCCACGGGTGGTAACACTGTTAAGGACCAGCTCATAGATAGCCAGTCCCTTAGAACCGGCAAAACGATCCTTGGTCTTTTTGACTAGGACTTGATAGCTGTCCAGGAAACGTGTCTTGCCCATCTTACGGATTACATCGAAAGACTTGAAACGCTTAATGAAACGCAGAAGCACACAGTTGTCGGGATCCCTGCTTTTAAGAGGAAGAATGGTCGTAATGCCGGGCATTGTTTCATCCAGAAGGCTGAGCAGCTGAACTTTGGCAACAGTTAGGGTTGATATCCTCTGACTGTATTGCCTAGACAGAAAACGGAGATCTTCATACTTCTGGTCCTGAGGAGTGTAAGGAATCAGCGAATAGGACTTCTCAAGGGCATACTGAGCGATTCGCAGAGAATCACGTTTGTCCGTTTTCGCCTTTCTGAGTTCGGTATCGCCATACTTCTTCATCTGGTATGGATTGATCAGACAGACTGGGAGTTCCGCCTCCGTGAAGGCTTTCAGGAGTGGATAGTGGTAGTGGCTGGTGGGCTCCATAAGGATGGTTGGAGGCTCTGAAGTCCTCTTGATGTAATCTACCAATGCCTGCAGCTCATCAGCGACATGGTGGACATCAAAAAGTTTGGCACGGATGCTGCCATCTCCATTGAGAATGGTAACGGTGCTCTTGGATTTTGAAACATCGATACCAACAGCAATCATAAGAAAGACGCTCCTTTCGTAAGTGATTTATGATTGGATCCAGCTCTTCAAGGTTCACTCATATTCTTTCGTTAAACGGGAGAAGCAATCTTTCCCAACTTGCTGAATCGAATGTAGAACAATGAAGGCGGGCTGACACATTTAACTTCGGGCGTGGTGTCCCAATCGGAAATTACGTCAGACCAATCACCTTCATCATAAAGAAAGAGCAGAGACTGTAAAAGCCTCTACTCATATATTAAGAATCGGAAGTTGGAGGGATAGATTTCTATGATTATCAGATATGCAGAAGAGAAAAATTTTATAGAATTGCGACATTTTTATGACGGTATGTGTAAGGTTTTGAGCGGAAAAGATTTTCTGCCGGAGGGAGATAAAGGCGGTTTTCCTCCAGATGAAATGATCAAGGATGCAATCAAAGAGAGAAATCAGTTTATCGGTATTGAAGATGGTCGAATTGTTGCGGCGTATATTATGAATCATGATCGTGATGAGGCGTATCACGCAGTTAAATGGCTTATCGATGCAAATGATAACGAGACAGTAGTTCTTCATGCCTTGCGTGTCCTTCCGGAATATGGAGGTCGTGGATACTCGAAGCAGTTAGTTCAACACGCAATAGACACAGCAAGGGAAAGAAACCTTAAATCAATTCGTCTTGATTGCATAGAGGGAAATGATATTCCACAGAAAATGTATATGTCGTTTGGATTTAAGTATGTGGATAAGGTTGAAATCACATATGTTGATATTGGAGTACCGAGGAAGTTCCTCTTATATGAGTTTGTACTCTAATCAAGACATAATAACAGTTATATCTTGAACATTGTACAAACAAATTCCAGTTTGTATGTGCCTGAATAAATGAACAGTAATTACCAGCTGGAAGCCAGTGCAAATTGTGCTTCCGGTTTTTAGTTGCCGGAATTTCCGGCAATGAACCACAACTACACATGAAGTTGGCAAGACAGATGCCGATTACTTTAGACCGATTGCTTTTCGAGAAGAAAGGCGTCGGTCATTTTTTATGCCATGAGAAGGAGGAAGGCAAATGGCAAGACGATCAAGATATCTGCATTATGACGAACAGGTGGATGCTCTGATGAAGCGCGGCAATCCCTCGCAGATTCCGGCGGACAGGAACCACACCCGCGGATCCGTGATAGAGAAACTGAAAATGCTGGGAGCAGCGGAGCCACATAAGAATGCGGGAAAAGCAGACCCAAAGGGAGGCAGCAATGGATAAGGAAGAACTTGTTTTTACGACAATTGAGGATCTGATCCGATATCTTGGCGAATGCGGAGAGGATGTACAGATCCACATGGAAATTGAGGTAGAAGGGGAAAGGAGGGCACCTGATGCCGCGGAAGAAGGAGACAGCCGGTCAGTATTCCATGGATGATTACCGACTGAAGCAGGTGGATATCCGGTTGAAACTGATGGAGGGGCCATCCTACTACAGCCAGACGCCGCTCACAAGTCCGGAAGGCGCAGCGGCAGTCATGCGGGATGTGCTGAAGGAGCTTGACCGGGAGTGGGTGTGCGTTGTCAATATGGACAATCACTTAAAGCCCGTGAACTTTAACATCGTCTCCATCGGCAGCATCAATCAGTCGTTTGCGCCGATCCAGAACATTTTGAAGAGCGGCATTCTATCGAACTGCAACAACATCATGCTGATGCACAACCATCCCTCCGGCGATAATGAACCGAGCCGGGAGGACCTGCAGCTCACAAAGCGCCTGGTCGAGGCGGCAAAACTCATGGATATGAATGTTGTCGATCATGTGGTGATCGGCGGACAGAATGGGAATGTCTACAGCATGCGTGAGCATGATCCGGACATGTTTACGAGTAAGGATATCGATCTGGATTACATTCACCGGATGATGACAAAAGAACCCAGTGGAAATTATGCGGCTGGAGAGCGCATGGAGCGGGCAGAAGAGGGAAGAGGTCAATATTCGGCAGGGCGGAACTATGATCCCAAGGCTGCCGCTGAGGCGCGCAGAAATGAGATGAAGGAGATCATCAGGAAGCTCGAGGAAGGTGTCGCCGGAATTTTCTCCAATGAGAAATATCAGAAGTTCCTCGATACGATGGCAAAGTTCCCGCAGTATTCCATCAATAACAGCCTCCTCATCCTGATGCAGAAGCCGGACGCATCGCTAGTCCAGTCCTATACCGGCTGGAAGAAGATGGGGCGGTTCGTAAAGCGTGGGGAAAAAGGAATCCGGATCCTCGCACCGACGCCATTTACGATTGACCGGGACCAGGAACGAATGGATGCGGATGGAAAGCCAGTCCTTGACCAGGATGGGGAGCCGGTGAGGGAAACGGTACAGATTCGTATGATGGCGTTCAAGCCGGTCAGCACTTTTGACATCTCGCAGACGGAAGGAGAGCCGGTTCAAAGTCTTGGCGTGGATGAGCTGAAAGGTAGCGTCGATCAGTATGCAGCGTTCTTTTCGGCGATGAAGGAAGCAAGCCCTGTTCCTGTCGGCTTTGAGAAGATCAAGGGCGGCGCAAAAGGATATTTTCACACGACAGAAAATCGGATTGCCATCAAGGAAGGCATGGACGAGATCCAGAACGTAAAAACGCTGGTACACGAGATGCGCACGCCAAGCTCCACAACATGACCGCACAGAAGAAGCGGGAGGATGGGGGACAAACCAAAAGCAGCAAGGAGGTGAAAGCGGAATCGGTCGCCTATACGGTCTGCCAGCACTACGGGATCGACACGTCCGATTACAGCTTCGGCTATATCGCGGGCTGGTCCGGCGGGAAGGGGATGCCGGAGCTCAAAGCATCCCTTGACACGATCCGGACTGCTTCATCGGAGCTGATTTCCCGCATCGATGAGAAACTGCAGGAGATCTCAAGAGAGCAGAATCGGGTTACACTTTCCGATCAGATCGACAGGCTTGCTGCAGACCTCGATCAGTACGCCCTTGACCGCGACCCGTATGGATATCAGGACGCTGTAGAAAATCGGGAGGATGGTATTGGGCAGATCCGGGAGCAGCTGGAGAAGGGAGAGCTTTCCGGAATCCGGGAGAGTATCCGGCAGGATCTTGTGGAAACGGCAGGGTCAGAAGACGCGCTTCGTGAGACTGCTGAGACGCTTCTATCCAGGCTGGATGCACTCCAGAAGGAGCTTGATGAGGGAAGAGAAAACATCGCCGATGAAAAAACAAATCTGAACCCGGAGATGTCGGAAAAGGCATCAGGAGAGGCTGCGTCTTGCAGAGAGGCACAAAAAGAAGAGGGAAAGGCAGTGCAGAAGGCTGGCAGGATGGCAGGGCAGCATGGCAAAACCTCCATCCTCCAGAAACTCTCTGAGGAGAAGGAGAGAATGGAGAAGAAGCCGGATCAGAGCAGAAGCTCCAGGGGAAAGGACCGGGGGCGCTGATCCGATACGTACGAATACAGGAAAGAAGGGGACGTCGGGATATCTGGCGTCTTTTTTATTAGGAGGGAGGAACCAATGGGACATAGACTTGTGATTGCCGAGAAACCTTCTGTGGCGCAGTCCATTGCGAAGGTGATTGGCGCTGATAAGAGACAGGACGGATATCTCGAAGGAAACGGGTATCTCGTCAGCTGGTGTGTCGGGCATCTGGTGGAGCTTTGCGAGCCACAGGATTATGACCTGAAGTATGACAAATGGAAGAAGGAAGACCTTCCGATTCTCCCGGATCCGTTCCGCTATCAGGTTTCGGCGGAGACAAAAAAGCAGTTCCAGAAGCTAAAGGAACTCATGGAAATGGATGATGTAGAGGAGCTGATTGAGGCGACAGACGCAGGACGAGAGGGAGAACTGATCTTCCGCCTGGTTTATCAGGAGGCGCATTGCAGGAAGCCATTTCAGAGACTCTGGATTTCCTCGATGGAGGACAACGCGATCCACGAGGGCTTCCGAAATCTGAAACCTTCATCGGCGTATGATGCGCTCTATGAGGCGGCACTCTGCCGGGAGCGGGCAGACTGGCTTGTCGGCATTAATGGAGCTAGCATATCAGCGGTGGGATTCCGAACCTGCTGGATGAACTGGAGGATCTGAACCTGACAGACCGGGAAGGAAATCCGCCGGATGCGGTGGACAACCCCGATGATGTGAGGAAATATTCCCTGAAGATTCGCTGGCGATCCGGGCAGGTGGATGAGCTGGACGGAACCTATGACAAGTTGAGCCTGCCTGAGGATTTCCCGGAGCTGGTAGAGAAGGTGCGGGATTTCATCAGCTTTTACGGGCTGGGTGAATTCTTCGATGAGGATGCCTATAGCCGTAAAAAGCGCCGCGAGTCGGAGCTTATTTTCTGCAAGGTGATCTTCCAAGATGCGGAGAAGGAGTACACCTACCTCGCAGATGAGGCTATCTATGAGAAGGGAGATTTTGCCTGGGCTCCGGCCGGAAAGGACAACGAGGAGAAGATCGTCCGGGTGACGGACGTGGAGTATCTGCAGCCAAAGGAGGCTTCCTTCCCGGTGGAGAAGACCAAGAAATTGATCCGAAAACTGACACCGGAGGAATATGAGAGGTATGTCGAGGAAGGGGAGGATGACTGATGAGTCGGTTATTCTCTTGCCTTTTGGATTGTTAAGACTTTAAGGAAGGTTATATGCCTGCTGATTATCAGAAGAAAATTGAGGATGCTTCTACACTGGACGAACTTTTTACTCTGTGGCGCGGGAAAGAACCGGAATCATTTGAATATACCTACGGCAAGAGAAGCATTCAGGTAAATATAGACCATGGGAAGAATGTTTTTATTGCGGATGGAATCGTGAATCCGGAGGTATGGAACAGCGGCGATAAGAAGCGGATCCTCTTTATCATGAAGGAAGCCTACGGATCAGACTGGGATAACAGGGCCCTTGCAAGTTGGCTTAGGATGTATCATCCGACGCTGCCCATGTGGAGGAGAGTTGCCCGCTGGACCTATGGAATCCAGCATACCGACGCGAACGAGATCGCAAGATATAAAGCAAACCTAACAGATGAGCAGCACGCAGAATCACTGGAGCAGATTGCTATTCTTAACTTGAAGAAGAGCAATGGTGACAGCGCCTCGGATTATGGAGAAATCGATGCATACGCCAGGGAGGACCGCCTCGAGATATTGAAGGAATTTTCTCTGATTGATCCGGACATCGTGATCTGCGGTTCGACGTTTGGGACAATGCTCACAACGGTTTTACAGAAGCCGCCGTTAAACGACAGCACTGGAAACGACAACTGGTATTACTTCATGAACGTCGCCAGGAAAGAGCGGCTTTTCATCGATTACTACCATCCGGCGAATCACTGGTCGGATCTGATGAACTATTACGGACTGATGGGCATTTACCAACAGGCCTTGAAAGAAAAGCAGCCGGTGGTTCGGAACGGCCGGCAGGCTACAGTTGGTTACCAGCCGAATGTATGGAAGAATTGGGAGTAAACGAATGGTCAGAGAAATCATGAGGGATGTCTTCTTCCTCGCACAGAAATCGGAGCCGGCGACGGAAGCTGATCTTCAGGTCGCGCGTGATCTTTTGGATACGCTGGAAGCGCATGCAAACGAGTGCGTTGGAATGGCGGCCAATATGATCGGAGTGAAGAAGCAGATTATCGCCGTCAATATGGGCCTTGTCAACGTAGCTATGCTGAATCCAGCCATTCGTAAGAAGACCAGGCCATTCGAAACGGAAGAGGGCTGCCTTTCTCTTACTGGAACCCGGAAGACAAAGCGGTTTCGTGAAATTGAACTGGAATACCAGGATCTGGACATGAAGAAGCATGTTCAGAGATTTACTGGCTGGACCGCGCAGATCATCCAGCATGAGTGCGATCATCTGGAGGGGATTATCATATGACAACAGAACGCCTCATCTTCAGAGCCTGGGAGGAAATGACGCCGCTGATCATTGGCGGAAATCTGGTTGTTGAAATTTCGCGATCATCGAAACTGGAGATCGATTTGTAAAGATTGGCTGTTCAAACTTTTTAAATGACTCGGCGATGATATGAAGGCTTATATCAATGAAATGAAAAAGAAAATTACCCCATATGTCCACAGAGCACTCCTTGGCCGAGAGTACGTCAATGAACAGGATCTCCCGGCGGTCAGAACTCTTTTGTGCTCGTTTTCCAATGTCAAAATGCGTATTGAGAAGACCAGACAGGACGACGGACATCTTGACTGTGTGATCAGCGTAGATGCTTTCCTGGGCGGCGGAACGCTCCGGTATGAGATCCGCGATAACGGGAGGAGTAAGAAATATTATGATCCGCTCGCATGGATCGATGAGATAGAGAAGTGGGACGCACTGTTCTTCTGAACGAAATTTTGCAGACATTCCTCTGCTTTTAACGATTCCCAACGATCTTCCAGAGACCTGAAATGGCTGGAGCTAAGCGCAGCAGCCAGCAGAGCGAGACAATAATCAAATGGAAGAGATTGGCGTGTCAATCCCTGATTTCCTTGCCTGTTCTTCCTGATCCTTGCGGTCGATGTGATAAATCCGGCTTCCGCGCTTAAAGAGGCTGCCGGTCTGATGGAAGTGGAATGGAACGCCATATTCAACGCACTGCATCTTGGTGATGATGATCCATCCATAGTCGCAGAGCCTCGCATCTTCCCCGGATTCACCTCCGCAGGAGACACATTCGATTTGATCGTGGTACTGTTCCAGATATTTTTCAATATGGATTTCCTGCAGCATCGGTTCGTGGATGATTTCCTTGTGCCGGATCGGAAGATTCAGGAAGACCGGAAGGCGCCGGTCTGTCTGGTACTGGTTCTCACAGGTGCAGCAGATGTGGACGTTCTCATATCCATTGCCCCAGTCCGCGGGAAGGCCTTCGTAGAACCGCTCCGGGCGCTTAGTGACAAAATAGAACTGCAGATCCGGGCGGATATTCATCATCTGCCAGGCTTCGGGCCGCCAGGCATCGGCGTCCGGATGAAAGAAGTCCGAGGTGAAGCAGGTCATGACCGTGCCGTCTTCCGGCTTCAGTTTATAGTTCCCACGCCGGTCTTTTTTGACCGGAAGGCTGAAAGAGGCGGTTTTCTTTACGATAGAGGCGTCCTTGCCGAACTCGGCATCACGCCGGTAAACATAGCAGTTTCGGCATCCGGGACTGCATTTGGTGCAGCCGTGCCATGGGTTCCAGAGCGGCATGGGCGTCTCCTTTCTCTGTTCAGATCCCGCTTCTCGGCGGAAACAATTCTTTTACGGTCCGGTGATAGTATTCGGAGAGCCGGATCGCCACATAGACATTCGGGCACTGCGTCCCGTTTTCATATCGATAGAGCGTTTTCGGATCGACTTTCAGATCCTCAGCGGCTTTGTTCCGGGAAAGCCCGGCGGACTTCCGGGCCTCCAGCAGATTGTTTGGTCTTTCTTCCAAGCTGCATCACCTCCCCTATAAGATTCTGACTGACCTATAGCGATCCCTACCGGACTGCCCTGCACACCTTCCCGAAAATGCGGAATTCATCGCGGTCAAGATGCACCGGAATCGGCGCGTATTTCTGATTCAGGGAAATGAGAAATGTCCCGTCGTTGTCATTTTTCAGCTTCTTGATATACGCGTTGTCATTTAGCGAGAAAATCCCGATTTCCCCGTCGTCCAGCGTTTCCTGTTGGTGCACATAAACCATGTCGTGATCATGAAATGCCGGTTCCATACTGTCTCCGCTTACCGTAACGGCAAAATCCGCGTCTTGTGCGTCTCTAGTGGGCACTTCGATGGTCGTGTAATAATCAGAATCGAGAAAATCTCCATGCCCGGCAGATACTCTTGCGTCGTAGAGCCGGATCCGGGTCATGGAAGGAGTCTCCGCGGGAGCTGCCAGATACGGGATCACGTTCGTCTCCTTGACGTAGCTCACTGGATGGATCAAAAGATCAATGTAGGAGAGCACTTTCTTTTTTCCCTCGTCATTCAGCATGGACAGGGGGTCCTTTGGGTTGCTTCCGAAGTATTCCTCCAGGCAGTCCGGGATCTCCAGAATCCGGCAGATATGCAGGAAAATCCGCGCGGAGACCTCATTCCTCCCGGTCTCCCAGGCGGAAACGCTCTTCTGTGAGACTTCAATTCCTTCGGCCTGCAGTCTATCCACAAGTTCGGTCTGGGATATGTGCGCCTTCTTCCGGTAAGCTGTGATGATCGCGCCGATATTTTCCATACAACACCTCTTTCTGATTTTGTTCTGCAGCGGATATCCCGCCGCCTTCAGGCCTTATCTTCTCCCCTACAGAATAGCATCCTTTACGGCAAAGTCAAGAGAAATACTATTATAGAAAGTAAAAAATGGCTAAAACGACCATTTTAAACTATTGTAAATAGCGCTATACTTGCAGTACAGAGAGAAGCCACGATGCCATGTTTCTCTTTGCAGACCCTGTGATCAGCAGGGGCAGAACAGCCGCCGGGAAGCATCCGGCGTAAGTCGAGGTTCTTATCATCGGTTCTTTTCCCTTTCCGAAATGAGACAGTGAGAATGAAAGAGAGTGTGTTAATGATGATGAAAATGAAACCAGCTATGCAGAAGGAAAGTAAAGGATACCTTGTACATTGCCCGCAGTGCGGACAGTTTCTGATGGTCCTGTCAAAAGGAGAAGCAGTGATCCACTGCCCGCAGTGCGGAACAGACAAGAAAGCAGTCATCCGGGGTGGCAGAATCACGATTTATGAACTTACCGGGAGATCAGAAGCTGTGGCTCTACAGTCTTGCGGTCATGGCAGAGTGGGGAGATGAGCCGCATGGGCGTTTACGACTATCATCATGATTCCGGGCGCTCGGACCGCCCGGAGGTGCGAAGTGACGCGCCGCTTAGTGAACACGCGCAGGAGACGCTGACGGTCAGCCCTTACAAGGCCTATGTCGAGGTGGTCGCGGATTTTTCCTCTGACGGGAGGATGAAACCGCTCCGCCTCGTCTGGGAGGACGGGCGGAAATACGATATTGACCAGATCCTCCGCGTGGACCGGTGTGCCAGCCTCAAGGCAGGAGGCGCCGGGATCCGGTATGTCTGCCGGATTCTCGGACAGAGAGTCGAACTGTTTTATGAGGAAAATGGCTTCTGGTTTGTGAACCGGAAGACGCCGCGGGCATAGGAAGACAGAGAGCTTCCCCTGACAGAACCGGCCAATCTACCGGCTGCAGGAATCAAAATCACGTGAAAACCGAATATGGATGAGATATTCCGTCGATTTGTAGCCGTATCGGTCGCGGGGCTGTCACAGTAGATGCCTACTGTCTGAAAGATGTCGGAAGAGGCAGGAATCTGCAGCTTCAACAGTCCGCCAGCGTTCAAGGAAAGACGAAGGGGTGAAACACGGGATATCAGGAGTTTGCCTATAGAGCTGAACTTATCGGCGCGCGGCCAGCCTGGAGGGACGATCCCTCATACAGGAGAAGTGGCCACGAGACAGCGCGCTTGAAAATGGATTAGAGGAGCCTGCAAAACGGAAGCTGGATCAGCAGTTTAAGACGCAAAATGTGCGTCCAACCGCTGTTATGATCACAGTCTTGTTTTGCAGGCTTCTTTTTTGCGTTCATGGTTGCATTTATGGAAAGAAATCCATTGACCTGCGAGGGAACTTCTCATTCAGAAAAACAGGCCTCATGTCTCCGGCTTCCGTCTTGTACGGTGCCGGAAAGGAAAGAGCATGGAGCAGAATGGGAGAGGAAAAGAGAGCGGGACAATCGGGAGCCGTATCAGAAACTTAAGAAACAGAGATGGGATGAGCCAGGAACAGCTTGCACTTCTTTTGCATTTTGAAAACAAGGGAACAATCTCTTCCTATGAGACGGATCGGAGAACTGTGCCGTCTGATGTGGTTATCCGCCTTGCGGAGATCTTTCAGACGACGACAGATTACATTCTCCGCGGGAGCCATCCGGAACTCGATACGCTTGATTCGGAACCGGACATACAGGAGGCGGTGGTGCTGCTGCTGTCTTTTAAAAGCAAAGCGGCAAGGAATGCTGCCCTTCAGCAGATCAGAACACTTGCCGCATTAGAAAAAGAACTACTACGCTAATCCGGACGAGGAAAGTGTGCCATGGGGATTCGGAAATGCCTAACGCAAATCGGTTCTCGGACAGAAGCTTACGACAGATTAGAGAAAAAGTTGTCGCTCTGACAACAAGGCACGCAGATGTTGTCGGTTCGGGTAACGAATAACAGAGCAGGATACTTTATCCTGAATGATGTCAGGACAAGACAAGCAGCGCTGCATAGACAAAGTACCGACAGGAGGAATCCATGGTGGATGAAGAGACAATTACAACCAGGTACCGGAATGCGTCACTCCGGGGGAAAATTGACATCATCCTGAATTACTATCCGGGATTTGAGGAAATGCTGCAGGGCCTTCGGGAGCTTTTGTGTATCAATATCGAAGCAGACAAGATGCAGCGAAGAAGGCGTGAACTGGGAGATCCCGGCGTCAGAATCCGGAAATCCGGATATGCGGATCCTACCGCAGATGCAGCAGTCGAGCGGGTCATGCTTCTTGATGCGATCGAAACCGGAAATCTTGATCAGGAGGTGAAAAACACAGAATGTCCGGAGGAATACCGGATGGAAGCTGTGACGATCGCCAGAATGAAAGAGGACTATCTCGTGGTGAAGGCATGCATGAAGATACTGCCCTGTGAGAAGGCGCATCTTTTGGAGAATTATTACGCCTGCAAGATGAATGCAGAGATGATAAAGGAACAGGATTATTTTAACCCGTCGTTTTACACGAAGATCTACAGGATCCGCAGGCAGGTCAGAGATACGGCAGAGAAAACATTACAGAGTAAATATGGGAGGCAGACATGGAAGAAAGACAGATGACAGATAGAAAGGCCAAAATCCGGGAAACCAAATCGACGGCAAAGAAAAAGTTCGTGCGGTATAAGGAAGGCGCGGAGCTCTACAGTATGGGGCTTTCCAAGTTCCAGCAGATGGCGCATGAGGCAAAGGCAACCTACAAAGTGGACAAACTGGTTCTGGTGAGCATCGAAAAATTTGAAAAGTATCTGGAGACCTTTGCGGAGGAACCGTGACACTGAACCAAACGTCTGGAATGTTCTTCATGTCAGAAATTCTGACACGAAAGTTAATCAGCAAAGCTTTGCAGTCACGTATAATCGAATCAGAACCAAAACGTCAAATAATCTAACATAGAACGTCATGCATTTCATGACCGTTTCCAGTTTGTCAGGAGGAAATTGAACATGGCAAAAGCAAGGAAAGACAACCGGGGACGGGTGCTAAAGCCCGGAGAGGTGCAGAGAAAATCTGACAACCGGTATCTGTACACCTACACCGATCCGCTTGGAAGAAGAAAATACATCTATGCTTCCGATCTCATGGAACTGCGGGAGAGGGAGAAAAAGCTGACGAGAGATCAACTGGATGGGCTGAATCTGTACGCCGCCGGAAAAGCGACGATTAACGATACCTTTGACCGGTACATCAAGATGAAGCCAAATCTCCGCGACAGCACTCGGAGCAATTATATCTACATGTATAATCGCTTCGTGCGGAATGATTTCGGAAAGAAAAAGCTCATCGATATCAAGTATTCGGATATCCTGCAGTATTACCTTCATCTCATCAATGACGAGAAGCTTGCCATCGCCACGGTGGACAACATTCACACGCTCCTGCATCCAACTTTTCAGATGGCAGTCAGGGACGACATTATCCGGAAGAATCCGACGGATGGTGTTATGACGGAAATTACGAAGAAAAGCGGAATTCACAGGGGTGTCCGGCACGCTCTGACGGCGGAACAGCAGAAAGCATTCATGGATTATATCGCCAATCACCCGGTCTATGTGCATTGGTGGCCGCTTTTTACCATTTTACTTGGAACGGGATGGCGTATCGGGGAAGGGCTTGGATTACGGTGGGAGGACATCGACTTTGAGAAAAATCTCATCAGCATCAATCACAGCCTGACCTATTACCCGACCTCCGAGGATCGGACGACGGAGTTTCATATCCACAAGCCCAAGACCGATGCCGGCATCCGCACGATTCCGCTTCTGGATTCTGTTCGGGATGCGCTGGATATCCTGCGGGAAGAGGAGGACTCGAACGGAAGTAATGAACAGGAGGTGGATGGATACTCAGGTTTCATTTTTCAGAACCGCTTCGGTACACTGCCGAATCCTGCCAGTGTCAACCGCACGATTAAGCGGATTGTGAACAGCTATAACGCCGATGAGCGTCTCAATGCTGCACGGGAAGGCCGCGAGCCATTGATGCTTCCGGAATTTTCCTGCCATCATCTCCGGCATACCTTTGCGACCCGGCTCTGTGAGGTGGAGAACAATCTCAAAGTGATCCAATCCATCATGGGACACAAGAACATCGAGACTACGATGGACGTATATGCGGAAGCGACGGATCGGAAGAAGGAAGAAACCTTTGAAAATCTTGCGGTGAAGTTGGATGAGTTGTTTTGAGATAAATATGTCGCATGAAATGAAGTAGATATTTCTGAAATTTATCTTTGACAATTGGTTTACCATCGAATAAATTGTAACCACGTCGAAAAAACAGCAGTGCTTTTGTAAGGGCTCTATCGAAAGATCGGGTCCTATTTTTCTGCGGTAATATCGTGTACGCCGCTATACCGTAGTATCTCAGGAATTTCCTTTATCAGCATGTCCGCAATTTTTCTTTCCATTCAAGAAAGTTTACGCTATCAATCATAAGCATTGCGTAATTAGACAGGTACAATTAGAGATTTTCTGCGAAGATCACTTATACTGCGGGTATAATGACAATGCCATGATCTGAATTTAAAATAATAAGGGATTTTTCTGCGCGAAGATCCGAAAGGAACGTGATAAATATGGTTTATTTTACGGCAGATATGCACTTTGGCCACAGAGCCATTATAAATATGCAGGGCCGCCCATTTGAATCTGTAGAAGAGATGAACCGGGTTTTGCTATAGAATTTCAATTCCGTAGTTCATAAAGATGATACGGTTTATATCCTTGGAGATATCTGTCATCATATGAAGATTGAGGATGCGGATGAACTTATCAGAAAGATGAATGGAAAGAAGTATCTGATAATTGGCAACCATGATAAGAAATATGATCCAAGGTTGTTCGAAGACATTAGGGATTTTATGAAGGTTTCCGTAGACGGACGCAATTTTGCACTAATGCATTATCCTATGTTGTCCTGGCCCAAGAAAAGTAGTGGGGGATATCAGCTGCATGGTCACATACATGCCCGAATGGAATACAACGAAGCGAATCGTGCAGAGGGTATCAGGCGATATGATGTAGGTGTCGATGCCAATAATTTTTTCCCGGTGTCAGTAAAACAGATAAAAGATTTCTTTGGGGCGCAGATGAGTGTAGATGATAACAACTTTATATGAGCCGTTCGGGTATTGGGAAGACGAAGAAAGCAGTTTCGTGTTGTCTGATCCCTCACTTGTAAAACGAGATGCAACCCCTCTCACCCTGACCTGAGTCCATAGTTGCTTATAAATGAATACCCTCCGGGAGGTTGCATTCCGG
>NZ_JAUSTO010000025.1:0-19285 GCF_030812885.1 Moryella indoligenes
TGGATTCTAAAACTTTGATTGCCTGATCTCTGGGTTTCATGTTCACCTCCATTTGTTGATTTAATTATACACAATATTATGTAAAAAGTCAACGGCATTGCGCAATATTACTTAATATAAAAAGGAGTAGAATGAGAATTTATTTGAGTGGTCCGATCAGTGGACACGATGATTTTATGAAAGAATTTCAAAGAAAAGCTGCAGGGCTAAATACGTTTGGATGCTCTGTAATTAATCCGCGCCACTCAACCATTGTATGCCACCAGACACAAGCCATGAAGAGTACATGAAATTATCCTTCTGTATGATCGAAATGGCTGACATGGCACCGGACAACGCTTTTGATCGTGCGATTCAGGAGGACTTATAAAAGATAACCCAGATGGAACGGAGGAGTTACTGTTGGACAAGACAGCACTGGAAGAGTACGACGCTCTGGTGATGGAGCGGGCAGATCTCAGTAAGAGAATCACAAAGATTAAGCACAAGCTACGTGAGCTGGCCGGCACTGTGGTAGCCGACTCTGTAGAGGGCACCAGAGAGGATGGTACATATGGCCCGATCAAGATCAAAGGGCTGCCGCTGCCGGCTTATGATCAGGAGGCCCGGAGACTCAGAAAGCAGGAGACCAGATATAAGATTCTTCAGCTGGAGATCAGCGCGCAGACCGAAGCGATAGAGGAGTTTATCGAGACAGTGGAGTCCCCGCAGATCAGGACGATACTACGGATGCGGTATATTGATCGCGCGCCGTGGGAAAAGATCAGCAGACGTTTTGGGCGATCGCGTGATTGGGCAAGAAAATCCGTTGATAATTTTTGGCGTGATTGCCCTTGACTTTCCGTTTTTTCCGCATAGTATTAAAACTGGAAGTTTTATCGGACGGCGGCATTGTTTGATAAACCAGCCACCCCGTGAGAGGAGCTTGCTTGCAGTAGTGCAGCAGGCTTCTCTTTTTGTGCAGGAAGAGAGCTATGACCACACTTCGAATGGACCGGCATGGTCCACACAGGAATGAATTCCTAAAGAACAAAAAGAAGATATTGGCATCCAGAGATATCTGCGGAATCTGCGGAAAGCCGGTTGATAAACGGATCAAGTATCCCGATCCGTTGAGTCCAACGATTGACCACATTATTCCGATTGCAAAGGGAGGGCATCCTTCAGATATTGCGAACTTACAGCTCGTGCACTTTTGCTGTAATCGTCAGAAGTCTGACAAGATCCTGCGGAAACCGGGGCGTAGGGTGGAGGCAAAGCAAGAGATTATAAGCAATCGCATCCTTCCGCACTCGATGGATTGGACGGAATACCGGGGGGATCGCTGAATCTAAGTCAAGGTAAAGTACAGAGATAAAGGTGTATGAGAGACAGGGGGTATCCCTCCGTAAAGGTGCACAGATGATCTTCCCCGCCGTCACTGTGAAAAAATTCGCGGGGCAATTTTTTGGAAAAGGGGTAAAAGGAGGAAGGGGGTACCGTGAGAAAGGCTGATTGGAAGAAGAAAATCATAAAAGTTGCAAAAGAAAAAGGCGTATTTTTAGGGGTGAATGACAGCTTGTATTCGGTGCTCGCAGACGCCTTTGCCCAATACGATGCGGCTAATAAGCTGTATGAGGAACAGGGGTGCGCACCAGTGATCAGTCAGTTGAATAAGGCAGGAGAGGAATACATGACCCGTAATCCGCTGATTACCACCATGGAAGCTCTGAGAAAGCAGATTTTCACATGCAGCATACAGCTTGGAATTTTGGAGGATTACCGCCATGAAAATGGGAAGGGGAAAAAGCAGACCGAAGAAAGTCGTCTGCTGGACATTCAGAAATACATGAAAGGTGGGAAAGTCGGATGATGGGAATGGACTATCTGAAGCGAAAGCTTCAGGAGAAAAAATCCCGCGTGAATATGCGATATGTATTCTACGAAATGAAAAACAGAACAAGGGATTTCGGCATCTCCACTCCTCCGGATCTCAGACACTGGATGGGAGTCCTGGGATGGTGTGGAAAAGCAGTGGACGCTCTGGCAGACCGACTGCAGTTCTATCATTTCAAAGATGACACATTTGATATGAATGGGATCTTCAATCTGAACAACAAGGATATTCTTGCGGATTCCGCAGTGCTTTCTGCTCTAATCAGCTCTTGCTCGTTTATTTATATTCGTGCTGATGAGGAGGGATTCCCGGAGCTTACAGTTCTGGATGGGTCGAGGGCCACCGGCATCATGGATGAGAGAACCGGACTTTTGAAAGAAGGATATGCTGTTCTGGAAGAAGATGCGAGCAGGAATCCGTTAATGGAAGCATACTTTATCCCGGGGCAGACAACATTTTATCCGAAGTACGGGAAATCGTTCACTGTGAAAAATCCTGCGCTGTATCCTCTGCTGGTACCTCTTGTCTATCGTCCGGATGCCAGGAGACCGTTCGGACATTCTCGTATTTCCAGGGCGTGTATCAGCATAGTAGGATCCGCGGTGCGTACGGTGAAAAGGTCAGAAATTGCGGCGGAGTTTTTCAGCTTTCCGCAGAGATATGTCACAGGACTTGCGCAGGATGCGGAAATGATGGAGAAATGGAAGGCATCAATGTCTGCCCTTTTGCAGTTTACCCGAGATGAAGACGGGAACGCACCGCAGCTGGGGCAGTTCCAGCAGCAAAGTATGGCGCCACACATGGAGCAGTTGAAAATGTTTGCGGCTCTTTTTGCCGGAGAGACAGGACTCACATTGGATGATATGGGGTTTGCCTCCGGAAATCCACAGAGTGCAGATGCGATCAAGGCAAGCCACGAGAATTTGAGGCTGATGGCGTCAAAAGCGCAGCGGACATTCGGAAGTGGGCTTTTAAATGCAGGATATCTGGCAGCGAGTCTCCGGGATAACTTCGGATACAGCAGGAATCAGGTGTATCGCACCACATCCATATGGGCACCGGTATTTGAACCAGATGCATCACAGCTGGGCGCGATAGGCGATGCCGTAGTAAAGCTGAACCAGGCAGTCCCTGGGTATCTTGACGGTGAGTCTGTGCATCAGCTGACGGGCATCGAGGGGGCTGTATGACATGGGAAGAACTGAGGGAAATCATAGCTTCGAAGTATGAAGCGGATCGCCTCATCTCCAAGCTTATGGATAAGGCAGAGAAAGGGGATATCACTTATCGTGAGGCAAATCAATATGCGATAAAAGCCGGAGAGATTTTGGCAGATGCGATGCGGGAAAATGGTGCCCTTCCAGATGGCATCACCGGTGAGGAAGCTTCAGAATTGCTTACGGCAGCACTGGGAAACAATTATCAGAAGGCATCGCAAATGGCGCAGGCTGCGCAGGAAAATGTAAATCGGGCGGCAGGAATAGGACTGAAAAGCGCTGTGCCAAAGGTGCGGCAGGACCGTATAGATGGAATGGCAACTGAGATCGTAAACAGGGGCTACAGCAGTATCCAGAAGTCCTTTGATGATCAGGTGGTAAACTTCACACAGTCGGCGGTAGACGATACTGTTGCGGTTAATGCGTACTTCCAAGCAGAGAGCGGTTTGTCTCCGAAGATTCGAAGGCAGGCAGAGCCCAAAGCCTGTAAATGGTGCAGGGTCAGAGCGGGAACATTTCATTACGAAGAAGTCAGGAAAACCGGAAGCGAGGTTTATCGCAGACATCAGAACTGCAGATGCACGGTGGAGTTTATCGCCGGTGAAAAAAGGCAGAATGTATGGAATAAGAAAATTCAGTACCAGAGTGAACCCAGAACCCCGAAGACAGAAAAATCAATGCAGGATACAGACAAGGTAAAGGATGTCACCTCCGAATGGCTGAAACGAGATACAAGCTATGGAAGTGTAGAACTTTACGAAGAAATCGACCGTAAGAAGCAGGCGCAGGAGATAGAAACAGCTTACTGGCTCAGGGATATGTTTGGTGGTGATGTGAAACTTTTGCCGGAAGAAAACATCGGAAAACCTAACCCGGATTATGTTTGGAATGGAAAAATATGGGAATTAAAAAGGGTAAGTACTCCAAGATCTATAGACAATCAGATTCACAAAGCTATCAAACAACTGCGTTCTGATGATTATAAAGAGGGTGGGGTTGTAATCGATATTTCAAGAATAACTATATCTTCAGAAAAGGCATTAGAGATAATTGCTGAAAAAGGATGGAGCCGTTCAAAACAAGATACGACGATAATCGTTAAAGAAAAAGAGCAGCTTGTTAAAGTTCTGGAAATTAAAAAAAGAGGCAGTGCACCCTGATACCTAAAGTGCCACGATGACTTACCTGCCTCATTAACTATAGTATAGCATCTATGGATAAAGAGTCAATGCAAAAGAAGCGGTGCACCCCGACCCTATGAGTTCCGGGATGACTTATCCACTTCTTTAAATATAATATAGCATCCGTGGGGAAAGAGTCAACTCATGAAAGGAGGTTACAGGATGAAGCAGAGGAACCGATCACCGAACTATATGGTATTTGGAAGGTAGGAGGGGAGCGGATGGCTAAGATAGGCCGCCAGACTCCCACTGTATCCGTTGTCTTGCCGTACACCCATTCCAAAGGAGCAGAGGCCGTGAATCTGTATAAGATGATCGGAAAGACCGCACAGGAATGGCAGCATTTTATGCTGAATGATATTATGGCGTGGGCTGAAGATGGCCTTTGGGTACATACGCGATTCGGATATTCACTTCCCAGAAGAAATGGAAAGTCTGAGATCTTGACCATGCGGGAATTTTGGGGGCTGTTTAATGGTGAGCATATCATGCATACTGCTCATCGCACTACTACCACGCACTCCGCGTGGGAGAAGCTTCTGAACTGGGTAGAAAAAACGGGAATGAGGTATACCTCTATCCGGGCAAATGGGCGGGAGCGTATAGACCTAATAGCGACAGGGGGGCGGATAGAATACCGAACGAGGACATCAAAATCAGGACTTGGTGAAGCCTTTGACCTTCTTATCATCGATGAGGCGCAGGAGTATACTGATGATCAGGAGTCTGCGCTGAAGTATATCGTCACGGACTCAAAAAATCCGCAGATTCTGATGTGTGGGACTCCTCCAACACCTTTTTCTTCCGGTACGGTGTTTAAACATTTCAGAGACACTGTGATCCGTACAGGGCTGCCGGACTCTGGATGGGGAGAGTGGTCAGTGGATGAAGAAACAGATCCACGCAATAAAGACGCATGGTATGAAACAAACCCATCTCTGGGAACGATCTTTACAGAGCGGTCTGTGACAGATGAGGTGGGATCGGATACGCAGGATTTTAATATCCAGAGGCTTGGTCTCTGGATGAAACAGAACTTGAAGTCCGTTATTACAACAGCACAGTGGGATGCCCTTCAGGCAGATAAGCTGCCAAAGCTGCGAGGAAGACTCCATATCGGTGTGAAGTACAGTAAAGACGGAGATAAGGTGGCCGTTTCTCTGGCTGTAAAAACCTACAGCAAAAGAATTTTTATAGAGGCGCTGGATTGTGTGCCGGTTAAACAGGGCAATGCCTGGATAGTTAGATTATTGGCACAGATGGATGTGGCAGCGGTTATTATAGACGGCGCATCGGGACAGGCTCTTCTGGAAGAGGACATGAAACGGGAAAAGCTGAAGAAGCCGGTTCTGCCATCTGTAAAACAGATCATCACTGCAAATACTTGTTTTGAACAGGCTTTATATGATGAATCCATCGTACACATGGATCAGCCGTCGTTGAAACAGTCTGTATGCAATGTTGATAAGCGATCTATTGGATCAAATGGAGGATTTGGCTACAAATCTATCAGAGACGGGGTAGAGGTGGCACTCCTGGACAGTGTGATTCTGGCACACTGGTCCTGTATGTCTACCAAAGAGAAGAAGAAACAACGGATCAGTTACTAGATGGTGCGAAAGCATCATTTTTTTTATTTACCGATACCATCGGGGAAAATGGGAGAGTAAAATGGCAGAATTTAAAATTATTTCGACACAGGAAGAGTTTGATGCGGCGATCAGTGATCGCCTGAAGAGGGAGCGGGAAACGGTCTCAAAAAAATATGAGGGATTCATAAGTAAAGAAGACCATGATAAGGCGCTGGGAGAACTGCAGCAGAAACTGGAAGAGACCTCAAAGGCAGCGGGTGAAAGCATGAAGGAAATCGAGTCCCTGAAAGCTCAGGCAAAACGGTACGAGACCAGCTCGGTAAAAATGAGGATTGCCAACGAAAAGGGACTTCCGTTCGGGCTGGCAGACCGGCTTTCCGGTGATACCGAGGAAGCTATTACAAAGGATGCAGAGGCGCTGAAGGCACTGATCGGTTCTGCTAAAGGGCCATCCGCGCCGCCAAAGTCAAGTGAACAGGGCGGCGGTAATGAAGTTGCCGCAGCTTACAAATCTATGCTTAACAATATCAAAGGAGAATAATTATGGGAGCATTGTCTAAAGGTACAAATTTTGATCCGGTGCTAGTTAAGGATCTGATCAACAAAGTAAAGGGTCATTCTTCGTTGTCTAAGCTCTGCGCGGCTACGCCAATCGAGTTTACCGGTCAGAAGGAATTTATATTTTCCATGGACAAGGAAATCGACATCGTAGCGGAGAACGGAGCAAAATCGCACGGAGGAATTTCGGTTTCTCCGGTGACCATCGTGCCCATCAAGTTCGAGTATGGTGCCAGAGTTTCCAATGAATTTATCTATGCTGCTGATGAGGAGCAGATTAAGATCTTACAGGCGTTCAATGACGGTTTCGCAAAGAAGATTGCTCGTGGTCTGGATCTGGCGGCTTTCCACGGTGTTAACCCCAGAACGGGGGCTGCATCGAATGTCGTAAACCAGAACGACTTCGACGATAAGATTACTTCCAAGATTGTCTATAACGCGGAGCATGCGGATGACAATTTGGATGCGGCTGTCGCTGCCGTGCTGGGGGCTGATGGAGATGTAACGGGAATTGCTATGTCTCCTGGATTTGCCTCTGCCATGTCGAAACTGAAGGTAAATGGTGTACCGCAGTATCCGGAATTCCGATTTGGAGGAAAGCCTGCTTCCTTTGCGGGGCTTGCTTTGGATGTGAATAAGACAGTGGCAGATATGACCACTGTAGGAACGGCGTCCTATTGTTATGTAGGAGACTTTGCACATGCTTTCAAGTGGGGCTATGCGAAGGAAATCCCGCTGAAGGTAATTGAGTACGGCTGTCCGGATAACGACACAGAGGCCGGGGATCTTCAGGGACACAACCAGGTGTATCTGCGGGCCGAGGTCTTTTTAGGATGGGGAATCCTGCTCCCTGAGTCCTTTGCGAAAATCCATACCGCCTGATCATGAAATACAGGCATAAGATTACCAGAACGGTTATAGAGATTACGTCAGAATTAGAAGGTGAGAGTTGGGAGGCCCTGGAGGCCTCTCAGCCTTCTTCTGAGCAGGAATCTGACTTGATCTCTGAAGAAGATATATCTTCCCACACCAAGGAAATGCCAGAAGAGGAAGTTGCACCGGTGCAACCGGAAGAGGGAAAGCAAAAGCCTGAAACTACCAAGGCTGTCTCAAGAAAGCGAAAGGTGAAAAAATGATCCCATTCGCGCTGCCAAATGATGTAGTTAAACTGAAAAGAAATTTAACAGCTGAAGAGCTTGATCGATTGCAAGACACGGAGATGCCGGATGGGAGTGTACAGCCGGGGCTTCTGCAGATCATTTCAGACGCGCTGCGGTATGAAGCGCAGAAGGTGGGAAAAGACCTTGACGCCATGGTGCAGAAGAACACGTTCCTTGGCAATGTGGCGAGGTCGGTCACCGTAGATATCGCAATGCGGGAGTTAATGACATCTACAGATCACGAGCCGATGACACAGCTGACGGAATCGGCACTCGGGTACAGTATGTCGGGAACTTTTCTCAGTCCGGGAGGAGGTTTGTTCATTAAGCGTGATGAACTGAAGCGGTTGGGACTGATGCGGCAGCGGTATGGGGTTCTTGAGCAGTGGTCGTCAGAAGGGGAAATATGGCATTGATCAAAGGGATAACAGTTCTTCTTCATAATCAGATTCAGGACGGTGAGGACCCGTTTGGAGCACCTGTTTATCGTGAGATGACGATCAAGGTTCCGAATGTATTAGTCGGAGAGCCCACATCGCAGCAGATTGTGGACATGATGAGCCTGTATGGCAAACGAGCGCAGTACACGCTCGCACTTCCGAAGGGGGATGACCATGTGTGGGAAGATCAGATCGTTGAATTTTTTGGAGACAGGTGGAGAGTATTCACCAAGCCGGTTATGGGAATTGAAAAGAATATTCCGTTAGACTGGAACGCTAAGGTGATGGTGGAACGGTATGAGTGACAAGTTCAAGATTAAGCTGAACACCGCTGGGGTTGGAGAACTGCTGAAATCAGTCGACATGCAGGATGCCTTGTCAACACTTGCTCAAGGCTATGCTGCTCGCCTTGGGGCGAAGTATAAGGCCGAACCGGTGTATATAGGAAAGACAAGACCGAATGTGCAGATTGGGCAGGTCATTTTCTCTATGGATGATGGGGAAAAGAAACATAACCACCTGCTGAAGGGGTTACAGCATGATTGAGGTTACGGTTAGAGATTATCTGGAAGAAAAACTGGGTGTTCCGGTATATATGAAGTTCCCGCCAAGGCCTCCGGAGTCATTCTTGGTGATCCAGAAGACTGGATCCAGTAAGAGGAATTACCTGTGTACAGCGACTATGGCGATCCAGAGTGTGAATACAAGGTTGTATGCTGCAGCACAACTGAACGAACAGGTAAAGGCAGCAATGGAGAGTATCCGGGATGATCTGGATGAGATTGTCTCTGCGTCGCTGAACTCTGATTACGATTACACTGATCCATCCATGAAACGGTATAAATATCAGGCCGTTTTTGTGGTGGTGCACTATTGATGGAGGTAAATATATGTCTGATGCAAGAAATGTAACATCTGGCAAGCCGAAAGTAGGAGGGGCAATCTTCAGGGCGCCTCTGGGCAGTAAGCTGCCGACAGACGCAAAGAGCCCTCTTGATGAGGCCTTTATCGGTCTGGGTTATGCGTCTGAAGATGGGGTAAAGAATGCCAATTCACCGGAGACGGATAATATTCACGCCTGGGGCGGAGATACTGTAATGACCACCCAGAAGTCCAAGGAGGACAGTTACCAGTTCACCCTGATCGAGGCGCTTAACGTGGAGGTGCTGAAGAATACCTACGGAGACAAGAATGTCACTGGCACCCTGGAGACAGGCATTACCATTAAGGCTAACGCCACCGAACAGGAAGGTCACGCCTTTGTGATCGATATGATCATGAGGGGCGATGTCATCAAGAGGGTGGTGATCCCCAATGGCAAGGTAACCAAGGTGGGGGATGTGGTTTACAAGGACAATGATGTCATTGGTTATGATACTACACTGACCTTGACGCCGGATGAGCAGGGCAACACCCATTATGAGTACATTGTGAAGTCTGTCTGAAAGAGAGATAAAGCATGATTGATGGAAAGACAAGCTCAGGATTTAGATTTAGGGTCTATGAGAAGGCTATTCATGATTTCCGCTTTCTCATGGCCTATAAAGGACTGAAAGCAAAGGACCAGGATAAGAATACAGAGGCCAGTGTGGATCTGGTTCTGATCATCCTGGGAGAAGATCAGACAGAGAAGCTGATGAAACATGTGGCGGATAAGTATGGTAATGTACCGGCAGAAAGAATCTACTCGGAGCTGGGTGAGATTATTGCCACCATTTCAAAGGCGGACAAACAGACAAAAAAATCCTAATCCTCGCCGACATGCTTTCTGAATGTGAAGATGAGCTGCTCTGTGATCTGGCCGAGGTATACCACATATATGATTATCAGTCGCTACGGGTTGATCTGGTGGCGACTTTTGCTTGTGGTTTGCGGGAAGATTCCAGAACCATGATGGCTCTGTCCGGGAATAAGGTATCTGTAGATACTTTTTTGAAGGCAACTATGGCAGACAGGCTGAATGATCTGGCTTGGATGCAGACAGAAGACGGACAAAGAGGTGTGAATCGCCCCGGATCCATTTTGCAGAAGCTGATGGGAACAGAGGAAGAGCAGGAGCAGCTCATGACATTTGGCAGCGGCGAGGAGTACGAGATGTATAGGGAAAAATTGCTGAGGGGAGATGCCAATGGCAGGAATTGAACTGGCGAAAGCCTATGTACAGGTAATCCCCTCTGCTAAAGGAATAAAAGAAAAGCTGAAAGAGGAGATGGAGGGCCCTTCCCGGGAGGAAGGAGAGAAGAGTGGCACTGCGATCGGAACGGGCCTGGTAGGGAAATTGAAGGGGATACTTGCGGCGGCGGGAATTGCAGCAGCTGTGAAAACCGCCCTGGATGCCGGAGGCGCTCTGCAGCAGTCCTTTGGCGGACTGGATACTATCTATGAGTCTGCCGCAGGGAAAGCAAAGGAATATGCTGCACAGGCAGCGGCGGCCGGTATTTCATCAAATACTTACGCAGAACAGGCTGTATCCTTTGGCGTTGCCTTGAAGAGCTCGCTGGGTGGTGATGCAGTAGCAGCCGCAGAGGCAGCAAATAAGGCCATACTGGATATGGCAGACAACTCTGCAAAGATGGGTACTGATATAGGTGATATACAGAATGCCTATCAGGGCTTTGCTAAGGGAAACTATACCATGCTGGACAACTTGAAGCTGGGCTATGGTGGAACAAAGCAGGGCATGCAGCAGCTTTTGGATAAAGCAAATGAGCTGAATGCCGCCCAAGGGAAGAATACAAATTATTCTATCGAATCCTTTGCAGACATCGTGGATGCAATCCATACTGTTCAGGACAATCTGGGCATTGCCGGTGTGGCAGCGGAGGAGGCAAAAACTACATTGAGCGGATCATTAACCGCTATCAAGGCCTCCTTTGAGAATGTGTTGGCGGGGCTGACATTGGGCCAGGATATTAAGCCTGCTCTGGCACAGCTGGCCACATCTATATCTGATTTTGTAGTCGGGAACCTTCTGCCTATGGTTATGAACCTCATAGGTGGATTGCTCCCGGCTATTGTTGTATTTATGCAGACAATGTATCCGCAGTTGATTGCAGAGCTCCTGAACGGAGTAACGCAGATTACAACCGCCTTGCAGACGCAGTTTCCGGCATTCCTGCAGAGCGGTGTAGATATGATTAACAACATGATCAATGGTTTCCTCCAAGGACTGCCAGAAGCTATTACAGGAGGAGGCGAGATAGTAACGGGCCTGCTGGACTCTATCCTGGATGCCATTCCGCAACTTCTGGATGCTGGAGTACAGCTGATTCAAAACTTAGCGAATGGATTCCAGCGGAATGGCCCCGCAATATATGAGGCTGTAGCACAGGCATTGACAAATATCATCAATACGATTGGGCAGCATTTGCCGGGTATTCTTAGCAAGGGAGTAGAACTGATCGGGGCCATGGCCTCAGGAATTCTGCAAAACCTCCCTACAGTGCTATCCGGAATGGCTACAGTGCTAACAGCGGTTGTTGCTGCTATAGCCTCTAACCTGCCGACAATTCTGGCAAAGGGTATCGAACTGATTGGAAAGTTGGCCGCTGGTATTATCCAGGGCTTGCCGACGGTGGCAGCTACGGTACCAAAGATCTTTTCAGAGATTGTAAGTAAGTTTGCAAGTCATGACTGGGGAAGCATAGGTAGCGACCTGATCAAGGGAATTGCCAAGGGCATTACCGGGGCGGCCGGCCAAATCGTGGAAGCGGCAAAGGATGCGGCGAAAAAAGCTTTCGAAGGAGCCAAGAATTTTCTGGGTATTCAGTCCCCGTCTAGGCTCTTCAGAGACGAGGTGGGGCGCTATATGGCTCTGGGCATGGCGGAGGGCATGACGGAAAATGCCTCAGCCGTTACCGGAGCTGTGGAGGGACTGTCCACTGGGGCTTATGATCTGGCCAGTAACAGGGCTATGAGCTTTAGACCGGGATCCCAGACAACCAACAGAGCCGGTGCGACCATCAACATAAACGTTTATGGCGCGAAAGGTCAGGATGAAGAAGAGCTGGCTGATGAAGTGCATGAGAGACTGACGAGGACATTTATCCGAAAAGAGGCAGTATTCGCATGAGACACTATTTTAACTTTGCTGGTGTAGATTCCAGAAGCTTCGGAACCTATCTGGCATTATCTAATGCCTTTGACGCGCCGGAGCGTAACATAGAGATAGTGACAGTGCCAGGCAGAAACGGCACGTTAACACTCCTGGATGGCAGCTATGCTAATTTTAAACTTGAAACAACAGTTTATACTCCTAAGGACATGCAGAGAAATTTGGGCGGTCTGAGGGCCTTCCTACTGTCACAAAATGGTTACTGTCGATATGAGGAGACTATCCACCCTATGGAGTGCAGGTTGGCCAGATATAAGGGACCTTTCGAGGTGGTGTCATCTGACAGAGTAGGGGCAGCGGTCAGGCTGACCTTTGATTGCAGGCCGGAACGCTTCCTGAAAAGCGGAGAGCATGTTGTAACACTGAAAAGCGGACAGAGCCTGTTCAATCCAACACTTTATTCTGCAAGGCCCCTGATCAGAGTGTACGGTAAGGGTGAAATTACAACTGGAGGTGTGACCATAACCATCAACAAGACATCAGGGATATATACGGACCTGGACTGTGATCTTCAGGAGGCCTATACGGGCAGCACAAACTGCAATAGTAATATAACACTGAATAACGGGGAGTTTCCCAGCTTGGGAGCAGGTGAACAGGTTATCAGCTATAAAGGACTGACAAGAGTGGAGGTTATTCCTCGCTGGTGGACTTTATGATACCGATTTTGTTTGACCAGAAAGAGACTGATTTTACCAGTAATGGCATTGGGCGATTGTCGGATGCGGTCTCGTGTAAAGTGACAGAGGAAAGAAACGGGAAATTTGAACTGAAGATGGAGTACCCGGTCACAGGGGCACATTTCGGGGATATCAAGTATTCAGCCATTATTGTGGCTGTACCTGCTCAGGGCAGAAAGCAGCAGGCCTTCCGGATCTATGACGTCAGTAAGGAGTTGAACGGAAGGGTGAAGGTATATGCCGAACATATCAGCTACCAGTTGTCATTTGTGCCGCTGATCCCATTTACAGCTGGATCGCTGAAGCAGACTATGGAAAGCTTAAATAAAATGGCAGCAGAGCCCTGCCCGTTTACATTTAAGGCTGACTTTGATGCGAACAGTTCTTTTGCCATGCCAGCACCTTCTTCTATCCGGTCATATCTGGGAGGACGTAGAGGTTCAATCCTGGACATCTATGGTGGGGAGTATGAGTGGGACAATTACGCAGTAACCCTGCACAAGGCTAGAGGAGCAGACAGGGGGGTATCTATTGCTTACGGAAAGAACCTGACGCAGCTCCAGCAGGAAGAGAACATTGCCAATACTTATACCGGTATCTACCCGTACTATAAGGGATCGGATGAGGACAATGCCCAGATGATCACCTTGCCGGAGAAGGTTTTGCAGAGTGAGAACGCGGGGAAATTCCCATACCATCGAACGGTGGTAAAAGATTTCAGTTCAGAATTTGAGAGCCTTCCCACCGTGGATCAGCTTAGAAACTATACAAAGCAATACATGAAAGCTAACCGGATCGGTGTGCCTGCAGTCAACCTGAAGGTTGGCTTTATTAATCTGGCAGATACGGAAGAGTATAAGGACATCATTCAGCTGGAGCAGGTGAGTCTGTGTGATACGGTATCTATCAGGTTTGCAAAGTTGGGGGTAGATACCAAGGCAAAGGTGATCACAACAACGTGGGATGTGCTGAAAGATCGGTATGTATCCATTGAACTGGGAGATGCCAGAAGCACGCTTGCGGATACGGTAGAACAGCAGATAGGGCAGGCTGTGGCGGTGCTGCCGACCATTAATCAGGTTCAGGGAAAGATAGATCGGGCGACAGGCGTGCTCAATGCTGGCCTGGGTGGCCATGTCATTATTAATCGCAATGAGCAGGGCTGGGCAAATGAGATTCTTTTCATGGACAGCGCAAATGCAGCGCTTGCTCACAACGTGTTGCGGATCAACCAGCATGGGCTTGGATTCAGTACAACAGGCTATGGAGGCCCATACAGAAACGCATGGACAATTGACGGAGAACTGGACGCAGATTTCATACGCTCTGGATCTATCGTCCTCGGTGGTAAGACATACAATCAAACCGGAGAAATCATCGTGAAGGATGGTTCCGGTAGGGTGGTCTGCCGAATGGGGCAGGATGGGGTAATCATAAGTTCCGGGAAAATACAGTCTCCATCGATTGAAGGCGGGAGCATATCAATTGGGGAAAACTTTAAGGTGGATTCTTCTGGAGCATTAACCGCGAATAATGGTTTGTATAAAGGATCAATCGAGGGCTCGGAGATCAAGGGCGGAAGAATCGAGGGGGCTGAGATTGAGGCCGGCACTGGATTGTTCCATGCCGACGACGAAGAAGTGCGCCTGGGGCCTTTCTTTACGTTTTCTACAATCGAAGGGGATTACATCGCACTTAAAGAGCAGGAGGCCGGACTTGGAAGCAACAGAGATTTCCATTTTTGGACTGGATGGTCCGGAGGCTACCCGAACGTTCAGGATCCGGAAGATGTGCTGCATGCGTACGGCACTGTTATCACAAAGGATCATATGTATGCGCAGGAAATGTATCTGTCCGATCCGATTTTTGAAGGTCGCAAAGGCTGGTGGGGAGTTGGAGAGAGCATCGCTGACATTTATAGCCGTATCAGGCGGCTGGAGGAAGCGGAGGGAAATGGAGAAGTAGAATGATCAAGCAAAGCATCAATCTGGACATGATTCCGGGGGGGGTTACCCCCGTGGTTTATGCAAACCAGTATGACTCGAGCGAGGGGGCTATCGACTTTCATATTTATGCAAACGGTGCGCCCTATCAGATTTCTTCGTCTACGTCAGTGCTTATAAATGGAACGAAGCCCGACAAAAACGGATTCACTTATGCGGCTAGAAGTTATCAGGGTAATTGCGTTACTTGTGATATTACGCAGCAGATGACAGCTGTGCATGGCGATGTCGAATGTGAGCTACGGTTTAAAACAGGACTCGACAGACACGGCACAATTAATTTTATTCTTAGAGTAGAACGGGCGGCACTGGATGGTGATACTGTGGTTTCCGACACAGATATCCCACTGATCCAGCAGGCAGTAGATATTGCCGGCAATCTGAACGAATACATCCAGAGAACGAAAGATGCCGCAGACGAAGCAACGAACGCGGCCATAACAGCAGTTGCAGCAAACGCAGCGGCAGCGGAATCACAGCGGTCAGCGGCTTTTTATAACACCAATATGCAGAGGATATATGACGGCATTGAAGTTACCAAGGCAAAAGCCAGTGCAGCGGCAGCAGAAGCTTTGGAAGCAGCTAATACAGTCAATCAGAAGCTTGCGAGTGGAGAACTGCGGGGGCCTAAGGGAGACAAGGGAGATCCAGGAGAGTGTGGGATTTCACAGACAGTATCGGGGCTATATGCCCTTTCGGTGGATGCCGTGGGAGATCTGTACGTCTGGTATGATGATGGATCCTCGCCACCGGGGTTTTCTTACAATACAGATACCGGTGAGCTTGAGTACATTTTTGATGACGGAGGCAATTAAAATGGCGACACAGAAGATTAGAATTGGGAATATCAAGGGACCACAAGGAGAGCGCGGAAAAACGGGAGAGCAAGGAATACCCGGAACGGCGGCATCGGTGAAGGTAGGCGCGGTTACTACTTCTGACTACGGATCAAACGCGAAAGTTACCAATTCCGGTACGTCAAGTGCGGCGGTGCTGGATTTCCAGATTCCGCAGGGCGCTCCGGGGGAGACAGTGACAGACGTCTCAGAGCTGGGGGCCAAGTCGATTACCGCAAGTGATGCACAGTTCCCGACTTTTACGGTCGGAGAGAAAATGAAGGCCGTTCTCGGTAAGATTCAGAAGTATCTGACAGACCTGAAGGCAGATGTAGGCCAGCGCCTTCTTGCTACAAATGTGGCGAATAATCTTGCGACAACAGTAGCAGGCTACGCTTTGGATGCACGCCAGGGGAAAGCGTTGGCAGATAAGAATGCCTCACTTGAGAATAGAATCACTCAGTTAAATGGCAAGTTGAAGGTCAAGGAAATTTCCGGTGTTATAAATAGTGACTCATTTTATGTGTTTTATGCAACGGAAGAGCTAAACCTAGGCACTATAAAAATACCAAGATATTCACGTGGTATTCACATTGGTTATGGAACAAATGCGGCTATCATAGCAGTTGATTACAACGGAAAGTTTTATCACGCATACAGAGTGCCTGAAGGATGGAAAACAAGTTAAATAGGGATTATCGGGCATAACACATAGTAAATAATACATATCCGCCTTCCGCACTTGCAGCGCTGTTACAGGGATACGTCGGATAGTATAAAACTGTAAATTTTCCAGTTCCGCTTAGTATAACCATTCCAACATGCCAAGTGCCGCCACCATTCTTATACAAGCAAGGGACGCGTATAGGATCTTTCGGCTTGATATCCGTACTTAGAGCCAGTATCCCCTCCACAGATACATTGTCCACGCAATACCAAATTGCTTCTCTTGTACTATATTGGAGTTTCAGTCCGGTAGTAGCACTTACGGTGGTTATCACCAAATTGCCATTTCACGGAGTAAACCTTCCGGATATGATAATACCGGAGGTGAAGGCTATGGAAGAAGTCATCAAAGAAAGGAAAAAGAATGAAAGATAAAATTAAATTCAAAGATGAAACTGTACTTGAAATAGAGGACGGCGCAAGCATTTCTGCTATTGAACACATCGCGCTCAGCGAGGATGCAGCAATTGTAGCTTGCAAAATGATGACGAAGGGAAATGTACGGCATATCGAGTTCGTGAAGTCCGAAACTGGAGAAGTGTATGGAATATACGACTCGATGACTCTGGCTGCTACGCCTACCCGTAGCACGAATGAGAATGGAACTGTAACTGTACTGCTTTCTCTGCGGGAGATGACAGATGTGGAGATCCAAATAGAGAAACTGGAAGAGTCTCAGGAGACTCAGAATGAAGCAATAGATGCTCTCATAATGGGCAGGGAGGAGTAATATGGCAAAATATTTAGCAATTAGAATTAAAAAGGGAAAGCTTGTCTATGAAGAGGTGGTAGCACGGTATCCAAAGCTGAAAGAAGAGCTGGATCGTATCTTGAAGGAGGATAAGTAAATGAAAACAAGAATCCTTACTGTAATCGGAGCTGCCGGGGGGGCGCTGATTTCGCTACTCGGAGGGTGGGACTACGCGATGAAACTGCTTGTGATCAGCATGGCAATCGACTATACTTCGGGGCTTATGGTGGCAGGGATCTGGCACAAAAGCTCCAAATCGAAGTCAGGAGCGCTTGAATCCCGTGCTGGATTTAAGGGGTTGTGCCGAAAGGGAATGGTTATTGGGCTTGTGTTGCTCGCACATTACATGGATCTGGCAATCGGTACACAATATATTAGAAATGCCTTGGTGGTAGGGTATTCGGCAAATGAGATATTGTCAATTCTGGAAAACACCACTTTAATGGGAGTGTCTTACCCCGCCCCGCTCAAAAATGCATTAGAACTGCTAAAGAATGAATCGCGAGCCAAGCAGTAAATATCGCCGCCCTCCGGGGCGGCTTTTTCTTTTTGGAGGTGAAGGTAAGTGAGATACACAGATACTATGACCACCATGTGGAAGCACTTGATCTCAGTAGGCTTTACACCTGAAGGCACCGCCGGGCTCATGGGCAACTTATATGCGGAGTCTGGCTGCAATCCGATGCTGGTAGAAAGGCTCTGCCTTAAGCGCCTGCGTGAGGCTGGTCAGGTCTACGACGATGCAAGCTATACGGCAGGAGTAGACAGCGGAGCGATCAGTCGGTCGGCCTTCCTTTCACCGCTCGGCAAGCACTACGGATATGGTCTCGCACAGTGGACGACCAGTGCGCGGAAGGCGGCGCTGTACGACCTCTGCAAGCAGCGCAGGGTGAGTATATCTGATCTTCGTACACAGCTCGACTATCTTTGCATGGAGCTCCGGGAGAGCTTCCAGAAGGTCAATAGGGTGCTCAGAGTAACAAGATCAATCAAAGAGGCATCAGACATTGTTCTGCTTCGTTTCGAGGCCCCTGCGGACGCCCAGGCGCAGCGCGGGAAGCGGCTGAGCTACTCACAGGAGACATATAATCACTATTATTATAAGGAAGGAACACATATTATGATTTCAAACTGCGGACACGATGAGCACGGCAGATATAGCGGCGGGCAGTCGGGAGATCAGACTGGGAAGGAGTGGGCGGAGATTCCATGGTACAATCGCCCGTGGACGCACGTTATTCGATTCAAGGAGCCGCGGCAGCGGCAGTATATCGCGGCGCTGGCAAGAGAGGCGGCGGGTAACGACCGGATTGGCTACGATCAGAACCAGCGTACGACCTTCTGGCAGGAGTTGAAGGTGTCGGGATATCATCCGGCACAGATAAGAAAGCCCTGTGAGTCTGATTGCTCCGCGGGCGTGGCGGCAATCTGCAAGGCGGTGGGTTACCTGATCGGAGATGAAAAGATGCAGCAGATCAGTCCCGACATGTATACGGGAAATGAGGTCGCTGTGCTTCGCCGGGCGGGGGCGGAGATTTTGACGGAGGCAAAGTATCTCCGGTCAGATAAGTATCTGTATGCCGGGGATATCCTGCTTTGTGAAAGACATCACACTGCGATCTGTATCACAGATGGAGAAAAGGTACAGACTCCATACTATACGGTCGGATGGCATGAGGATGAAAAAGGCTGGTGGTACGCTGATACGACAAAAACTTACTACGCTGACAGGTGGGCACTGATCAAAGGTCGCTGGTATCTCTTCGGCTCCGATGGCTACATGCTGACCGGTATACAGGAGAGGGATGGCAGACTGTACTACCTGACAGAGACAGGGCCTTGCAAAGGAGCTTGCTGCCGGACGGATGAGAGCGGCGCAATAATGGTGTGGGACGTGTAATTTTAAAAAAGAAAAAAGGAGGACAGGATCACTGCCCTCCTGATTTCCTTTACATAGATAAGGTCACGGGGAAGAGGTTTTCTTAAAATTGCCCCTGAATTTGCCCCATGACCAGAAAGAATTTAGAAAAATCAAAGCTTATAGCTATTTTCCTATCGGGTTCGAGTCCCGCGTATCTCAGTATATCAGGGAGTACGGTTTTAGGCCGTTGCTCCTTTTTTTCTAGTGTTTATAAAGCTTTGACTGCTCAT
>NZ_JAUSTO010000026.1:0-17359 GCF_030812885.1 Moryella indoligenes
GAACTCTCTGTTTTAAGTTCTCTCCGGTTCAGATAACGTTGACTTTTCTCAGTTATCTTACCCGTTTTACTTGGTTTGGTTCTTCTTTTGAAATTCTTTTTAGAATTTTCAGGGTTGTGTGTACTGTCTGATCTTTGATTTTCAAGGTTCTGTGCCGCGCCTCGCTCGGAGCGACTAGGACATATTATCACTGCTCTACGGGGCTGTCAACTCTTTTTTCAGGAAAGTTGAGAAAAGCATGGAGAAGCAGACGACTGTGCAGGCAGTGTCTGTCCCCTCCTCCGCTTGCGCCCCCAAAAGCAACGTGCTAGAATAAGAAATCTCTTTCATAAAACATTTCATAAAACAGCAGAAACGAACCATTCTATATAATATATAAACGAAACGGAGCACTTTTTCCCATGAGTCGAGAGCTTGCACCATATCAAATTGCGGAACGCAGCATCATCAAAAAATATCGCAAGACACTGTGGAACCCCTTCATTGCCGCGGTGAAACGCTATGAGCTGATACAGGCCGGCGACCGCGTCGCAGTCTGTATCTCCGGAGGCAAGGACTCCATGCTGCTCGCAAAGCTGATGCAGGAGCTGGAACGCCACAGCGATGTCCCCTTTGAGACTGTGTACCTTGTCATGGATCCCGGCTACAACGCAGAAAACCGCGCTAAGATCGAGAGCAACGCCGCACGCCTTCACATTCCCATCACCATCTTCAACACAGAGATCTTCGACGTGGCAAACCGTGCAACGGAGCACCCCTGTTATCTCTGCGCCCGCATGCGACGCGGTTACCTGTATAAAAAGGCGCGTGAGCTCGGCTGCAACAAGATCGCTCTGGGACACCATCTGAACGACGTGATCGAAACCACTGTGATGGCCATGTTCTACAGTTCCCAGCTACAGGGAATGATGCCGAAGCTCCACAGCAAGAACTTTCCCGGAATGGAACTGATCCGCCCAATGTACTGCATTAATGAGGCAGATATCATAGCCTGGCGGCGCTATAACCAGCTCGAATTTATCCAGTGTGCCTGTCGCTTTACTGAGAGCTGCGAGGCACAGGGAGAGGAGGGCGGTCTCAGCAAGCGCAAAGAAATTAAAAATCTCCTTCTTCTGTTGAAGAAGGAGAATCCCGATATCGAAAAAAGCATTTTTAACGCTCTGCACGCCGTCTGCATCGAAACCTTTCCCGGCTGGAAGGACAGGGTCGGAGAACACAGCTTTCTCGAACTCTATACAAACAGAAACAAGCTGCCCGACTGATTCCTCGGCTTCCTGTCGAAGATCAGATATATCCTTTCCGGCACATCATCAAAACAACATTGTATTCACCAAATCCCGAAGAAAGAAAGCAAGCAGATTGTAGCGATACAGAAAGCTGAGCCAGGCGGAGGACTGCACCAGTTCATAGAGCTTTGATCCAGTCTCCGAGCCCTCAAAAAGTCCCAGTATCATAAATCCAAGCCAGACAAATATCAGAGACTCCACAAAGCCCAGCAGCGCCCCTGCAATCTGGTTCATCCCGTGCACCACCGGCAGCGCTGTCAGGACATCCAGCACACGCAGGCCGAGATGCAGAAGCACCCAGATCGCAAGGAAAAGCAGAGCAAAGCCCAGATAATTGATGATCATCTTTCCCAGATACTCTGCAACATACTGCTGGAACTGCTCCGCCCCGAGACGTTCCCATATCTCCTGCCGGTTGTTCTCACTCAAAATCCGCTGAAAATTCTCCGGAATCTGAAGTCCTCCGATGATCTGTTCCTGATCCTCCCGGCTGTCCATCTGTTCCTGCGTCAGTGCGTCAATCCCGGTGCTCTTCAGAACATAACCCTGTACAGCCTTCTCAAGCCCCGTATGCCTCTGAACAAAATCGGTCACCTTCGGAAGCGCCGTGTGCGCCAGTGCAAGGGTGATGAACAATGCCGTCAGAGAGACAGCCAGCCGCACAAACCCTCTGCTGTGACCATACAGCATCATCCCCACCATAAAAACAGCTATCAGGAGCGCAAACCAGTTGCTGTCCAGCCACGCACTTACGCTCTCAAACATTCAAAAGCCCTCTTTTCCAGCTTCTCATCAGGAGATGAAATCATCCTCCTTCAAAATAAGCATTCCATCCTTATCGTATTTGGGTGAAAACAACCCGCCGAGACGCTTTAACAACGGCGGCTTTTCCGCCCGGTCGGCGACCTCCTCAATCAGTGCCTCGGCATTTTTCCGGGTGAGGCCAATGCCATCCTCCTGCATAATCTCAATGCGCTCATAGAGCGCAAGCATACTCTTTCCCGTAATCACACAGTCGATCTTTTTTGCATAGTCGCTCGCATAGTGCGCGAAAGCATCAATATCCAGCGCCTCCTCCTCATAAGAACGCTCTGCCACAGCATGTGTCTCTGCGGGCTTCACCGCTTCCGTTCTCTTCGTAGGCTTTTCTTCGGGAGCAGACTGTACCACTGTCTCCTCAGTTTTCTCTTCCGGCACAGACCTGCCTGCCGCTGCTCCTGCCAGCCCTGTTTCCGCTTTCTTCTGCTCCGCCGGCTGTACAGCGGCATCGCCATGACAAAGCCCGGCTTCCACCCGGAACACCGTTTTCAGCTGCGGGTACTTCGCCACCAGCCGCGTGAGCTGCAACGGATTGTCCACAAGCAATACACTACGTGTGCCATCCTCCGCCATAAGCAACTCAAGCAGCTCCGCCACGCAGGCCTCCGAGAGATCCCCGGCGCACTCAATGATGAGATCCTTACCTGCGATTCTCTCAGCAGAAGCCTTCACTCCCCGCAGGGAAAGCTTCTCCGCCCTGATCTTCGCCGCCGGATTTCGAACCCCACTCTCCTCGTGTATCTCCTTCAGTTTCTGTATCGCCGCTGCAAGCCCTTCTTCCTCAGTCCTGCCCTGAATCAGACAGCTGTAATGCAGATGCAGAGAGTCCGCGGGCTCTGCCGCTTCGTTCGCAGATTCTGCTACAGCTTTCTCCTCTTCCATTTTTTCCGCCGGCTCCGGTACGGGCTGTTCCTCTGCCGCTTCTCCCGTATTACGCTGCTTCAGATCCGGGAGAATGCGGGTTGCTTCAAGAGCCTCCTGTGCTTCCTTCTCTGCAGCTGCATTCTCTGTCTTTGGAAGTTTGGGAAGAACGCGGGTAATGTCGTCCACCACGCTGGGCTTTTCCGAATCCGCTGTCGCGGCATGCTCCTCCTTGGCCGGCTGTTCAACAGCTTCCGCAGCGGAAGATATCTCCGCCGCAGCTTCTGTCTCTACCTGTTTCTGTTCTGCTGCTTCAGCCTCTGCCTTTTTCTGTTCCGCAGCTTCAGCCTCTGCCGCAGCTGCAAGCTTTCTCTCCACCTCAGCGAGACGCTCCTCTTCACTCTGCTGCTCCTCACGGCGCCTCTGGCTCGCACTGACCGCTGCCAGTGCCGCTATTGTCTGCCTCTGATCGCGCTCCTCTGCTTCTCTGACAGCATTTTCTTCCGCTTCAAGCTGAGAGAGATGCGCCTCTATCTCTGCATCAATCTCACGCTGTGCTCTGGCCGCACGCTCCGCCGCCTCCTCGCTCTGCTCTGCAGAGAGCGTCTCCGGCACCGCGTCAGCCACACACTCCGTATCTGCCTGCAGTTCTTCCATCCCCTCCTGCGGCTCCGGGATCTCATGCTGCACTTCCACTTCCGACTGCGCCAGCGGCTCTGTCGCAAGCTCTGAGCGCTCCTCAAGTGCCCTGAGCCGCGCCGTATACTCCTCCCGATGATCGAGAAGATTCTGCTGGTACTCTGTCAGCGGCTGCTCCTCTCTCTCCGTCTTGAGCAGCATGGCCTTCTCCACCCACTCACCGGTTCCAAAGAGCAGAGTAATTCTGTCGCAGAGCTCCACGCACTCCTCGTGGCGTCCGGCTGCATGGTAAAGCTCCGCCAGCTCATACATCAATGGCTCATCCAGCTCAAGCTCCACATAGCGTTCCAGCGGTGGAATCTTTTGAGCCGGAGCAGCGCCCTTTGCGCTCAGAATCTGATAGCGCAGCACATACTGACGCGGATCCTCCGGCGCGAGATCCAGAAATTCTCTGTAATAGCGCTCCGCCTCTGCAATGTCATTGTCCTTAAGCGCAAGCTCCAGAAGCTTTACCAGCAAGCCACGCCCCATCGGTGCACGCTCAAAGGCGAGGAGCATGATCTCTTTCGCTTCTCTGTACTCACCGTTTTTTTCATAAATCTCCGAGACCCGGGCGAGCTGACTCACATTTGTCACCCTCCGCCAGTCAATCTTATCTGCGATCTTCATTGCTGTCGCATAGTCCCCGAGCTCCGCCTGCTTCTGCATCTGCTCTGCCTTGATACTGAACTCACGCTTGTCCATTTATTTTCCTCTTTCCATTGCTCCTACAGCTCGGTTCTGCCCTCCAGCGCTCGCAGCAGAGTCACCTCGTCAATATACTCAAGATCGCCGCCAACCGGCACACCGCTTGCAATCCTGGACACCCGTATGCCCGTCGGCTTGACGAGCTTCGCAATATACATCGCCGTGGTCTCTCCCTCAAGACTGGAATTGGTCGCTATAATCACCTCGTCGACATCGCCCTCAAGCCTCTGCATCAGCTCCTTCAGACGTATATCCGCAGGCCCTATGCCAAGCATAGGGGAGATCGCGCCGTGCAGCACATGATAGACGCCCTCATACTTTCCCGTCTTCTCATAAGCCGCAAGATCCCGCGTGTTTTCAACCACCATGATTTGATGATGATTTCGAGCTGGACTCTTGCAGATTGGGCACAGCTCATCATCCGTCAGGGTGCAGCACTCCCTGCAGTAACGAATGTTCTGCTTCGCACTGCGCATTGCCTCCGTCAGCTGCAAAACCCGCTCCTCCGGCATATTAATAATATGAAACGCCAGACGCTGCGCACTCTTCCTGCCAACGCCCGGCAGTGCTGAGAGCTCCTCGATCAGCTTTGTGATCTGTTTGCTGTAATAATCCATGGTACTTCGTTAAAAGGGCAGGCTTCCGCCAAGTCCGCCGGTCAGCTTTCCCATCATCGCCTGATTCTCTGCCTCCATCTGACGCAGCGCCTCATTCGCCGCCGCCATGATCATATCCTGAAGCAGCTCAACATCATCCGGATCCACCGCCTCGGGCGCGATCTCCACCTTTGTGAGCTCACGCTTCCCGGAGACAGTGACGCTCACTGCGCCGCCGCCCGCTGCCGCGGTAAATTCTTTTGTCTCAAACTCCTGTGCCTGCTCCGCCATCTGCCGCTGCATCTTCTGTGCCTGCTTCATCAGATTGCTCATATTACCCGGGATACCTCCGCCCGGAAAGCCGCCGTGTCTTGCCATATCGCCTTGCCTCCACCTGTTTTCTGAATTTTGATTACCTTGTCATGCTCTGCTGTTCAACCCTGTGAACTGCCGCGCTCTGTCTCGATCGGAAAATCCACGATCTCCCTCAGCTCCTCTGCGCTCACTGTGTAGCTGTTCGCCGCCTCCATACCCACGCGCGCACGGGTTCGGAAGCTGATCTCCTTCTGATAATGCTCTGCCACATATTGCGAGAGCAGCTCCAGCGCCCCATCCAGTCCGCCAAAGCGCTGCACACCTGCATTCGGAAAAACGATGCACATGGCCCCCGGCCCGGCCGGCTCCACAGAGCTCCCCTGCAGCGCCGCTCCGTAGGCCCCGCCAATGGACGCAGTGATCTTGCCCCAGTCGGTCCGTATCGCCATAAAATCCTCATACTCCGCCTTGGGCAGAGCAATAGTCTTTGGTTCCGCAGGTTTCTTCTCTGCGGAGGTCTCCGGAGCAGCAGTCTGTACCATTCGGATCCCCTCCGCCTTCAGCGTCTTCAGCTCCCGCTCCAGCGCCGCGACACGTTCCAAAAGTGCATCATTTGTATCGTCCATTTCCGGCGCCGTGAGCCGAATCAGCGTGAGCTCCGTCATTACCCGCTTCTGAGAAGAGAAGCGCAGCCGGTTAGAGAGCTCCGAGAGCACCCGGATATAACGCATCAGCACTGCTGTAGAGGCCTCTGCCGCATCTTTTTTCATGAGCTCCAGCTTCTCACCCGAACTGTCTATCATCCCCTCCGCATGTTCTGCGGTCTTCAAAATAAGAAGATTTCGAAGATACCAGAGAAAATCATTGACAAACTGGCTGAGCTCGCTGCCCTCCTCAAAGGCTCTGTCCAATATACAGAGCGCCTCTCCGCCCCGCCCTCCGGACAAAGCGGAAAAGAGCTTCGCGTAGGTCGCAACATCCACCGCGCCCAGAATCTCCAGCACCTCATCGTAGCTCAGCTCCTCATCGGGATGAAAGGCCACACACTCGTCCAAAAGGCTCAGCGCATCACGCATCGCCCCATCTGCCTGCCGGGCAATGTAGTCGATCGCGCGTTCCTCGATCTGGATCTGCTCTGCTGCCGTGAGCTCCTTAAGCCGCCCGGCGATGATTTCTGCCGTGATGCGATGGAAATCATAGCGCTGACAGCGGGAGAGCACCGTCACCGGAATCTTGTGCGCCTCCGTGGTCGCGAGAATGAAAATCACATAAGCCGGCGGCTCCTCCAGCGTCTTTAGGAGTGCATTGAAGGCTCCTGTGGACAGCATGTGCACTTCATCAATGATAAAGACACGGTAGTGTCCCTCCGTCGGCGGATACTGCACCTGCTCTCGGATATCGCGGATATTGTCGACACCGTTATTGGAGGCCGCGTCGATCTCCTGAACATTCATGGACTGCTCTTCTGCAATTGCGCGGCACATCGCACACTCACCACAGGGATTCCCGTTGATCGGGTGCTCACAGTTCACCGCCCTGGCCAGAATTTTGGCAACACTGGTCTTACCGGTGCCGCGGGTGCCGCAGAAGAGATAGGCATGCCCCACTCTGCCGGAGATAATCTGATTTTTAAGAGTCGTGCAAATGGCGTCCTGCCCCTTTACTTCCTCAAAGGTTCTGGGACGCCATTTGCGGTATAGTGCCACATAAGACATCGCTTTTCCTTACCTGTCTCCGAAAGAAAGTCCCAGAAGCCGCGCCTCCTCGACCAGCGAAGAGTTCGGATCCACCATCTTCAACTTCCCGGCTGACTCCTCCAACGGTATGCTCGTCACCTCGTTATTTTTCACCACAACCATGCGACCAAAGCGTCCCTCCCGGATGAGCTTCGCGGCACGCGCTCCCAGCCGTGACGAGAGCACGCGGTCGTAGGGGTTCGGCGTTCCGCCCCGCTGCATGTGCCCGGGTACGGTGACGCGCACCTCCTGTCCCGTGATCTCTGAAATCCGGGCAGCGAGCTCATAGGCCACAGAGGGGTGCTTCCGGTCGGCGATTCTGCTCTTTAGTTCCTTTTTGCTGAGTCCGGCAAGCTCCTTTGAAATGGCTCCCTCTGCCACCGCAATAATAGAGAACTTACTGCCGGTCTGCTCCCGCCTCTTCAGCGCGGAAACCACCGCATTGATATCATAGGGAATTTCCGGAATGAGGATAATGTCGGCGCCGCCCGCAATGCCTGCGTAGAGCGTAAGCCAGCCTACCTTGTGTCCCATAACTTCCACAATAAAGACCCTGCCGTGCGAGGCCGCCGTCGTGTGAATACAGTCAATCGCATCTGCTGCGACCTCCGCTGCACTCTGAAAACCGAAGGTCTCATCCGTTCCATACAGATCATTGTCTATGGTCTTTGGAAGCGCAATGATATTCAGCCCCTCCTCACGCAGAAGGTTCGCGGTTTTCTGACTGCCGTTCCCTCCCAGCACACAGAGGCAGTTGAGCTTCAGCCTCCGATAGGTCGCCTTCATCAGCTCTACCCTATTATTACCGTCCTCATCCGGAACAGACATCTGCTTAAAGGGCTGACGGCTTGTTCCGAGCATCGTTCCGCCCCTCGTGAGTATGCCGGAAAAATCGCTCTTCTCCATACGACGGAAATTCCCGTACATCAAACCCCGGTAGCCGTCAAGAAAGCCTATGATCTCTGCCTTCTCATACAGATTGTAGAGCGTCTTTGCGATGCCGCGCAGCGTCGCATTCAGAGCCTGGCAGTCTCCTCCGCTGGTCAGAAGCCCGACACGAATTGTCTCTCCGGGCCCGATCCCGCAGCCTGATTCTGCAACTTTACGGACAGTTTTCTTTGCCTTCTTTCGCTCTGACATCTCATCTCCCCACGCCGCAGGGTCTGATTACGACAGCCCTCAGGAACGTTTATTCCATAAAAGTATACGACAGAATGATTATTTCGGCAATGACAAAGCGGTGGCCCTCCGGCACACCGCTCTCTCTCATCTTTTAAATCCGCACATCCCGCTTTGAATGGGAACCATGAACGTTACCGCGGCAGCAAGCTCGGTGACGGTAATCCCGCATCACCCGTACACATTTACTTAGTGCTGCTGCATTCCTGCCCTGACACGGTTCGCAAAGGTCCGCCGCGCGGGGGCCCTCACGTCAACACCGCTTTCCGCGGGCTGCTCCACAGCTCACACACCCGGGGCGGGATATCACTCCTGCTATGGCGGACTGCAGGTACAGGGAACCGCCGTCTCCCCAGCTGTGCGGAATTTCAGTATAATGGGAAGCTTCCGCTTTTGTCAATCCCGCACAGCTTTTTTTCTGGCCTCCCGGAGCGCGCGAAAGAAGCTCCGCATCAGCTCTGCGCACTCTTCTCCAAGCAGCCCTTCCTCTACTTCCACCTGATGATTAAAGCCCTCTACATGCATGAGATCCACCACCGATCCCGCACTCCCCGCCTTCGGATTCCGGCAGGCAAAGACCACCCGCGGGATTCTTGCCTGCACAATGGCTCCCGCACACATGGGGCAGGGCTCCAGCGTCACATAGAGTGTGCAATCTTCCAGGCGCCAGTCGCCAAACTTTCGGCAGGCCTTTCGTATCGCAGCAATTTCCGCGTGTGCAAGTGCGCTCCTGTCCGTCATTCTCCTGTTGTAACCGCGGGCATAGACCTTCCCCTCCCGCGCGATCACACAGCCGATCGGAACTTCACCTATGGCCTCAGCTTTCTTCGCCTCTCTCACCGCAGCACGCATCAGCTGTTCATCCGTCATTTCCCGCTCCTTGCCAGATATGTTATAATGAGCTTACAGCAGCAGTGACTGTATCCCTGATACAGACAGAGCAGCGCAATGCTGCATTCTTTCCAATAACCTACTCTATCATAAAGCTTCCGCATAAAAAAGCGAGGAAAAATCATGCAGAAAATACTGGTCTGTGACGACGATCACGAAATTGTAGAGGCAATCAGCATCTACCTCTCCGGAGAGGACTTCGAGGTACTGCGTGCCTACGACGGCTTCGAGGCGTTGAAAATCATGGAGACCACACCGGTAGATCTCCTGATCGTCGACGTCATGATGCCGGGACTGGACGGAATACGCACAACACTGAAGGTGCGTGAAACCAGCTCCATTCCCATCATTATCCTCTCCGCTAAATCCGAGGACAATGATAAAATACTCGGCCTGAACATCGGGGCCGACGACTATCTGACAAAGCCCTTCAACCCGCTTGAGCTGGTTGCCCGGGTGAAGAGTCAGCTCAGGCGCTACACAGAGCTCGGCAATCTCGGCTCCCACGACAGCTCTCAGGTCTACTCCGTCGGTGACCTGCAGATCAACGATGAGACAAAGGAGGTCACAGTCTCCGGAAATTCTGTCCGGCTGACTCCCATTGAGTACAACATACTCCTTCTGCTCGTGCGCAACGCGGGCAAGGTCTTCTCCATCGATGAAATCTATGAGAAAATCTGGAATGAGGAGGCGATCGGCGCAGACAATACGGTCGCGGTTCACATTCGCCACATCCGCGAAAAGATTGAAATCAACCCGCGGGAACCCCGATATCTGAAGGTGGTATGGGGCGTCGGCTACAAGGTAGAAAAGCAGGTCTGAGCAGCCGCCTATGAATAATAAGAAAAAAGAATTGAAAACCAGCTATGCCGGGAGAAAGCGCTTTCTGCTCATTGTTCACGCGCTTGCACTCTGCCTCTTTGTCGCAGGCGTATCCATCGTCTACTGCAATTCCAACTTTAAAAAGGGTATACAATGGCTGAACTCTGAGATCTACGAGGAATCTCCGGCCTTTGACGCACTGTTTGAGTCCGAGGCAACAGAACTCATGCGCTATGTCCGCTACCGCGATGTCTTCGAGTACGGCGGCGAGCTTGATACAGACAATGAGATCTTCGCCTACTCCACAGGCAGTGGTGAGGAAATCATATGGACTGTCAATGATGTCCTGGACTATGCTAAGCTCCACGGTTATTCCTTTGATAATGACTACCGCGTCCTGCACAGCGAGACGGCAGAAGACAATGCGCAGGCGGAGGCCTATCCTGTCACCTGGCGCGCCTACCGCGAGACGGAAAAAGCCTCCGGCCCCGGGACGGCTTTTGTGACGCTGGATGCCATGACCCGCGAGGTCATGACCGCGCTTGGAGATTACTGCCGCAGCGTGGACCGCTACAACAAAGGGAATTCCAACCTCTACTATCTCATTGAGCTGGAGGGACGAAAGGCCTACACCAATCGCGCCGATCTCACGGAAGAGCTGGCACGCTCCCTCGGGAAATATGTCATACTCTCCTCTGAAAGTCCTCTCCCGGACAACAACCTCTCTGAAACCCCTGTCAGGATCCGCGACATGCTTCTGGAGGAGGGTGGTTCCCGCGACACGGATTATCGCGCCATTTTTGTGGTTGATACCAGCTATCCGCTGCGGGATGATTTCTACACGGGTGTCCTGAACTATGCTTCCCAGCGGGATGTCTACGCGGCCGGGTTGCTTCTGATGCTCACCGGCTTTCTTACCATGCTCGTAAGCCTTGCGCGCCTTTTCATGCTTGCCGGGCGCACGAAACCGAAGTCGTCTGAGCTGCAGCTGATGTCCTTCGACCGGCGCATGCCCGAGCTGAACATTCTGAACACGCTGCTTCTGATCGGCTTTCTCATCTTTGTCTCAGACAATACCATCGCACGGCTCATCCATATACTGGCACCGGAGCGCTACTGGACATTCTCCGGGGAAATGCTGGTCTATATCATCATTTACCTCTGCGCCTTCCCCTTGGTCTTTTCACTGCTGCGCGCGTGGAAGGCCGGGATACTCTGGGAAAAAAGCTTTGCAAAACAGCTTGCGGAAAACGCGCGTGAATTCTCTCTGAATATTACCTTCGCGCGGCGCATCGCAGTCTACTACTCCGCCTTCGTCGCCGCAAACATTGCGCTTACTGCCGCAATCAGCTCTCTCATACTCACGCGAAACTCCGTGAGCGCCAGACTCCTCGCCTTCACGCTCTTTTTGCTTCTCGCCGTCACAGATATCTGGTTCTTCCAGAAGCTCTACCGGAAGCGGATAGAGAGAGACCGTATTGCGGAGGCAATCGGACAGCTGGACTCCGGCTCTGCGGGGGAGGAGGCACTGCTGGATACCTCGGAATTTCACGGACGGGAAGCCCGTCTTGCCGATACCATTAATAATATCAGTGCAGGTCTGAAGCGGGCGCTGAACGATCAGGTTCGCAGCGAGCGCATGAAGGCAGAACTCATCACCAATGTCTCACATGACATCAAGACACCGCTCACCTCCATCATCAACTATGTGGATCTGATCAAGCGGGCTCACCCTGCCGATCCGAAGATACTGGAGTATGTCAACGTACTGGAGCAGAAGTCACAGCACTTAAAGACGCTGACAGAGGATCTCGTGGAGGCGAGCAAGGCCTCCACAGGCAATGTACAGCTGAACGCCGTGGATATCAACTTTGTCGAGCTGATTGAGCAGACAAACGGGGAGTTCGAGGAGCGCTTCACCGAGCGGAACCTGAGCCTTGTCGCCGAGCTTCCGCGGGAGCTCATTCTGATCCACGCAGACGGGCAGCACCTGTGGCGCGTTCTCGAAAATCTCTATAACAATGCATTCAAGTATGCCGCGGAGGGCTCACGCGTCTATGTCAATGTAGTGCGTGCGGGAGGCCGGGTAAAATTCACCATAAAAAATATCTCCGCACGGCCCTTGAATATCAGTCCGGAGGAGCTGACAGAGCGCTTTGTGCGCGGAGACGATTCCCGCACCACGGATGGCAGCGGGCTGGGACTCTCCATTGCAAAATCCCTGACTGAGCTCCAGCACGGCAGCTTTGATATTGTCATCGATGGCGACTACTTTAAGGCCAGTATAGGCTTTGATATTGTAGTTTCGTGAAACAAATTGATGAATAACAAAAAACAGAGCCTGAATCCTCAGATTTTCAGATCTGAAGATTCAGGCTCTGTCTGAAATTTACACCGCACGCCACATGGAAACCCCATCCGTCATCTCCTCATGCAGGAGATGGCGTTTTTTCATATAGTTCAGACAGGCGCGGGTCTTAAACCAGATAAGTATGCAAGAGCGTCGCTCATTGTCGCTCAGCTCTTTGCCATAGCGTCCATAGGTGCGCATCGCAATTCCGCGTATGCTCAGAGGCTGCTCAGAGTGACGCAGGATATCATACATGATGGAGCATTTATCCAGATAGCTCTGCACAACTGCATCCACCTCTGCCGTCGGATTTCGAAATGGCCTCCCATGCCCGGGAATAAAAAGACAGCCCCCATAGAGATGCTTGACATCCCGCATAGAATTCAGATACTCATCGAGCCCTTCCGGATAGTTCCCCGCATCCCCGACAATTGGAGTGATCCCATGCACCAGCTGATCTCCACTGAACAACAGCTTCTTTGTCCTGTCCCAGAGGCCAATCTGACCCTGCGTGTGTCCCGGCAAGGGTACCACAGTGAAGCGATATTCTCCGTAGTGCAGCTCCTCTCCCGGAGAAATCGGATCCCATGAGAAGTTCCAGCAGTCCTCAAAGCCGGAAGAAAATTCGTCCGCTGCGCGCCAGAACGCCTCGTAGGTCTCCTGATCCGCCAATTCCAGACCAATCAGGCGGAAAAGCCGGCGCCTCAGCTCCGGGTGCAGCAGCTCGTGATTGATCTGCTCCTCCTCCGTGCTCATATCCACCGGATTGATAAGCACCCTCGCCCCTCTCTCATTCAGGAGCTTTGCCTGACCAACATGGTCTCTGTGCGAATGGGTAATGACACAGTCCAGCTGATGAAATGAAAGCCCCAGCTCCTCCATATCATAAAGCAGCGCCTCACGGCAGCCCGGTGCAATTTCGTCCGGCAATCCAGCATCAACCAGAAGACTGCGGCAGCCCGGCGCTCCCTTCACAAAGCTGTAATTTATTTCACTGACGCCGGGAAAACGAGTAGCGACATTATCCACCCAGAGACCCGGCAATACTTCCTTCAACATTTCACAGCACCAGCCTCACTGCGCCATAAATACCCGCATCATTTCCAAGCTCCGCCAGCACCACCCGCCCACGGTTAGAGGAAATCGCAGTATACATATCATAATACTTTTTAATCTTATCCAACAGGTAGGAGCCGGCCCTGGATACACCGCCGCCTATAATAAAAATCTCCGGATCCACAATCAGGCACAGGTGAGAAATGGCCAGCCCCAGATAGCGCGCGACGGTCTCTATCACCTCATCTGCGAGCGCATCTCCCGCTCTTCCGAGATCACAGACATCCTTTGCGCTGAGCTTCTCTCCCAGCGCTCGCATAGCACTTGCTTCCTCTGACTCTGCGAGCTTCCGCTTCGCCTCCCGGACAATTCCTGTCGCACTCGCTATCTGTTCGAGACAGCCATGTCCGCCGCAGTTGCAGGCCTCTGCCTCCTCATCCCGCACATGAATGTGTCCGATTTCACCGCCGAGGCCATGACGTCCGCTCACAATCTGTCCGCCGAGGATCACCCCTCCACCGACACCGGTTCCAAGCGTCAACATAACCGCGTCCTGCGCGCCCTCGCCGCCGCCCTTCCAGGCCTCTCCGAGCGCGGCCACATTGGCATCATTTCCAATCTCTACGCGCACTCCCTGCAAAAGCTCCGAGAGCTCTCTCGCCGGATAGCGATCCTTCCAGAACAGATTCACACAGACCTCCACATAGCCTGTGGGCTGCACCGGTCCCGGGACATCAAGTCCTACACCTATGACATCCTCCAGCTTGTACGCACCTTTCTCCAGGGTCTTCTGTATCGAGGAAGCGATATCCGGAATGATATTTGCGCCGCCGCTCTCTCTGTCCGTGGGTATCTCCCACTTCTGAATGAGCTCCCCCTCCGGCGAAAAAAATCCAAGCTTCACCGTAGTTCCACCGACATCAACACCTACTGCAATTTTTCCCATCTGCTTATCCCCCATACAGACACTGCCCATCAGCGCAGGCGCACCCGTTTGATATTTGCGGGCCCAGCCATGATATATTCTCCCGGCAGAGCTCCCTGCTCCATATAGATCACAGGAAAGTCCAGCTTTCCATAAAACTTTCTGACTCCGGCGGTATTGTAGATCATCCCCATCGTGGAAGAGTGGATAAAAACTGTATTCCCATCTATGGATGCAAACTGATAGTTATCATCAAAGCACTTCTCCATCACCTTGCCGCCATCCGCTCTGTACAACTCCAGTCGGTAGCGCTCCTGTCCGCCGGAATTGTTCAGAATCAACCCTACATATTTATTATTATAAAAGAGAGAGCGAATCTCATCTGTCTCCCGCACCTCCTTCACCACCTCGGGTGAGGTGAGGTTTCTGGATGAGAAGAAGCACAGTCCTGCGGTTGATGCCGCAAAGGAATAGGTTCCATCCAGATAGTGTACCTCTGCCAGCAGACTGTCTGAAAACTGCTCATCAAAACCACCGACCAGTCGGTTTGGAATATTTTTCCCAATTTCTGAGAAGTCGTAGAAGACCACTCTCCCTTTCAAATCCCCACCGCTCAGATACTCGTAGCCCACCATAAGCCGTGTTCCGTCAGGAGAAAGCGCAAGATCTGTGGGATATCCGTCTCCCGAAAGTATGCTCTTCACCGTGATATCCAGAGATCTCCCGTCTTTTTGAAGAAAAGTGATATAGCTCGCTCCGGCATCCTCCTCAATTACAGCAGTGATCCCATTATCTGCGATCGCCAGCTTTGTCAGCGGTAGTATGGTGGTCGTCTCCCCTATCTTTCCCGCCTCTCCGTAGATACGAATGCTGTTTCCCTGGCAATCAGCAATTGCTGCATAATTCCCGCGGACGCTGACAATCGGCGCTTTCATTTCATAGGTGTCAACCCACTCCTCTGTCCCGCGCCCGGTCAGATAGGTGACTCCATCCTTGGAATACTTCAAGAGACCATTTCCAAAGTGTGCGTAGCCCACCAAACTACCCTGATTCAGATCCTTCTGCCACATCACGGCATAGGAATCATAGCGCATAAAACGCCGAACCAGCTGCAGTGCCAGCAAGATAGCGCCGAACAGCAGGGCGAGCGTCAGCAAAAGCCGGTGCCGTCTGCGTCCCCGCCGCTCCCGCTCTTCCTGAAAAGGCTCACCCGCATATGCGTCCTCTGCGGAGGAACCCCGGGGGGGCAGCGCTCTGATATTATTTGTATTCAGATGCCTTTTTTCAGCCATAGCTCCGCTTCATCAGTCCTGTCTGTTCTTATATTCTTCCATTGCCTCGGAAAGATTGGTTACGGTTCCGGTCTCCATAATTTTCTGAAGCGCGCTGAGTCTTTCCTCTGTCATAAACTCCTTGCCAAGATATACCTCATACTGATCCACAAGGCAGAGCGTCTGCTTCTGCCGCTCCGCACTGATCTCCTGCAAGGTCCGCAGCGTCACTGCGTGACTGCTGGTCAGCTGTTCTATGCGCGGACGGGCATTCTGCGTCAGCTCATCTGTGAGTATATTCTTCGTTACGTTCTCAAAATTATTCAGAGCCTCCTGTTTCTTCGCCGTGGCCTCCTGAATATTCTGACTGATATGCGCAAGTTCATCATCAAAGGACGCAAGGTCATATTTGTCCTCACTCTTGTCGCGGGTGATCTGCCTCGTGATTTTCTTCACCCTGTGCTCGTTCTGCGCGATCTGATCCCAGATATCTCTTCCCTGCTTCAGGAGCTCAAGGTGATGCAGCTTTGAGGTATTACCAATTACGGTGTAGATACCGCCAAAAACCAAAATGTCCGCCACATAAATACCAATCAACACAGGAACACTTCTGAACTTTTCCGGCAGTGCAAGAAAATAAATTCCACAGGGAAGTGCGACAAAAAAAAGCACAATAAAAAGGAGCAGCAGCAGCCACTGCTTCAGCTTGTGCGGAAAATACAACGCATAGTAGAGCTTGGAGCGAAACATCGCCGGTACTTTCTGCTCCCGAAAGCTATCCCGCATCGTCTTCTTCAGAGCCGCAATCTCTTCTAGATGCCCCCGGGTCTCTTCCTTTATGCGTTCCTTTACGCCTGCGCTCTTTGCCTTCTCGCGCCGCGCGCGAACCCGCCTCTGCTCCTCATTTCCCTTTGCAATCTCCGCATCATAGGTACTGCTGATCTCTGCAACCCGCTTCTTTATTGTCAGCTCAATATTGTCCTTCAATGCCTTCTGCTCTGACTCCAGATCCGAGCGGCTCCTCGCCTCATCTGCTTTCAGCTGTTCTTCCTGAGCCCGAAGCTCTGTCACCTTTGCGAGGGTCTCTTTCGCGCCCGCAAAGAATGCGGGGTAATCTGTAATCGGCTGCAGCATATCGTTCCCCTTTCGTTGAACATTATTAGAAAATCGTTTAGAATAACGCTATCAAAAACTCACATGAAACCAACAGGAGGTACTCATGTTCCGCCTATGGGGTAAATGCATCAAAAACAATCGTCTCGTGAGAGATCTCATCATCACCGAAAGCGACTTTCGTAAATCGCGCACCCAAATGGTGCTTGACGCGCTTACCGAGCTGTGCCGCAGCTTTGATCTCGCGGAGCCTATATGGCTTGATGCCAATATAGACGAATTCCGCCGGCTCTCACACACTCGCTTCCGGCAGGACAATTTTATAGAGACGCTGGATTTTGACTACCTTGAAATCCGCGTAATCGAAGAATAACCCCGCACTCCCGTGGCGCCTTTGCGTCACTTCGTGCTCCATGTGAGGCGGGTCATGAAGCCTTATCCCCACTGGCAGGCAAGCCTACCGGGGGGCGTTACTCCCTTTAAGCTCCTTCCATGATTACGCGTTGCTTCGCGCTCCGCGCTCCCGCAACGCTGCCACATTCCGCACTCCCGTGACGCCTTTGCGTCACTTCGTGCTACATGTGGGGCAGGTCATGAAGCTCTATCCTCACTGCCAGGCAAGCCTGCCGGGGGGCGTTACTCCCTTTAAGCTCCTTCCATGATTACGCGTCGCTTCGCGCTCTGCGCTCCCGCAACGCTGCCACATTCCGCACTCCCGTGACGCCTTTGCGTCACTTCGTGCTACATGTGGGG
>NZ_JAUSTO010000027.1:0-12204 GCF_030812885.1 Moryella indoligenes
CTGTCTGTTAGTTGCCACCGTAAACGCCTCCTTATTCTCTTAAATTATAATGAAATCCTTGAGAATAAGATGTCAACTTTATTTATACAGCATCAAACATCCGGGTACGCCGGTTCCCGTTGGCATCGAATTCGATGCTCCTGGGATCAGAGAACTCACTGCCGTTATCCGCCAGGATCACAGGGAACAGTTCAATAAATGTGTTAGAGCCCAGTTCCGGGTACAGCCGGTTGAAGATATCGGTTACTGACGCTGGACTACCGGGGTATCCGGGTGGAAGGCCATAAAAGTCTTGAAATCGTTCAGTGTGCGGCCTTCACGGCACTTTGGATCGACTTTGATGGTATCAGGTTTTTTGCGGCGCGGGCGCATTCTTACCTTGCGTGGCATGTCAATGTTGCGTGCGGAGAAGAGATTAGCGTCCATGTATGTGTAAAGTGTCCGTTCGCTGACCATGCGTTCTGCCTTGTGATTCAGACAGATGTGGTGCAGCGACTGCCCCTTCAGGAGCAGGGGAGAAATGATATCGTCCAGACGCTTGCGCTCTTTGTCTGAAAGAGCGATTCCCTGTCGGGCCTCTGAGAGCACCTCAGAGTATCCCGAGTGGGCCTTTGCACCATCGTAGAACCGTTTTTCGAGCGTGCAGAACCGCTGTTGTCTGCATCCATTACAGACATACGGCGGCTTTGCAAGCTTCTGACATTCTTCCTTCTGATAGAGGAGGCAGGAAGCCGTGCACTTACCACAGAGCGAACAGTAACGGGCGCGTTTCTTCTCCGAAGGACAGTTCTTGCAGACACCTGAAAGCTGGCATTTCCTGCGGTTAAGACAGTCATTGAACGGTCTGCCATAAGCTCCAGTGTTCCTAAACGCTAGGTGGGAGCGGACATTCTTGAAGACAGTAGCACAGTCCTTGCCAATAGTCTCACCAATAGCCTTGAATGATTTACCATCCCTGAGACCAGCCTCTATCGAGAATCGATCATTGAGGGTAAGCTGCTTATATTTAGCCATAGACCCTCCTGTTTTAGCCGGAGCGACAGGTGGTGGACCAATAACTCTATTGTAGTACTTTTCAGAAGAATTAACTTCCATTCTTTTATTCGGAAAGATTAACTTCCACCTTTCAGAATTTGAGGTGGAACTTCGGATAGCAATCAACGCCCCTTAAACATAGAGACAAATGTTGTATATTAAAGCTGAAAAGCGTGCTAATAAGCACATCAATCTTTGAAAACTTATGTAATAATAATTGCCATAGGTAAGCAAAACAGCCGAGATTTGTGAAAAATGCCATAGCTGACCGACCTCAAGCAATAAATATAAGAACTAAGAGAGGTAAATGATGAGACAGGATTATGAGAAAATCTTAGCTAAATGCTTTGAAAAAGTAAACCACATGAATGACAGGCTGGACGGATTTCCGCACATCACCAGAAAATCAGCATGGCTCACCAACCGGGATGGGCACTGGACAGGCGGCTTCTGGATAGGGTTGCTTTGGCTGGAGCGGATAATGGTCTCAGACAGCGGTATGGATGAAATGATAAAGAGTTGGGCAATGAAGCTCAGATGCCGCATGGATGATACGAGCACTCATGATCAGGGCTTTATATTTGGGCCAAGCTGCGTGCTCGGGTACAGAGTAACCGGAGATGAAGCATATCTCCCGCTTATCCACGCTGGAGCTGAGAACCTTATAAAGCAGTACATACCTGCGAGCGGACTCATCCGAGCATGGGGTGAATACGGATATGCCGGAATATCCATTGTTGACACGATTATGAATATCCCCTTGTTGTGGATATCCGGCGAGCTGCTGGATGACCCAACTCGGAAAGAACTGTGCCTAAGTGTCGGACGCCGCATTCAAAAATATGCAGTTAGAGAGGACTACTCCACTTATCATGTTGTCCGTTGGGATAAAAATTATATCATTTACGGCGATACTCATCAAGGTTTTTCAGCAGATTCATGCTGGAGCCGCGGACAAGCTTGGGCTCTGTACGGCTTTTCAAACATGTACCGCTATACGGGCGAAACCGAGTTTCTGGAAGAAGCAATAAAAATCGCCGACTACTACTGGGAGCATCTGAACGACGATCTGATGCCGGCATGGGATTTCAATTTCCGTAATGACAGCAGCCAGCCGATAGACGCAGCAGCCTCCTCGATAGCCTGCGCCGGCATGGCACTAATCTCTGAGATGTGTCGCGTACGTAAAGACACCAAAGCGGCAAATCTCTGGGGTAAGCGTGCCGACAGGATTATTGCCGCTGAAACCAATATCTGTCTTTTTGACGACATGGACAAGTATGGAATAATACGCCATGCGACTGTCGATTTTCCACGTAAATCAGGCGTTGACGAATCAGCAATGTACGGCGACTACTATTTTGCCGAAGCGCTTTACCGTAGAATCAACATAGATACACCGAAGGTAACGTCGCTACTGTACTGATAAATATATTAAGGAGGATACCCCCATGCTGGAAGGAATCAAAGTTCTGAGTTTCACGCACTATCTTCAAGGCCCATCCGCTGCGCAAGCGCTAGCAGATCTCGGAGCGGATGTAGTAAAAATTGAAGCCTGCAAAGGCGCTTATGAGCGCGGCTGGTCCGGATGCAACACATACAAAAACGGAGTCAGCGTGTTTTATCTCATGGCAAACCGCAATCAGCGCGATTTAGCGATTGACCTCAAGACTGAGGAAGGCCGCGAGACTATATATGCGCTCATAAAGGACAAGGGTTATGATGTTATAATTGAGAATTTTCGTCCCGGTGTTATGGACAAGCTTGGTTTGGGATATGAAAAGCTCAAGGAAATAACCCCCCGCATAGTATACTGCTCCTGCACGGGCTATGGTTCGCTCGGCCCTAAAGCCAAGAAGCCTGGACAGGACTTATTGCTTCAAGGTATGAGTGGCCTTGCCGCACTGACCGGGCCAGGAGACCACCCGCCCATGCCTGCAGGCACGTCGCTCGTCGATCAACATGGCGCTATACTCGCCGCTCTAGGTATCGTCTCGGCGGTATACGATCGCGACAGATCAGGTATCGGGCACAAGGTTGATGCAAGTCTGCTTGGCTCTGCACTTGACCTTCAGATTGAGCCGCTCAACTATTTTATGAACGGCGGAGAGTTGACCGAGCGCACCGATACCGGTCTGTCAACGCGCTTTCATCAGTCACCATACGGTGTTTATGAAACAGCTGACTCCTGCATAACGCTCTCTCTTAACCCTTTTGAGAAATTGGAAAAAGCTTTTACTCCGGGTTCTCTTGCACACTTCACCGCAAGGGATCAAATGGAGAATCGCATCGAGTTTGATAAGGTCGTCTGTGCTGAGATTAAAAAGCGTACAACGGCGGAGTGGATTGAGATATTCGAGTCGCTTGGCATGTGGTACGAAAAAGTAAATGAGTACGAAGATGTTGTCAACGATGAACAAGTCATATTTAACGAAACTTTCATAACAATGAACCACCCCGTTGCTGGAGAGGTTAAGGTTCTCGGCCATGCAAACCGCTATGACGGCAAGCCACTGCCGCTGCGCAGGCTGCCGCCGGATCTTGGGGAGAATACTCTGGAGCTGCTCAGAGAGTGTGGCTATTCGGAGGAGAAGATAGCGTATATGCTCAAATCAGGTAAAGCTGTAGCAAAGGTTGAATAATTCTTTACTCAGCTAAAAAATTATATTCTAATAAGAAGGGGAAAAAATGAGAAAACTCACAGCAATTATTCCTTGCGTTGCTACGATTGTCTGCCTGCTTGTCGGCTGCGGCTCGGGCAACACTGCACCCACAGCATCTGTAGCACAGGACGGCGGCACGGCTGGAAGTATCGTAGCATCTTCCACAGACGTTCTCACTTTCAAGCTTGGCATGGTAGACCCCGACGGCAGCAACTTTCACAAAGGCGCTCTTGCAATTGCCGAGGAAGTTGAGAAAGCAACCAAAGGCCGCATAAAGATTAAGGTCTTCGCAGGTGGCCAACTTGGAAACGAGAGAGACATGTATGAGGGCGCGCAGCTAGGCACCATTGACATGTTTACTGCTTCCAACGCCGTTCTCACCTCTTTCATTCCCGAGATGACCGTTCTCGACCAGCCTTTCCTTTTCAACGATGCTGATGAGGCTCACCGCGTTATTGACGGTCAGGTCGGACAGCTCATCGCTGAGAAGACTGCCGCTCAGAGCATTCACACTGTCGGCTGGATGGACGTCGGTTTCAGAAATGTTTTTTCTACTCGTCCCGTAAAAACCATCGAGGACTTCAAAGGCCTGAAGATCCGTACCATGGAAAATGACCTGCATATTGCTGCATTCAATGCACTCGGAGCTATCGCTACTCCGATGGCCTCCGGCGAAGTCTTTACTGCTCTCCAGCAAGGTGCTATTGAAGCCGCTGAGAACGCTGTTGCGAACCTTGTTGCGAACCGTTACTATGAGGTTACCAAGAATGTTACCATGACTAACCACGTATTTGGATTTATGGGCGTGTTCATGTCGGACAAAGCGTATAACTCCATCCCGGCTGATCTTTTGGACGCTTTCATGTCAGGTATCAAGGCAGGTGCTGACCGTCAGCGCCAGTACCTCGTTGAGGCCAATGAAAGTGCACGCGAAGAGCTTGTTAAGCTCGGCGTCAACTTCTACGAGATTCCTATAGATGAGCTGCATGCGGTCGTTGATCCCGCAATGGAGCAGTTCTCCGACAGAATTGATCCCGATTGGGCTGCCGCAATCGAAGCTGATAAGGCAGACTGATTAAATTGCACTTTTGAAGACACGGCCGGATTAATCCGGCCGTGTCTATAAAAGAAGGGGGCCGTATGAAAAAAATATTTTCTAAACTTCAGAAAATTGAAGATTTTATACTTTTCCTGGCATTTGTGATAATGATACTGGGATCATTCGCTCAGGTAGTAAACAGAAACATATTTAAGCTAGGCATAAGCTGGCTGGAGGAAATATCCCGTTACTCTTTGGTCTATATGGCACTCTTTGCAACGGAGGCTGGTCTGCGTGACAACTCCCAGATATCTCTTACAACCCTGACCGAAAGGCTCGGCAGTACGGCAAAAGCCATATGCCACATAATTTCCAAACTCGTTATTATCGCATTCTCAGCAGTCTGTTTTTATTTTTCCTTCAGCATCATTCAAACTCAGATAATGTCCGGTCAGGTTTCATCCGGACTGCATATCCCTATGTGGATACCTTATTCTGCACTTCCCTTAAGTTTTGGAATCATCATTATGGTTCAGTCTATTACGTTTGTGCTTTCGTTCTTTACCGGCAAGTGTGATGATATAATTGATAAAAAGGAGGCATCAGAATGACAGGATACGTGCTCTTTTTGTCTATGATAATAATGCTCCTTATAGGAGTGCCAATTTCCATCACACTCGGCGCAGCAACGCTGGCAGCGCTGCTTACGCTTGATGTGCCACTTGCGGTTATCCCACAACGCCTATTCGCTGCACTGGACGCATCCTCCATTATAGCAATACCATTCTTTGTCCTTGCTGGCAACTTCATGTGCGAGGGTGGAATCTCTCGTCGGCTTGTTGACTTCTGCAACAGTATTATAGGGAACATACGCGGTGGCATGGCTTATGCGATGATTCTAGCCTGCGCATTCTTTGCGGCGCTTTCTGGTTCTGCGCCAGCAACGGTGCTTGCAATCGGTGGGATGCTTTATTCCGACATGATACGAATCGGCTATCCCGCCAGCCGCTCTGCCGGTCTCTTGGCAGTGGCGGGCGGTTTGGGTCCCATTATTCCTCCGTCTATAGTTATGGTCGTATACTGCACAATTACAAACAGTTCCGTGGGCAACATGTTCAAGGCTGGTACCGTCGCTGGCGTCGTTATAGCACTGGTGCTGTTCTCGCTCTGCGGTTTCTATGCAAAAAAAGAGAGCTGGCCACGTAATACTGTGAAGCACTCCGTTAAAGCGATATGCATAAACTTTTTACACGCTTTTCCAGCACTTCTTTTACCCTTCATAATTCTCGGAGGTATATATTCCGGACTCATGACCCCAACGGAATCAGCATCCGTGGCCGTCGTATATTCTTATATAGTAGGCAGATTTGTTTATAAAGAGATCAATGTCAAAAGTGTTTATCGCATCATACTTGACTCCGGCAAGAGCAGTGCTATAGTTCTGTTCATCATTGCAACCTCTTCCGCATTCTCATGGTTGTTCACGTTCTCTGGACTTTCCAACCAGATCGTTGATGCAATTGTTGCGATGAATCTTGCGCCGTGGCTGTTCTGCCTTGTCGTTGCGATAATCCTGTTATTTTTTGGCACATTCCTTGAGGGCATTTCGATATGTGTACTGCTTGTCCCTGTCCTTTGGCCTATCGCGCAGAGCCTCGGTATAAACGCAATTCACTTTGGCATTATCGTCTGCGTCGGCATTGTTATAGGTAATATGACCCCGCCCGTCGCAGTCAACCTCTTTGCTTCAGCATCGGTTTCCAAACTATCGATAAAGGAGATTACAAAGGGCGAATTACCGTTCTTTCTCGGCTTCGTTGCTGTGTACTTCCTCCTTGTTCTCGTCCCTGGGATCAGCACGCTACTTTTGTAAAAGCTGACAGTAATTTAAATTATCATATATAAAAGGAGACATAATTATGAACTACAAAAACAAGCTTATTCTTGTTGAAAAGCCCAGAAAAAACGTTGCGCTTATAACTCTCAACAACCCTCCCCTGAATTTGGTAACACTTGATCTGTGCGCCGAGCTTCGCGAGACGCTCTTCACGCTTGAGCAGGACGACGATGTTCGTGTTATCGTTCTCACCGGCTCTGGCCAACGCGCTTTCTGTGTTGGCTCTGACATCAAGGAATTCCCTCAGGTGTGGGACAATGTAATAGGCAAAAAACTCCAGAAGGAAAATGAGACCTTCAACTGTATTGAGTTTCTTGAGAAACCTGTTATCGCAGCAATCGAAGGTGTCGTCTGTGGCGGCGGTTATGAGATGGCCATGGCTTGTGATTTGCGCATCATGTCCGATGCAAGTAAAATCGCTCAGCCCGAAATAAACCTCGGGGTGTTTCCTGGTAGCGGCGGCCTTTTCCGTCTTCCTAGGATTGTTGGTGCTGCTAAGGCTATGGAAATGATGTTTCTAGGTGAGTTCATTGAAGCGGATGAGTGCCTGCGGCTCGGCCTTGTCAACAGGCTTGCCCCTGCGGGATACGTTGTCAGCGCGGCGCTCGATATGGCTGAAAAGATTGGCCAGAAGCCGTTTGAGGCGATAAAGCTGATAAAGAAGGGTGTTCGTGAGATCGGAAGTTCCGGTTCAGCTGAATGCTTCTATAAGAACCTAGAGTTCAGCAAAGACGTTTTCAAAACTCCTGACTGTGCTGAAGGTGTAGATGCTTTTCTCCAAAAGCGTACTCCTAAATTCAAGTAATCTCTTGTATCCTGATATCTAATGATGAATGGATTGTCATGCCAATAATGGAATGTAGCTCCAAAAGCGAAAAATTATTCTGCTGTAATTTTAATAGTATGTAGATGGTATGCCCTCAAGGATCTGCTCGGAGGAACTATTAAGGAGATGATGGAAGCCGAAATGGATCACCATATTGGCTACGAGAAGTCCGAGCGCTCCGACTCTGATGATGCCCGAAACGGTTACAAGGAAAAGACCATCAACTCCAGTTACGGATCCATGAGAATCGAAGTCCCCCAGGACCGCAGGTCTACGTTTGATCCAAAGGTCGTCAAGAAGCGTCAGAAGGATATCTCAGACATTGATCAGAAGATCATCTCCATGTACGCCAAGGGTATGACGACGCGACAGATCTCCGAGACAATGCAGGATATCTACGGATTTGAGACCTCCGAAGGCTTCATTTCCGACGTGACGGACAAGATCCTTCCGCAGATCGAAGACTGGCAGAACAGGCCTCTGAGCGAGGTCTATCCAGTTCTCTACATCGATGCGATCCACTACTCCGTTCGTGACAACGGTATTATCCGGAAACTTGCTGCTTACGTGATCCTCGGAATCAACCTTGAGGGAAGGAAAGAAGTCCTCACGATTGAAGTTGGGGAGAATGAAAGCGCGAAGTACTGGCTGGCAGTCCTGAACAGCCTCAAGAACCGTGGAGTTAAGGATATCCTGATCATCTGCGCGGATGGCTTGACAGGTATCAGGGAGGCAATTACAACCGCTTATTCAGAAACAGAATATCAGCGCTGCATCGTTCACTAGGTCCGCAATACGCTCAAGTATGTCTCTGAAAAGGATCGCAAGGCATTTGCCAACGATCTGAAAACGATCTACACTGCGCCGAATGAAGAACAGGGCCGCCAGAATCGGGATCGTGTCTCCGGAAAATGGTCGGAAAGGTATCCAATGGCCATGAAGCGCTGGGAGCGAGACTGGGATGTTATTGCGCCGATCTTCAAGTTTTCATCAGACGTCAGGACCGTCATTTACACGACCAATGCCATTGAATCGTTGAATTCCACCTACCGGAAGCTAAACCGCCAGAGGAGCGTTTTTCCGAGCTCACAGGCCCTCCTGAAAGCTTTGTATCTTGCCACCTTTGAAGCCACCAGGAAATGGACGATGCCGATCCGGAACTGGGGCAAGGTATACGGCGAGCTGGCGCTCATGTACGAAAACCGGCTTCCAGACTAATGATCCACCACATAAAAGAACGGGCGCGATGACCGTCCGATCTTGACGTGCCCTAGTAGCACGGCTATATATTAACTAAAGGGCTGGCGACCTGAGTCCAATCATCTCAGCTCATCAGCCCCCAAACCTATCACAGGGAATTCGGATTTACAGAAAAACTTTCACAGTCTCGGCAGTCCAAGAAAATGTCCGCACCCCCGTCTCTTATATCAAGTACCAAAATGGTATGTGAGCTAATCATAATTCCAACACATTTATTTACTCATCAAGCGTCAGTTTTTTGAGTTTACACAGACTTTGAAACAGTCTCGTGGTGGCTTTTAGCTTTCAATTTAATTATCTTCTTCTACCATTTCTAAACATTCATCTAAATCAAATTTTTCTGTGAATTCTGGATCCATATGGGTTAAGAAGTGCCAATCTTCTGAATCTTTTTTTCTAAATAGGATTGCTTCTCCGTCTTCTGATCCGAAGTAGGCTCTTTCTACTTGGTAGCCTTTCTTTTCTAGATTTTTCTTTACTTCTAAATAATTATTTTCTCTCGCTTCGATATATTCTCTTAAATCTGAATTCGCTACTGTGTAGGCATCCACTCTAGTTGCACCTTTTACGATTCCTTTTCCTTTTTTAGATAGGTTTGGAATTTCTTTCCAATATACTTCTACATCGCCATCTTCTGTAAACATAAACTTAGATAGTGGTACTATGTTGCCATTTATTTCTAGTTCCATGTAGTCTGAGATTGAATCTAGCTTTATAGTTTCGTATTCAAATCCGTCTATCTCTTCAAATTTGTATCCTTTAAGTTGAGATACAAATTTTCTTCCTTCTTCTATGGTGTCAAATAGTCCTAGCTCTGTGCTCATTCCATCTTGGTATAATTCTAATATAAACATTTTTTCTCCTTATCTATTTAACGCTATTTCAAATTTAAAACTTGAATCGCCTATTTTCATAAGTGTTTTCGATGTATATATACCCTTTTTCTGATCCTATATTTATACTACCATATTCGTCGGAATATTTAACTGCATTGGAAATTAAATTGGATAGGATTATCCGAAGGGCAGTCCTCCCAATATATATTTTCTCTTCGGAAATATTATTATTTATCATGACAACCATTGTGAAGATAAAGAAGTACTTGTCACAATCAAAAAGGCTATTGATGCCAGTCCGGAGCTTCGTAGCAAGAAAGTCTCTCATAAACATCTAACTTCCTCAAAGTTAAAGAGACTTCTTCAAGGTTGCGATCTTATCTGATAAAGACTTCATCGCTTTATCTGCTTTGTCTGCCTCAGCTCTGTTTGCTGCATCAGAATTTAACACTGTCATAATCGTTTCATCAGCTTTTAGGAAGCCTCCCGTATATGCCGTTGGACACTGAAACTTCTTTTCGCCGGAAGGAAAAGAAATGACTTGGATGCTGTTTGCCTGAGAAACAACTACACCTTTTCCAAAGGCTTTATGTTCTACTTCCATACCGGTCATGTCGATAAGATGAGCCACAAGGTCTTTGTAGCTCTGGCTGCGCTCCGTTGCAGCAGCAAGTTCAGTTTCAAGCTGCTCAATTTCTTCGTGGATCTTCGCTCTCTTTATCCGTTCCTTTGCAGAAGTAGTCTGGATAATCCCATCCGTGTAAAAAAGATAGGTATGCGCACAATAGATAATGTCGTACACAAGAATATGAAGGTCATCATCAAAACCTCGTGCTTCCTTTTCAAGGCGGCGCGAATGAAGCTCCATTATTTCTTCATTTTCCGAAACCGCATCTCGAAGCTCATCACACATCTTGTAGTATTTAGCAAGGGAAAATGTTTCACCGCTACCGAAATCGTCTCCATATTCAATGCAGTTAGCCCATTCAGTAGCCTCAGTAGCTTTGAAAATATAGTTATCGCTCGGATAGCGGAGGCTCAGGTAGTAGATAACATTGTTCATCTTCTGAGGATATTTCCAGCTCCCGGAGACATATTGATCTATTTTTGCATTCATTTTTTCCATGAACGCATAAATGCGATCCTGCCTTGCTTCTAAATTGCCGCCGTCCTCTTGATAGAGTTTTCTAAAGCATTCACGGACAAACTCAACTTCGTTTTGATGCTTGAGCAAGAGCAGAATACCGCCAATAGGCTGAACGGTGGCATTATCAATCAGATTGCTCATTTCCTTAGTGGCTGCTTTGAACATCGAAACAAAATCTTCTGCATCTATGTCCCAGTGTTCTACAAAGCAGCTTTCAGCTCTCCATTTATAGCCTTCATCATTTCCGTCCACATCGTTTAGTTCGGCAAATCGAGAAGCATATTGTTCAAATATAAGATTGAGATTATGCTTGTTCATATGTCATGCCTCCAATCAGCTTACTTGCATCACATTGTCAGTCCACATCTCGCACTGACTCATGACGGTCTGGACTGCATCGTCCATTCCTTCCGGTGGGCACTTATGCTTCTTGAGAAGTCTCTTGACCAACCGGCGCATACCGGCTCTTGCACTTTCTTTTTTCTGCCAATCTATTGTCCGATTTTTGCGGAGAAGATCGGTCAGTTCTTTAGTGATAGCAATGAGTTCGTCATGCTTATAGAAATCCTTAATTGCTTGAGGCTTCGTCAGCGCATCATAGAATGCAAGCTCATCGGCAGTCAAGCCCATCGCTTCACCTTCTGCGGTTGCGTCCACGATCTCTTTAGCCAGCTTGAGAAGTTCTTCGATGACTTCCTCGTTGGTGAGCATACCGTTCAAATAGCGATTCATCGCGCCCTGAATAAGTTCAGAGAACTTTTCGGATTTAACGATGTTTGTCCGGCGATAGATGGAAACTTGCTCTGCGATCAGCTTCTTTAATAGTTCGACAGCAAGATTTTTCTCCTTCATGTTCGCCACTTCCTCAAGGGACTTTGGATCGAACAAAGAGAACTCGGACTGCACATCGGAGAAGAGGTTGATTACACCTTCACTCTTAATGCTGTGTTTCAGAAGTTCGTTGATGCACTCATTGACTTCGGGGAGTGTAAACTTCTTGCCCGTACCGCCAGACATAAGTCTGACGATCATCGTTCTTACGGACTCAAAGAATGCAGCCTCAAAGCGTGTCTTTTCATCCACTAACGGATAAATTATTTCACCTTATTTCACAATAAACCTTACAAAAAGAGCTGTACGAAAAAACGGGCTTATTTATCGTCCACTCGTACAGCCTCGCAAATATCTCCTATATCACAATTCAGAAAGTCACAAATGCGCAGCAGGACAGAGAGGGCAACTTCTTCGTTCTTATTGAGCTTGCTCATCGTCCCCGGTGATAACTCGGTTGATTGCCGGAGCATGGCTTTTGTAATGTCATGTTCAATCAACCATACCCATAGTTTTTTATAACTTATCTTCATAAAACGCACCTCGCTCATTCGCTTATAATGAGATTTATTTTACCCTCACTTGTAAAACGAGATGCAACCCCTCTCACCCTGACCTGAGTCCATAGTTGCTTATAAATGAATACCCTCCGGGAGGTTGCATTCCGGTT
>NZ_JAUSTO010000028.1:0-10956 GCF_030812885.1 Moryella indoligenes
AGCACCTCTATGACCTTGAAACCGAAAACCAGCTGGCGATAGGCTGACGCTCAGCTACCGATGGTTTGAATTTGCGAAAAAATCTTGACACTAGGTTCGACCTTTATGTTTACTCATTATTTACCTCGTTTCCTGTGTGCAAAAGTATTATTGTATGGTAACAGCTACCATTTTTCTCAATAAAATTAAGCATACAAAGTTTATTGATATATTTTTTCATATATTTTTGCTTTAGATGAATTCTTCGTGCAATCCGTGATATGGATTGGTTATTCTGCAAATAAGCCAAAATATCATCGTATCTCCTTATTGTCTTTTTAGATGTGCTGGTTTTAAATCCTAATAATTTTTGTTTTTGTCTATTATCTAATTGCAAATATCCTTTGAAAGCGTCATTTGTTTTTACCAACATAGCAATACTGCAATCATCTGTTGTTGCGTTTATGATTACATTTTCAAAACTTTGTTTAAGTTGTTCTTGCACTTTATCAGTAGAAATGATAGTGGACATCTGCATTATCTTTTTTAGAACATCTGCCAGTTTACGTTCTTTTTTACTATACAAACTTGTTTCAGTTCCATCTGACATTAAGACAAAACCTTGAATCTCTCCTAAAGACCCCTTTATTAACTTCATAGTCATAATAGCGTCTTTTGATGTAGTGAATACAGTCGTATTTACAAACTCACCATTTTCTGGCTGAGAAGCGATTTTCATCTCGTTATTTTTAAGATATCCAATCACACCATCTCCTATATGTGCAATTATGAATTGGTCATTCTTAACAGCTACAAACAAAAGAGTAGAAGCCAGTTCTTTGATTTCACATTCCAGCAGCTTTGCTGTTTCGTTCAGGCTTTTAAGCACCCCTTCTATAAGTTGTTGTTTTACAGCAGCACCGTCATTATCCTCAAAATAGACATCAAACTTCTCAGTCAATTCAGAACATATAAACTTTGTAACAGTTTCAGCCCCATAATGAGATAATTTTGCCGAGCCAGCACCATCTGCCAAAGCTATTACTTGCATATTATCTGTTACAATCGAGTATGTTTTATCCTGACAAGGTGTGTTCGACTTTATATGCCCACGACCTTGTATAGCGCATTGAATTACATTCCACATTTTATAAGCACCTCCATATAACAGTGTCTGACAAACACTCAGCTTGTCAGACACATCGTTTTTTATAATTCTGCCCAGCCTTTAATTCCCTCAACATCCAGTTTGACGCTTTCGCCCGGTGTAGACTGGGATGTTTTTGACACACTTTTGCTAAGCCAAGCAAAAAACTCTTGGAATTTCATTCCCTGCAATTTTAATGCTGGACGTTTAGGGGAAAAGCTATTAAGCGTAGACATATCACTTTCATTACCTATGCCAATAGGAAATACCGTTAACTTCTTTTGATTAACCATATCTGTGGTGCGGCATATTGCACGGTTTAATTCGGCTGCATCCCCATTTGGTACTCCGTCTGTCATTAATACAAGCCAAGGTTGATAGTAATCAACACCTTTATCCTTATATTCTTGTTTTCTTTGTTCTAACAAATCCAGTGCAAGATTGACTCCTTCTCCCATTGAAGTATCGCCAACCGGATGTAATTCTGGAATTGTTTCTTGTCTCTCAACGTTTGCAAAATCCAAAACACACGTGGCCTTATTGTCAAAAGTAACAATACATATTTCAGCTGAATACACAGCAATTTCGTCTTCACGAATTGCTTCATAAAACTGTTCTACACCTTTTTGAAGTTCATCAATTCTGCTTGTTCCGCCTGTTACAACATTCCAAGTACGACCATCTTCGTAAACGGTTTCGCCAGTTGCTACACATTCTCCTTCAACCGCTCCCATTGAACCACTGGTGTCCAAACATAAGCAGATTGGCACTCTCGGTGTAGGATTATTTACTAAATCTTCTATTCTTAAAAGCATATTATTATCCATGATTTTTCCTCCTTATAATTCGCCCCAGCCTTTTATTCCTTCAACATCAAGCTTCACACTTTCACCCGGTGTAGACTGTGAGGTCTTCGATACGCTCTTACTAAGCCAAGCAAAAAATTCGCGGAATTTAAGTCCCTGTAATTTAAGAGGTGGTCTCTTTGGCGAGAACTGGGCAAGAACATCCATATCCGCATCAGAGCCTATACCAATAGGAAATACTGTAAGTTTCTTCTGGTTAACCAAGTCCACAGTTCTATTTATTGCACGAGATAATTCTGCCGAATCACCATTAGGGGCACCGTCTGTCATAAGAACCAACCAAGGCTGATAATAATCCACTCCACGGTCTTTATACTCATCCTTACGCTGTTCAAGCAAATCCAGCCCCATATTAACAGCTTCGCCCATAGGTGTCATTCCATCAGCAGTAAGCGTAGGTGCATTAGGCTGCACTTCTAAGCTTGCAAAATCAACAATGCATTTTGCGTTGCCGCCAAAAGTCACGATGCTGACCTCTGCTGAATATAATGCTGTTTCATCTTCACGAATAGCTTCGTAAAACAAACGTACACCCTCATTTAATTCATCAATAGGCACTCCACCCATCGAACCGCTGGTATCCAAGCAGAGACACACAGGCACTCTTGCTGTAGGGTTATTCACTAAATCCTCTAATCTTACCAATAAATTGTTGTCCATTTTAATATCCTTCTTATATTGTTTGTGAAATTTGCATTTATTTATGGAATTGATTTTCCAAGATCATCTTTAAGATAATACAGTTTGCAAATATTGATACATATCTATGTATAGCTTTTTGCACGATTCAAATTGTTTGCTTTCAATAAACATAAGGCATGGCTGCAAATAATTATCCCAAAGATATTGACAATAAGTTGCATAGTTAGCCGACATTCTTAATTTACTAACAATAAGTGGTGCATTATTATAGTATTCTGCAATCAATTGCTGTCCCCCTGGCTGATGTCTAAGCCAGTTATCTCGATATGCTCGCAAAGTATTAAGTTCTACACAATCATCCTTTTTCCCAAAATACTCACATACCACAGTTGATATAAAGCAAAATGACCCATTGTTTCCAGAAGAACCCGTATTATTCGAAGCTGAAGTATGTCTTGTGGTTTGAGACGAATATCCGCCAGAAGAACTGTACGAGCGATTCTTTTTAGCATCACGACAGGATTTGCAACGTTTTGGAATATCAAACCCTTTGCTGGTATAGAAATCATATTGATTATTTGTAATTTCAAATTGACGTCCGCAATCAACGCAATTCTGCCTAATCCTTACTTTGTTTCCATATTCAAAGCACTCAGGACAAACATTAAAACGCTTAGCATTTTTGACATACTTCTGATAGTTTGTATACAGAATTTCTTTGCCACACTTTTTACATCTGTAGACTTCGCCTTTATTTAAGCAATCACGGCAAATACCGTTTTGGCATTGATTTTCAGGCACTTCATTGCCGCACAACTTGCAGGTAGTATACACAACTTTGGGATTTTTTTTATGACGAGTAGGGAATAATTCCTCTGACATCTTGTCTTGTTTTCCAAATTTTCCACTATCTAACAATTCAAGATAGTATGTAAAAATAGGAAGCCACTCATCTACCGTAAGTCGAGTATTTTCCGTAGAATAATCGCCACCTTTCCTGAAAGTGTTATAGAATGCTTTTTTCAAGTCATAAGTTAGATGACTCCAAATGTAACGCCATGGACCATCAGGCGTTTTTTTGTTTGAACTTTCCCCAAACGGATACGAAAAATCCATCTTAATAATGTTGTTAATAGGATCCTCTCCGCCTTGCTGTGAATAGGGTGGTTTTCCCGGAAGCATAATCATAAAAAGGAGTGTAGCTACTGCAAAATTTTCATTTCCCATGGTTCGTAAGAAATCCGAAAAATGTTTTCTCTGAATTTCTGGTGCAGTATAGTTGTTGGTACCTACTGGGCAGGGAAAATTTTCAACTTGATAGCTATCCGTATCAACAAAATAAACTTCCTTTGGAGACACAACCAAGATATTTGCTGGATTTATGTCACCCATCACGATATTTCTATCATGAAGATATTTGATTTTTTCCAGAATCGTAATGCACAACTCTACAGTATCGCGCTTTTTCCAGTTGGGAAAGTTCTTAAGAAACAACGGTTTGATAAAGATGCTTTTCTGCAATTCCTTTCCTTTTGCTTTTGGCATCATATATCCAACAAACTCTTTATTGGAATTGTATAATGCCGCAACTGGGTAGCATACACCCTCACATTCAATTTCTTTGCTGAGCATTAGTTTGATTTTTTCATATTTTCTTTTAGTATTATTTTCTTTTTTATATATTTTAGCAACATAAGGAGTATTGGTAGTATAAATGATACCTTCTCCACCAGCTGCAACTTTGGACTCCAATTTTATTGGGCCACGTGACGTATACACGATTTCGTTTTCTGTTGGAATATGACTTACTGCAAGTCTTGAATCATCAAGTGTTGTTACACTTTTACAAATTTGAAAGACTTCATCTTCATCCAGCTCTTCTTCATTGCTTGGTCTATTATTTTTCTTAGAACTATCGCTCTTAGTGTTCTCGGTGTTCCATGTGAAATTACTTAAAAAGCCATACTGATTAATTCTTTTGACATGTACGGGGTTTGCTCTAACCGATTTATTGCTATTTAGTGCTATGATATCTTTAGCTAAATCATTATCCTGCGTAATAAGTAATAATTTATGTGTCATTCTAAATTTGGTAAATACCACCTGAAAAACATTATCCGCAAAATTATCGCCTTGTTCGCCTCTTATTTCAACAAAGCCTGCATTGATTAGCTGATTCAATATTTTCAAACACTTTTTTGCATTCTCTGCAAGTTCAGGTTTTCCAGTATTGGCTTCATGCTTTTGCAATTCTTCAATACTTCGCAGTGGGATAATTACTTTACTTTGATATTGTCGAAGGAGAGGAATAATATTCATCCAAAATTTATCTGCTGCAAAATGTAATATGCTACAGGTATCCATGAAAATTTTCCAATCCTTAGCGTAACTATCCAATACGTTTTTAGCGTAAGTTTCCTTACCATTTTGATTAGCATCGTATGCCATAACAACTTCCTCCCTTAGTCAATTGATTCCCAGCCCTTTAGTCCTGCTGTAGAACTATCCTCAGGTTTTAATTCATCATTATCGTTCATCATTATAGATTGTTCTATTTCCTCATCGCACAAATCCTCCTGTTCCCATTTTTGGAATCCGTTAGCTTTAGAATATTTCAGAACCAGAATATTGAACCCACCAAGTGCATCATTGTTGAGTCCCATAATCTGCTTTGCTAATTTAGCATCACAGGTAATTATAGCCAATCTGTTGACACATTTAAATTTAGCAAAGACCGATACAAATGTACTTACGATGTTTACATCATTTTTTTCGCCACGTATATCAACCAGTTCCTCATTTTGCATACCCATAAGCAACTTCATTCCGTTCTTTGCAAGAGATACATCATTCTCATTAGGACTCATCAATTGATGCTGGATTGCCTCTATTACTTTTAACGGAACAATGAATTTATTGCCTCTATTTTTTAAAGCCAAAGCTAAAGGCTGTATCGCATTTGAAAAATCATCTTCGAACAGAACCGTCTGATCCAAAAAAACTCGATAGTTCTCTGCAATATTATTAAAATCCTCGTTTGCAATAGCTGAGGTCATATCTGATGAGAAACCAAATATCTTTGACTCATCCGGAAAACACATAAACCATTTTTTCAAAAGCGAGCCATTTTCAATCGTTTCAAACACATTGCTTGAACTTTCATCTTCATTTGAACATAATATAGTTGAAAGAATAGGCAGTAATTCTGGCTTATCTTTTACATAATTATCAATTACTGCACAAACAGCAATATATTGAATTGAACTCATCTTATTCTTTTGAGTTTCAAGATTGTTTATCGTTTGCCTTGTCAACCCTATTAAGTCTCCGAATTCCTGCACGCCAAATCCTAACACCTGTCTTATTTGTTTTAAAGACGCTTGCATTGCATCAACCATCCTTTGTCTTAATTGATAATAAAAATCTATCATTCTTACACCGCCTTTCTTACACCAAGAATATCATTTTTCTTTACCAATGTAAATAGAATTTACAAAAGTAAATAATATGAATGATTTTCACCCAACCCTCCGTTCTATACATACTGTTTTCGTATACAACTCTACAACTAATATTCAAACTTTAACTATGTAATATTATAAAGGATTGAGCAGACGACCATCCATACCATTACTTACAATTTGTGATTTACTACACTTGGCAGCAAATCCCCTTGACTATACTTTCACCAGTAAGATTAACGCCATACTCGACATACAAAATATGGGGCAACCATAAGGCTACCCCAAAATAACTACGCATATACGATTTCTTTCAGCACTACTTCCTCTGCACTATGCCGGATATTATTACACCTATCAACCCACAACATCTGATTTTCTGCTTTTAACTGTTCCGTCACTCCCTGCCTGCCTTTCTTTCATCTGCTCTATCAATCGTTCCATCATTTCATAGCAGTATGATGAATGGCGATACAAATATCCGAATTTAGACACCACTCAGATATGGGCAAAAGTTCCCTCGCAGGATTTTTTGATTTTGTAAAGAACAGTGCAGAACAGATAGAAAAAGAAGAAAAGAAAAAATCCAGAAAGAAAAAATAGACATCAAAAAAACCTTACCGATATTCAGTTTTCGTGCTGAAAATCAGTAAGGTTTTTCTATATGATATTAAGATAAAATTATTCTGTGAGTAGTGAAAAAGTGTTGCCAAATCGTTGCCATACGCTAAACAAATTTGCTTGAAACCATTGATTTTACTGGACTTTTTCAGTCACGAATATTATTCGAACTCAATAATTACCATAGCATATTTGTTTCTTTAATTCTGTATTAGTATCTTTTTAATTTCTATTTTTAGCTATTTTTATACCTGTTTTTTGCAGTTTTAGAGTTTTTTAGTATCAAAACAGTATCAAGAGTGATACTACAGTAAGAGCGATTTCTATTGGTAAACATTATTCATCCAACATCAACTTGCCTTTTTTAGCTTTATCTTTTAAACGCTTCATCTGTTCTTTTTCTATCTGTTGAATGCTTTTCTCCGGAACAGGCAAGTCTTCCGGCATAGTGCCACCAATTTTTTCAATAGCACTTCTTACTTCTTTTCCTACTGAGTAGTGAACCTTTGTTGCAGCTTCTGCACCTTCAACTTTGTCTTTTCTTAGCTTTTCTTCGGTCTGTGAAATTCTAAATAAATTAGCAATCAGTTCGGTGCTTCCCATATAGTCCAGAATTTTTTGTCTTGCGGTTAAGCCTTTTCTGTTGTGTATATCTTCTACATCTAACCCACCATACAATCCCATGTAGCCTGCATTCTGAAATATAGCAAACTCTTCATTTGTGATGACTCCTGCATCATGTGCTGTTTCTACCAAAAGCTGATTCCATTGTTTAATATCTCCACGAACAACAAGCCTTCTTCTATCTTCATCAAGCTGATTAAAATGGTCAGCTATTTCTTGACGATATGTCTGTATGGCAAAATAGGTTTGTCCAAGTGCAATAACCTCTTTTCTCGGATCACCGTTTTGCACAATCAAATAGCAAGCATATCTTGTAAGTTCATAATCTTTAATAGACTTGCTTGTAGCACCTGCTTCCACGATTTTGCTGACCTCAGCAAAATCGTATTCTGTTTCATGTCCACTATTCTCACAAGCAATCATTGCCCTAGCAATGACCTTTTGAAAGTTTCGCCATTGAGAATAATCAAGTACCGTAGCGAGTTCTCTTGCACTCCAATACTCGCTTCCATCTTTCCGAACATATTTTATATCTTCAAATTTTTTATATTCTTTTGCCTTTAAATTTGGCATATTATCTCTCCCGCAATACTAAAAATCTAAAAGTTGCAATGGATAATTTGATTTTTTAGTACTTATCCGTTTTCTTTCCATTGCAATCTCTACACAGCATTTGACAGTTATCTGGAGTTGTATGACCACCTTTGCTCCAAGGCTTAATATGATCACCCTCCATTTCTTCAAACTCAAAATGTTGCTTGCAAATAGGGCAAATGCCATCTTGTTTGCTATAAGCAGCCATTTTATCTCTCTTGTCAAATGCTCGTAAATTAAGCAATCTTCCGGCAAAAGGGTCTTTGTCTTTGCACAAAAGATATTCATAAATTCCTTTTGGTTTTTGAACATCTTCATCTTCGTGAAGCCTTTTAACTTCAGCATTCATCATTGATGAGTTGTATAAGTTTGAATGGTATTCATTGTAAAAATGACACCAATCCAATCCTTTCATATCTGGATAGTATTTAGGAAATATCTTTTGCACCCAACTGATGACATCTTGAAAATATTGCCACAATTCATCTGCGTCATTATCCGATTTATGTGCCGCCATATATTCCGTAATATCCTTTATGCCCTGAAATTCGCTGATGCCTTTCAATGCCTTTTCAAGAAGCTCCTGTCTGTTTGGATCTCCTGTAATATATTTATCTGACAAGCCTTTAGCTGCACAATTTCGCTTGGAGAAATACTTCTTTGCATCGGATAGCCATTCACCTGTATAAACAGAATTTCGTAGTTCTTGTTCTGTTAACTTTTCACCGGCGATATTTACAACCTTGAACCAATCTAATTTTTCCGACTCGTTGCCCTCGCAAATATAAATCATAAACTCATAATTCATAATCGAATTGTATTTATCATCCGGCAATGCATCCCAGTAATACTTTTTGCCGTCAATTGTAATCGGAAATTGATGTTTAAGATATTGCATTACAGAAATCGTCCTTTGTTGACCGTCCAATACTTCATATTTTTCATTTCCAATCTTTACCCAGTACATAACATTTAGCGGAAAGCCTTTTAATATTGTATGCATAACCGCTTCAGCTTGTTCTGCGCTATAAACAAACTCTCGCTGATATGCTGGTCTTATCGCTAATTTACCACCATAAGCAAAAACCCCGTCATCTCCGTTATCCGAATAGCTTTCGAATATATCTCTAACTTTTATTGATTTAGGCTCTATTTTCATTGCCGTTTTCTCCTTCTAATTAAAATTCTATTATAAATTTTCTTACCATCAATTATTGTATAACATGGATAATTACCTAAATATCTTGCACTATTTGCTAACCCAAGTATTTCAAATTGTTCCGGATTATATTTATCAAGAAAGGTAATGGGTACGCCCATAACTCCACTACACTTTTCTCTTGATAAGTATTCTTGCATAGGTTTCTCGTCCACCAACCTTGAATCTGTGTCCATACTTCGGATTGTCTGGGACATATCTGTCAAGCCCAACGATGATGAATTGGTCTGGGTTGTACTTATCAAGGAATGTGATTGGCACTCCCATAACTCCGTTACATCTTGCGTCTGATGACAATTCTCGCATAGGTAATGCGTCTGTCTGTCTGTCTGTCTGTCTGTCTGTCTGTCTGTCTGTCTGTCTGTCTGTCTGTCTGTCTGTCTGTCTGTCTGTCTGTCTGTCTGTCTGTCTGTTAGAGCGTAATTTTCTTCATCTTTTGTTGTCAAGGCTTTTTTTGTGGTAATTACCGCATCTTTATCCTTTATCAAACCATGCCCCTTTTGCGGAGTATCAGGATTAGTTCTAATATCATTGGCATTAACTATTTCAAACTGGTCTGGATTATGTTTATCAACATATGTGATAGGGACTGCCATACTCTCAAAATAATCTTTCGGAATGTCTGCAACTTTATTTACATTGATTGCATCATAATTATCATATTTAGGATAGTCCTCTTCATTCCCATAATAATTCTTATACAATATCAATTCTTCGTGTCTCTTTTCATGATCTAAGTTTGTATACCAACAAATAGTTCCAAAACTACGCCATTTCTGTCCAAATTCGTCTATCCAAAATCTTGTAGCTCGTGGTTCATAATGATCAGGAACTCTAAAAGCCATATCTCCAAACTTACAACCCAGCCATATTTTATTTTCCTGTATCAACGGAAATATTTCTTTATACGTTATATTATTTTGATTTCCTATAATCAAAAATTTCTTGTCATACTCCATCAGCAGTGCTACATATTCTCTAAAAAGGCTGAATGGCGGATTTGTTACAACAATATCGGCTTCTTTCATATATTCAATACATTCATCTGAACGAAAATCGCCATCTCCTTTTAGCTTTTTTACACCACGCTTTTTTGATTTTAGTAAATTATCAATATCTTCATCAGAAACGCCTCTGCCGTTTGCCATTGGAACTTCCGTTATGTCCATGACATAACCATTTCCAGTAACAACTGGCTCATTCATATAATCAAATAATGTCAGTTGCTGCCCTATAACTGTTGAAGTGCTATAAGAGGTACATATCAATCTTTTCAAACCAAGATAGTTAAAATTACGCAAGAAAAACTTGCAAAAATTACTTTCAAACGGATCATCACAATTACATAAAACCGTTTTTCCTTTGAAGTGTTTTTCATAGTGATTTAATTCATTCTGTATATCTTTATACTGAGTATAAAACTCATCCTGCTTTGCTATACTCGCAGCATTAAGACTCGAATTTTTTGCCATTCTTTATTCACCATCCTCTTCAAATTCCATAATATCGTCTAATGTACAATTCAAAGCTTTGCAAATCTTACCTAAAACTTCCACCGTTACATTATCGTTCTTGTTAAGTTTATTTATAGTATATGTGCTGACTCCAGCTATTTGAGCTAACTCTTTCTTTTTCATGTCCCTATCCAATAAAATATGCCATAGCTTTTTATAATTAGCTTTCATTAAATTTCCTCACTTTCTATGAGTCCCTCACTTGTAAAACGAGATGCAACCCCTCTCACCCTGACCTGAGTCCATAGTTGCTTATAAATGAATACCCTCCGGGAGGTTGCATTCCGGT
>NZ_JAUSTO010000029.1:0-7620 GCF_030812885.1 Moryella indoligenes
GAATCAATGTCAGATTCGTAAAAGATTGAATTTTCCCCTACTTCACCTCCGGAAAGATTTGTAAACATCGTTCCGACCATGCCGGATGCAGCACCTCTGTACGTGTACCGCAGCCCCGACGATGCTCCTACCGTCCCTACGTATCGCATATAAAGCGGAGAAATTTTTTCTTTTACAAATATTGTTCCCAGCATTTCAACCTGTTCGCATTGCTTCGTCTCACTCGCAATTTCATCCCATGTCCAATATGTCTCCGTCGTGTATGTCGTTTTTCCGTTTACCGTATGCGGAACCATTCTTGTGTGCATCGTATACTGTTCCGTAGTCTGGCTGATCTCTATATACTCCCCCTCAACGCCCGGATATCCTACAGGGTCAACAGCGGTAAGTTCTCCAAACACAAGTGCGTTTCCTATGTGTGTTCGCATCCCATACTCAAACGCCTCTGCGCGTTCTATCCGTACCGCCTTGCTGTATTCAGTGCATTTGCTGTCGGAGTAATTATCAATCCTCCCAGAGATAAAAAATCCTATGCTTGCCATAATTCCGACTATGGCTATGCTTGCAACGACTTCTCTCTTTGTGATCTCAATCCCCAGCACGTCCATAGCGATTACTCCTCAAAGAGTTTTTGCGGCGCATCCTTCGGAGCCGAATAGTCAAGATACTTAAAATTCATTCGCTCGTATCCAAGGATTCCAAGAAATATGTCGTTCGGGAATGCCCTCGTGTGCCTGTTGTATTCGCGAACCGCCTTGTTGTAATTCTCCCTGTACCCCGCAATAAGGTTTTCAGTGATGGAAAGCTCGTTCATAAGTTCCTTGTAGTTCTCGTTCGCCTTTAGCTCCGGATACGCTTCTGCTACAGCTGATATCGCCATAACCGCGCCGTCTATTCCACCGGAATCCACTCTCTTTTCAACAATTTCATTCAAAACGCTTGCTTCGTGTGCATTGTAGTGTTTCACACTGTCCACAAGGTTATAAACAAGATCGACTCTTCGCTTCTCCTGAATGTTTATGTCTGATTCAGCAGCGCTCACCTGTTCCTCAAGCGAAAACGCCCTGTTTCTGCAACTCTGCGTCCAAACCACAAACAACGCCAAAACTGCAACTACGCTTGTTGTAACAATCAACCACAATTTTCTGTCTTCCATTTTCTTTTCTCCTTAAAGTCCTAACTCTTCGAGAGTGTATCCGCGATCAAGTTCCATCCCTTGATACATTGTGTTAGGGTCAAATTCGGGAAGGTAAATATCATCACCATTTATCGTGATAGAAAGACGTTCTTTCTTTCCAATATTGGAACTCGTCTTCGCGATGCGAATCACCCTATCTCTCCACGGCTTAATCACCGCACTAAGATATCGCTTCTCTACCTTGTCCAGAATTTCAACCTTTGAACCATCAACCTTCGCAAGCCGATCAAGGCCACTTTCATCGAAGACCAGAGCGTTAAAGCCCTTTACCTTAAACATCCCAGGATCAACCTCTTTTTCCAGTTCGATTACGAACCTGTCTCCTGTCTTATACTTGCTCATCTATGCTCCTTTTCCATATCAGTTAAACGGCAGCCCTCCATCATCTGCGCTGTCCGGGATGGCCATGAAGTCCTCACTCTCCTGCACCTTTTGGCTTCTCGGCTCGGCAACATCCTTTCCGTCAGCGAAGAACAGCTTATCTGCCACAACATCTGTGGTGTATGCCTTCCGCCCTTCCTTGTTGGTGTAGCTTCCGGTCTGGATTCTTCCCTCAAGTCCGATACGCAGCCCTTTCCTGAACCACTTTTCCGCGAACTCCGCTGTTCTACCAAACGCAAGGCAGTTGATAAAATCTGCCGCCTGATGCTGGTCTTTCCTGCCCCTGTCAACCGCAACACTCCACCTCGCAATAGCAATAGGTGTCTCTCCGCTGGAATAGCGCAGTTCAACATCTCTTGTCAGTCTCCCGATCAAGCAAACTCTGTTCATCCTTGCCCTCCTAAAATTTTCTCAATCATGCTTTTGTTATCAGCTTCTGCCATGTACCCTCGTATGCTCTCTTCCGGGAACTGCACCTCATAAGTCATCACCGCAACGCGGTTTTTGATACGTTCATCGTAGGCCGTCCCGGATATTGGGCTGTTGGATGTGAACAGCGTCACTTTCCCGTTGATGTATCGCTGGTTGATGATGTCATAAAAAACGCTGTCAACCCACTCAGAGGCACGCTCCGCTCCAAAATCATCAATTGCGAGTATCTCTGTCGTGCTCAGATGTTCAAGAAGCTGACTTGTAGTTGTTTCACTGCCCCTATCCCATGTTGACTTAATCTCGTTGATGATCTGCCCGGATGTGGCAAACTTGGCTGTATGCCCGTGCTCCATCAGAAAGTTGCAAACACCACACATGAGCATTGTCTTCCCGCTCCCGCGTATTCCAGAGTAAAAATACAGGCCTTTATTCTTGCTCTGGTACTCTTCAAAGTTCGTCAGGTACTCTTTCACTACCGCGAGCGCTTTAGCCGCATTCTGACGCGCCTCAGCCTTTCTGTATGGCATCTTAAAGTCCGTAAGCTTAATTTCCCTGTACTTCTCAGGAATCGCCGCAAAGCGCATTCTGCGGCTTTGTATCTGCCTGTCGATCAAACCGCAGTCACACCTTCTGCTCATCAGCAGCCCGTTCTCATCCGTCCACTCGACATAGCCCGTATCCTTGCACTTTTCACACTCATAGGCCGGAGAGGTCAACAGTGAATCCCTCGAATCTCGGATCGCCGCCAGTCGGCTGACTATACGGCTTACTTCCTCCTTCACCGCTTACACCCCCTTTCTTGTCAAGATAGTCAGTAAATGGTGTGTTAGGGCCTAGAAACGTAGCCGCCAGCTTAATATATTTTTCCTCTGTTCGTTCTTTCCTGCATTGGTCTGCGTATCTTTTAACTGCTGTTATCAGCTCGTCCTCTGGAAAACCATCACCAAGCCGTGCCTTGTAGCACTTATATGCCTTAGTCTTCTCTTTTTTCCTCGGGTACGCCTCCCAAAGCTCCTCAAACGCCGGAGCGTAGCGACATATGTTTTTTATATCTTTATCCTTATCCTTATCCTTTTCCTTTTCCTTTTCCTTAGGTTCGACTTTGGTTCCTGTTTGGTTATCGTTTGGTTCCTGTTTGGTTATGCTTTGGTTATGCCTTGGTTCCGGTTTGGTTATGCTTTGGTTATGCTTTGGTTCCGGTTTGGTTCCGGTTTGGTTATCGTTTGGTTCCTGCGATCTCCCTCCCCTTAACCCGTTGCGATATCTTTTGTTGTTGGCATCTATCTGAGGCTTTGCCATCAGAAAAATTGCTTTGGCAACTCCGGAGGCTTCTATCACTTTTTCATTCAGCGCATACTCCATGATTGCACATATAGATTCTTTGAATTGCTCGCTGTCCAGATCTTTCAAAGCCTCATAAAAGCTTCGATAAAACAACACGCTTTCTCTCACATGCTTACCTCCTTCCTACAGGTAAGACCTTCCAAATTCTTTTATAAAATCTTTCCGGCTTCCTGCGTTTTTTTCATACCAGCCCTGGCACTGCTGTTTCCAAAGAAGGGAGATCCCAGAGTTGATGTGCTCATGTACCTTGTCATGCTGCCATGAAGGAATGCAGACAAGGAACCCGTACTTCTCGCAGTTCTTTCTGTTAGAGCCCGGAAAAACATGATGTACTGCGTAACTCCCGATTTGCAGTCGTGCCTTAAAATCAGGCTGTATAACGCTCCTGCAATCCTTTTTATTCATGAAGCACATACCTTGCAAAACTTACTGTTGCACCCTCTTCGTTCTTCTTGACCTCCATCTTTGTCTCGATGTCGTGTCCCTCGTGCCGGAGATCGTATATCCTTCCTGACAGCCTGTGAATGTGCATTCGCTCTGCGTCTATAGCTGTCATACTCCGGTATGTCCTTAAATGTGTGAGCACCTTTTCACACTGCGATCTTCTGTTGCTGTTCATGTGTCCACCTCCATGATTGTGATCTCAATTCGGGGATTCTCCCGGTCGATATAGAAGCTGTGCGTGGTATTCAACACATCGTCCCACCCGTCATTTTTGATGATCCCAGTTTTTTGCAAGGCATCCTCAAAGCTCTTGTCTATCGCAGAGAGGAGATTCATGCGATCATGGCGCTTATCCCCTGCAAATATCCGGTAATCAATGATGATAGGATTCTGTATCTTTACCTTCCGCAGCGACCGGGAAAAACGTATTGCATCAACGCACAGTGCGTCATTTTCGCTCTTCACTTTGTTGTGATAGCTTCTGCTGCGCTTATCGTAATATCGGCCGTTCAGAAGCTCGTTGAGCCCCTTCATCTGACCGGGAATAATAATCTTGTACTTCACCGGTCACACCTCCATCAAAATTTCACTGTGGTGTACCGGAGCTTTCAAGATTTTAGTATGCTTGCAGTAGTCGCAGCGTTCGCAGCGAATCGGCTCAACTTCCCCACTTTTCAGCGCTACGATCTTTGGAGTATTGGCTTCAACCTCAAGCAACTTTTCTTTCAACTCTTCATCAGTAAAACCATACAAGCCGATATCCGGCTCAGTTTCTTTAGACGCAGCCGCGATATAGAACGGCAATGTCTTTCCGGTGTTCTGTCTCACGATCTCCTGATAAGCTGCGGCTTGTATGTCATATCCCCAGTACGTCATGAAATCCATGCGATCAGCGTCCTTCACCCAAAAGCTCTCTGTAAGAGACTTCATAACTTTAAGATCAACAATCGCAATATTTTCAATGTAGCTGTCAATCTTGCACTTCCACTTTGCGCCGCCGATCTCTCCCGTCATGATGATCTGCTTTGCACCGCTCATAGCCATCATGAAAAGCTCGTCCCGCTCAATGCGGTTTATGATGTCGTTCGCCTTACGGTACTCAGCCTTCAAGTCTCCGCTCCTTGTGAAGATTTCCGGATGCTGGGCCTTGAAAACATCAAGTGTGCCCTCGAAATGAGCATCTACATAGCTGCCTACAAGCAAAGCTGATGTCTTAGGCATCTCCCACTGTCCGGAAAGCTTAGCAAGCGCCCTCTCCTCGCAGCCGAGTTTTCCCATGCTTCCGATGAAGTCCTTGTACTGGCTGACCGAGATATACTCCCGATCAGCCTCGAAACTAAAGTAGTTCTCACTTGTCAGAATCACTTGTTACACCTCCGAAAACGTTTTTGATCTCCGGTGCGGTTTTCAGGGCGGCTATATCATCCCCCTCATTTTCCACCGCACACCCCATCAAGGCGTTAGGGATATACACCCTTGCAAAGAACGCCGCCGCTCGATATGCAAGCATCTGCTGTGGCATCGTCAGCCACTTTGATCCAGGCTTCCCATACCACCCTTCCGCCTTTGCCATCTTGATCGTGATTTCGGTGCCGGTGATCTTCTCGCCGGTCACTTTGTCGGTCGCTTCTATATGGCATCCCCATTCATCTGTACCCTTATTTCCGGTATATACCGCTCTTACATCCTTATATTCAGGGCTTGCCTTGATTAGGCTCATGCACGCCTGCCCACTCCATGACGGTTTTCCCTTGACTACATACAGATTCTGCATGACCATCATCGGAGAGACACCCATGCGATTCGCCATGTCGACAGCGATTGCACAGTCCATAGGCTTGTTCTGATAGTTCTGCGGCACCAGCTGAGATTTCGCAAACATTTTTCCGATGTCATAGATATTCTGGAATCCTTCACGAGAGGAGAACACATCTTTGCTTAATTCTATGGACTGTTCTTCTACAACTTCCAGATCGGTATTTTCTGTATTCATTTAATCCCCCTTTACAGCTCTGTTACTGTCAGGCAATCATCATCCGTAGTCCGAGTTGCGATGAACTGTAACCCCTTCTCTTTGCACTTTCTGTAAAGCTCATTCCGAAGGTCTGTAGAAAGCTTCTCTACACCGTCAATCAGGATGATCTGTAAACCGTTCGGCTTCTGGATTGCTACATTGATGCAGAGATCAAGCTTTTCGCCCTCAGAAAGATTCGATACCGGAAGCCCATTAATCAGCGGGATACCGTCCTTTACTGTGAGACCCTTGATCGGAATCTGTGCCGTCTGAAGGATTTCTCCCGGAAGCTCGCGCGCCTTGGTGATCTTTGCCGTCAAGCTGTTTGTCTCTTCCTGAAGCTCCTCAACCTCTTCCTGAAGAGATACCATCCTGTCGTACTCGTTGAGGTGGGCCTTCATCTTCTCTGCATAAGCTGCCTTTTCTTCAAGTTCTGAGGTCAATTCAATTTCTTCATCGGCCTGTGCTCTGTACTCTTCCACCAGCGCATCATACTTTGCGATGTCGGTTTCGTATTTCTGTTCAATTACACTTGCCTTGTCCTGCCGTCTTTCATCCATACCCGCGAGCGCCCGCTCGTTTTCTGCAAGCTGAGCCTTTAAGCGTTCGTTTTCTTTTCCAAGACGTTCACGCTCTGCCGCAAGCTCACGATCAAGGGCAGCAAGTCCGATCTCCTTTTCTGCTTCAAACTTCCTGCACTTGCTGTCTCGCTCCTCGATAATCTGCTTTGCGCGGTTAATTTCAGCATTTTGTTTACGAATCGTCTCAATTTCTCTGTAAAGGCTTCCAAGATTTTCATTCTTCCAGTGTTCCGCATCGTAGCCCGCCGGGATAGCGCTTGCGATATCTTCAATAAAAGCCCGCTTGTTGCGAATGTCCCGGTTGATATCCTGTCTCCTCTGGAAATACTCTCCTTTTTCAGACTGAATATCATCAAGAACCGAGAGAATGTTCTGATCGTAGGACACCCAGTCAGGAATCTCACCGAACCACTCTTTGATCTTCTGCAAATCCCAGTCATACTGAATCATGTCAAGTATGATTGCGTTCTGCTTCTTTTCATCCATCTCCATGAACTCCACCGGAGAAAGCTGAAGCGGTGTAAAAAGCTCCCTTAAGAAACTCTCAGGGCTTCCAACCTCGCGCCCGTTCTGCTTTACAGACTTGTAATCAGCCTGATTCGTGCGAGCCTTGCGATTGATTCTCACTCCGGAATCAGTTTCGATCAGAATCTCTCCCTCTGTCTCTCCGGTTCTCACGATGTATTCACGGTCGGATTTGTTTGTCAGTGCATAACGTATCGCGTCGATAACGGAAGTCTTCCCTACTCCGTTTTTACCCTCAAGCTCTACGCTGGCGCTTCCGGCCTCGTACTCCTTAATCCCGTAGAGGTTACGAATCTGAATCTTTGATACTTTCATTTGCTTTTTCCTCCTAAATTGTGTATTATGAGGATAAATAAGGGTTTCCCTTATCTATCTTGAAATTCGCCCGCTGTCCGCTAAACCGCAGGGCGTTTTTCTTTTCTCCGTTTCCGCAGAGCTCAAGGCACATCTTCCACGTGGGAGGAGTCTTTCGAAGCTCCTCTGCGGCTCTAGCTTCCTTTGCCACTCTGATCTTCTTGAACTCGTACTTGAGCCCAAGCCTTACAAAGTCCCAGACGTGCTCGTCGTGCATTGTCGGGAACAACTTTCGCATCTTACTCATGCGTCCCCCTCTTCTTCGAGCATATTCTCTGCAAACTTGACGTATCTTTCGTACATCTTCCCTGACCTTTCCGAATCCTTGTAAGCCTTTTCAATCAGCT
>NZ_JAUSTO010000030.1:0-4776 GCF_030812885.1 Moryella indoligenes
AATTCGATGGAACGCCGTGTGCGGTGAAAGCCGCACGCACGGTGTGGAGCGGGGGAAAATCCTGAGATAATTTCAAGGGATTACCTATCGCTATCTGGTGCCAAGTCTCAGGGCATGAAGCAGCTGATGGCTGGCGGCGGCGTGGCACTGATCGGAACGACTCTGGTGCCGCTGCTTTCTGGACTTTTTGGTTAAACTACGGTATTCTGAAACTGAAAGGAAACGGAATCCAACATAATTCGAAAAAGTCAGTGGAAATCAATAGGAGCTGCGGATTATAATCGCAAAACCTATTGATTTTTTTGTGCACTTGCGGCATCATGGAACCATGGAGGTGGTTCCTATGATAAACAGACCGCTTTACGTCGATAAAATTATGGCATACACCGATACACCTTTTGTAAAAGTGTTGACGGGTGTTCGCCGCTGCGGAAAATCCACAGTTCTTAAAATGATCATGGAGAAGCTGCAAAAGGAGCATGGCATTCCGTCTGAGCGGATTGTCAGTATGCGTTTCGATTCCATGGATTATGAGGATATGTCAGCAAAGGATATGTTCAAAGCTGTCAAAGAAAAGCTCAACCCAACTGGGAGAACGTATCTCTTTCTGGATGAGGTTCAGGAAATTGAGGGCTGGGAGAAAGTAGTAAACTCCCTGGCAACGGATTATGATGTTGACATTTATGAGACAGGTTCCAATTCCAGAATGATGTCTTCGGAAATAGCGACTTACCTGACGGGACGATATGTTTCCTTCCGTATCTATACGCTTTCGTTTCAGGAATATCTGGAATTCAAGAAGCAGTATACACAGGTAAAGGATATCCATGCTGAACTGGCAGACTATATCCGCTTGGGTGGCTTCCCTGCAACACACCTGCGAGAGTATTCACAGGATGAGGTTTATACGATTGTTCGGGATATCTATAATTCCACGATTTTCTCAGATATCGTAAAGAGAAACCAGATTCGTAAGATCGACCAGCTGGAGCGGGTGGTTCGGTACACATTTGCGAATGTGGGAAATTCATTCTCGGCAAAGTCAATTTCGGATTATCTGAAATCAGAGCATCGTTCTATCGACAATGAAACGGTGTACAGCTATCTGGAAAAACTGGAGAAAGCATATCTCCTTCATCGTTGTTCTCGCTATGACCTGCGTGGAAAGGAGATTCTGAAAACGCAGGAGAAGTTTTATCTTGCCGATACTGCTTTGCGTTACAGCGTGCTGGGCTATACACCGGACAGCGTCGCTTCCAGTCTGGAAAATGTGGTGTATCTGGAGCTTTGTAGACGAGGCTATACCGTGACGATTGGGAAAACGCCGGATGGTGAGGTCGATTTTGTGGCGCAGAAGCAGAATGACCGGTTGTATGTGCAGGTCACACAAGAGATTAAATCCGAAAAAACAGAAAAACGCGAATACGAACGACTGCTGGAAATTCGGGATAACTATCCAAAGTATGTTTTGAGAACCGATGAATTTGCCGGAGGAAATTACCAAGGCATTAAGAGTATGCACATTGCAGATTTTCTATTGAGCACTGAATATTAACGATGAGGGCGGCGATTTCGTCCGTGGCCGCACAAAATCCGCCTGTCCTACTGCCGCCGAAAAGTGCCTGTCACCCGCTATCTGCCCGTACAGCAGATGGCGAAGCCAGTCCCTTTCCAGCGTCAGCCGGAAGCAAAGGTATAACACACTAGACTTTCCTACGGAAAATCGTGTGCCAACAGGGATGCTGCTCGCCCCTATTGGAAACCCAGAGCCAAGGGGATATTCCCATTTGGATATCCTATTATTTTTGGCAGCAATGATACTCTAACCGTCAAAACGCGTTAGTTTAATCGCCGTCAAAAATATATAATCAGAAATTTTTTCTATGAATTAGCTTTTTCAGATTTACCCATAGGCAGTAGCGAAAAATACAAATCAAGAAAGAAATTGTGTAAGGGGGGAGTGCATGTGGCTTCATTAACGCATGTCTGCATGTGGTCGGATAACGGTTGGAAGCGGATTACGGCAGAACAAGCAGCCAAATTGCATCCAGGCGGAGCAGTATCCGCTCACAGCGGTTTGTTTATGTGCGAACTATGTGGACAATACGTCTCTCTTACTGATGGAGCGGTCCAAGCTCGCCAATTCAGACACAGCGCCTATGAAAAAAGCAAAAACTGCCCTGAACGTATATTGGGAGCTGGTTACTCAATTTCTTATGGTTCTCAGGAACATGATTTACCAATCCGCATCACAGGTGTGTCCGCAGCTTCGTTCAGATTTGAAATTGGCTTGATTCGCGCCCCAATTAGTTCTCTCACCAAAGATTTTTGTATAGAAATCAAACCGAAAGGAGTATCGACTACACCTTACAGACACACCAACGGAAGTGGGTGATGAAAAATATCATAGTGTCAGAATGATTGTGCCGGAAAATTTCAATGGAGATGTTAAAACATTGCCTGCTCTGTCTCCGAATGAGATTAAAACAATTTTGAAGCGGAATTTTTATTGGGCATCGACAATCAAAACACCGTTCCTTATAGGAACACAGGTTGAAATGTTGATTCGTGAATTGAAAAAGAAGCATGTTTAACGAGACAGCAGAAAGGGGAGAGATAAGCAATGCCCTTACAGATTATCAGAAACGATATTACAAAAATGAGCGTTGACGCAATCGTCAATGCTGCCAACACTTCTCTTTTGGGCGGTGGTGGTGTGGACGGCTGCATTCATCGTGCCGCCGGACCGGAGCTGCTTGCAGAGTGCAGTACGCTGCATGGCTGCGAGACCGGCAGCGCAAAAATCACAAAGGGATACCGCCTGCCCTGCAAATATGTGATCCATGCAGTCGGCCCGCGCTGGCGGGATGGCAAGCACCGGGAACAAGAGTTTCTGGAATCCTGCTATCGGACATCTTTGAACTTGGCTAAAGAAAATGGCTGTCAGTCGGTGGCCTTTCCGCTGATTTCCTCCGGCATTTACGGCTATCCAAAAGACCAAGCACTGAAGGTTGCAGTCGATACCATCAGTACGTTTCTGCTGGAGAATGAGACGATGGTCTACATCGTTATCTTTGACCGAAAGGCATATCAGATCAGCGGAAAACTGTTTGCTGATATCGCGGCATACATAGATGATCGGTATGTGGAGGAACATACTGACAGCCGAGTAGAACAGAGACGGCGGCTCAAGGCGTTGTCAGAGGAATCCTGCTTTGAAGCTGAACCTGTTTCGCTTCCGTCCGAAGCAATCTTTAAATCATGCAGCAGTCAATCCTTGGAAGAGGCACTGGGGCAGATTGATGAGAGCTTTTCGGAAATGCTGCTTCGGAAGATTGACGAAAGCGGCATGACGGATGCCCAGTGCTACAAGAAGGCAAACATTGACCGGAAGCTCTTTTCCAAAATTCGCTCAGATAAATTCTATAAGCCGTCCAAACCTACAGCGCTGGCATTTGCCATCGCTTTGGAACTGCCGCTTGCCCAGATGCAGGAGATGCTCGGCAAGGCCGGGTTTACCCTTTCCCATTCGAGCAAATTCGACATCATTGTAGAATATTTTGTCGAACGGGGAAACTATAATGTGTATGAAATCAACGAGGCGCTGTTTGCTTTTGACCAGAGCCTGATCGGAGCATAAGGACAAAGAAATGTCGCTTTCCATGCGACCACTCCACAAAAGAAAATCGCTATACTATGGCTGTAAGGTACGAAACCGAGCAGCCATAATCTTTTGGGAGGACAAGCATATGAGAAAGAATTTAACAGAGATCGTTTTTATCTTAGACCGTAGCGGTTCCATGAGCGGATTGGAACGGGATACCATCGGTGGATTCAATTCCATGATTGAGCAGCAGAAAAAAGCAGAGGGCGAAGCACTGATCTCAACGGTGTTGTTTGACAATGTGAGCGAAGTCCTGCACGACCGTGTAAATGTAAGGGGCATCCGACCGATGACTGACCGGGATTACACGGTTCGCGGATGCACAGCACTCTTAGATGCTATCGGCGGTGCAATTCATCACATTGGAAATGTTCATAAGTACGCAAGACCGGAGGATGTGCCGGAACACACCATGTTTGTAATCACTACGGACGGAATGGAAAATGCCAGCCGCCGGTACAACAGCGAAAAAGTGAAGCAGATGATCGAGCGGCAGAAAGCAAAATACGGTTGGGAGTTTTTGTTCCTTGGTGCCAATATTGACGCAGTAGAGACCGCAAGTCAGTTCGGAATCGGCGAAGATCGTGCAGTCAACTATCGGTGCGACAGTGAAGGAACCGCATTGAATTATGATGTGGTCAGTGAAGCAATCAGCTCTGTCCGGTGCAGTGCCCCGCTGAGTGCAGACTGGAAAAAGCGTATAGACGAGGACTACAAAAAGCGTGGAGGCCGCAAGCACAAGTGATTTTTTTGAAGTCGGGGTGATGATTCACTCCGGCGTTTTCTTTGCCAGGAACTGCCGTTAAAGCATCCGGAATGGATGCGCAGCCCGATGCCGAGGCAGCGTTCTAGGGGATTGGGGAGTTTCCCCAACAAGCAGAAAATCACTTTCGTGTCACGAAAGCCCTGCTTGCAGAAGAGTGGCACTTGCGAGAAGTCGGCATTATTGATCTACTTACCGAAATGACTGTGCTATAATCTAAGCATAAGATTTTTGTTTGCTGAGTTGTAATCTGAGGGCTGAGTTGTAATCTGAGGCGCCAGTTTGTAAGGCGAGATGCTTGTTTGTAAATTGAAAACTGCATATTTGAAAGCGAAACGCCAGTTTTGTA
>NZ_JAUSTO010000031.1:0-2991 GCF_030812885.1 Moryella indoligenes
AGTATCGGACACCATCTTTCATCTCCCGGATTCTCCACTTGCTGCCGTGCTTTTCTATAGTCATGGTATACCTCCTCGAATTTTGGGTACAAAAAATACACGTCTTGAAAAACGTGCTCCAAAAAGGTATACTGTAGATGAATTGGGTGTATCCTTTTCGGAGGGTATCTCGCCGCTTCGGTGTTGGTAGCACCGGGGCGGTTTTTCTTATTTGGTCTTCTTTTCCTTAATCCAGGCTATTAAAAAATATTAGAATGAAAGCATTCTTATTCCAAAATTTAAATTACAATTAGAATAACTGTTTCGTTAATCTAAAATCAATATCATTACTGGATTGATTTCTTATCTTGTATCTCTCGATCTGCGACACCTAAAGCTACTATTTTATTGACACCAACAAAATAGTCAGAGGCTAACGCTTCATCTCGGCGGCTTCACCCAGATGCTCCATTAGAATCATAGGATCACCCCCGCTGCGCGGGGAAGAGTTCTTTACCGCATCAGAAAGCTTCTTTGTAATGGGATCACTCCCGCCGCGCGGGGAAGAGGTTATTGCTGTTGGTTATGTGTTTATTTTATATTCAGAGTTACTGTCTGTTTCGGAGCATCTTTTCTCCAGTTCCACTGGTCAGATATTATTAAAGTGATAGGACTATCATCTTCCGGTTTAAATATTTTCATAGTTTTGAAGAGTTGCGTTTACAATATTTGATGTACTTAATCCATCTAGGGATAGTATCTAAACATTCTTGTAAACTAGGGTCATGGAGCTCTTTGATAGAGGTCATTCCTATAGAAAATTGCATGTAGTTGCGCTTTCCACTCAGCCGAATCTTTCCTATATAGCATTCAGAAACATAATCAACATTCCAAGTGCCATCCGAAAGCTTTTGCAATTTCAATAGTGAAGGATTTAATCCGGCATTTAATATTTGATTTGATAGTTCTGTAAAAAATACATGCTCGTCAGCATTAAGGTTATGGTCATCAAAGATATTTCTTTTCCCTTGCAGATGCTCTTGATTTGTTTGCAGTTCTTTTTGTAAGCCTATTTTAATAAGATGAGATATTTCCCGGTCTTTGATTTTTGTTTTCTTCTCTCCGAATAAACCCATTTTATCCTCATTCTTAATTATTTTGGTTGAGCATAACAATTAAATTTTAGATTCAACATTCCCTCTGAAAAGCCTGTTAGCCTTATCAGCTCATAGATAGTGAGCTCTCTATTATCCAGCATGAAATCATCATCTAGTAGCAGTTCTGCTGCAAAATAATTCGCTTCTTTTTCGTAGCGGCTGGTTTTCAGTAAAGTGTGATGCTCCATAAAGTAAGTCTGCGCTCTGCTGTGAAGGAGCGCGTGTCCTAACTCATGAGCCATAATTACACGGAGCTTGTAATGATCTTCAATATTGCTGTTCAGATATATAACTCTGTGACGTTTCATGTATCTGTACAGTCCAGACACACTGCCTAAATCCTTCTTATAGACTTTGATCTTCAGGCAGTCAGCAAGCTCGAATGGGTCTCTGGTTTGAAATTTCTTCGTGTAGTAAGCTACCGCCTTTCTAATCTCATCTCTGTTCATTTCAATCCTGCTTTTTATTTTTATTAGGGTTGTATAAGACCTTGTTTTCCTTCTTGAGCTGCGTTAGCCCAAACTCTAAAGCTGCCCGAACCTTAATTAAGGTTTCGTTGTCTATTTGCTCTCCGTTATATCTTAAAGGGCCCTCATCGCCCGACTCAAGTTTTCCCATGATATCGTCAAGGTCTTTTGCAATGTCGCGACGGTCACGAGCATTGAGACCGTCAGAATCGTTCTCTGTTCGTTCCAGCAAATAATCAACAGATACACCTAAGTAATCTGCTATTTGTGCAAGCTTTTCTCCGCTCGGAGAGCTTTTTTTCATTTTATTTATTGAACTTCTTGCAAATCCAAGTTCTTTTTCTAATGCATTTACCGTAATTCCTTTTCTTTTACAAGCCTCTGAAATCTTTTCAAATAACCCCATAATTCACCTCAGCAAAATTTTGCGAAAAAGAGTATTGACATTCGCAAAATAATGCGTATAATAACAAATATAGGACGCAGGATTTTGCGAAACATTCTTATCTGGACAATTTGAGTGTATAAAATATTGCGCATAAAGTCAATAGAAAAAAGCAAAATTTTGCGTCTGATTATATGAAAGGAGGCCAAAACAATTATGGGACTTTATGAAAAGATACGCGACAAGGCTAAAGCAAAAGGAATTACTATTAGCGAAATCGAAGCAGATCTCGGATTCTCAAGAAGCAGTATTTACAAGTGGAATGTAAATATTCCGGGGATTGATCGCGTAAAAAAAGTCGCCGACTATCTCGGAGTATCTATCGAAGAGCTGATGAAGTGAGGAGGAAGGGATATCTGGAAAATAAAGGCATGGATTATTGTTCTGGGGGCTCTGATTCTTGCAGACCAGATTCAGAGTCGGAAACAGTTTCAGAATCAGGCGGAGTTGACTGCTCAGGCGATTGAGATACAGGCGAAGATAAATCAGAAGCTGATTGATGCTCTAAAGATTCTTGGACATCTTGATAAGGAGAGTATAACACACGGATTGATAAAGCAAGAAAGGAGGCCACCAATGCCGAGAGTACAATCTTACGACCCTTATGCAAAAGAAAAGGCTCTCGCAGAAGCTATCGAACGACATGCCGGAGCATGTATCGGTGCTCGCTGGACAAACTTCATGCAGCGAACTGGAATGAAGCGCTCGACACTGCACCGGAGGCGGCAACGGGGAGACTGGACGTTCCGGGAGCTGGTAAAGATTTTCAGCGATCCTCAGATGGGATTCTCTGATGAAGAGATCGTTGAGCTGATGAGAGGGAAGAAGAAATGAGAGAACGAACAAGATTTATCCCTGTGGCAGACATCGACAGCTGCCTTGACAGGGAAACGCGGAGGCTCAGACACGAGTTGCGGGACGCGAAGGATATGAACCTGCTGTT
>NZ_JAUSTO010000032.1:0-2029 GCF_030812885.1 Moryella indoligenes
AGTATCGGACACCATCTTTCATCTCCCGGATTCTCCACTTGCTGCCGTGCTTTTCTATAGTCATGGTATACCTCCTCGAATTTTGGGTACAAAAAGAACACCCTTTTGACAGGATGCCCCGAAGATGATACTATGAGCTTGTTCAAGGCTGATCATCTTCGGATTATCAGTTTCATTCCGCCCTGGTGTTGGTAGCACCTGGGCGGGTTTTATTTGACAACGTGTTCCTGATTGAATATATCCTTTGAGAATGGTAAAATAAAGTTACGAAATATGTACATGCCTCTTTGGAGGGAAACCGCCCCGATGGTCGAGCACCGGAGCGGTTTTTTAATCTTAATTAATGCTGTCAATGTCGAGGCTATAACCTAAAACCTCTCCAACATCTTTGCATTTCCCGCGTAAAGTAACAATGTCATTGGTTGACATTTTCTTTACAGCTTCCTTCTGCTCATCAGACTTTATATAGCACTGCACGCCGATAATCGCAAAGTCCTCATTCGGAACAAGGCTGATATACTTTCCGCTGCTGTCAATGTTGCTAAGTTTTCCAGTGATTTCAAGATACTGATCTTTATATTTGTCAGATGCGTTCATAGCGTTTGCGTTGAGATCATTCATCATTTCATCAACCGTGTATGCTGTGTATTCAATAGCTTCGGTTGTGGGCTCTTCTTTGCTTGCTTCGGTCTTCTGCGCTGCAACGGTAGACTGCGTATCCGGAGCTGCATTATTTCCGGATTTCCCCCCTCCGGCAATAGCCCCAATCACGCCTAGCGCAACAATTCCGATAATGATCTTTGGTACAAGGCCCATCTTCTTTTTGGTTGACGTGTTTTCGTTACTCATGATAACTCCTCCCTCTTAAGGTTTTTATATATCAAGGCACCATGCCATGATAGTCAGCGTGAAAGCTTGTGAGCTTCAGATTCTATTTCTTGGATAGTTTTATCTATTTTTCTATGGTCTTCATTGAGAATGTGGCTGCGTTCATGTTCGTAAGCCTTTGATAATATTTCCTGCGTTAATCTGTTGTTAAGCACGATTGTATAAGACATGTCAGGGTTCTCTCTGACAAAGGATTTGATACGATGCGGCATATCCTCATAAGAACAGTAGATATCAGGATTCATCATCTCCACTCATTCTGTTAATCATTTTCTTGACAAACTCGATGTCTTCAGCTTTTACTTTTCGAGACGCGTCAAACAGAACTTTGTACTTTGGATTTTTGAAAAGGAACTCTGCCATGTCGCGAGCGTCCTCATCCATATAATAATCAGGTTCTTCCCCGCAATGATCTTTTAATAAGTTCTCGCGTGTTACTCCAAAGAATTTGCAAATTCTATCTATTTTATCCATTCTAGGAGTATTATATCCCTTTGACCAATTATTTACAGTTGTATTGCTAACTTCTAAATACTTAGCAAGGTCAAGCTGTGTTTTCCCATGAGAGGATAATAGGCGGTTTAAATTTTGAGTGAATATTTTTTGAATATCTTCAGGCATTTCCGTTCCTCCCTTCAAATAGTATTATACAAATAGAAGTTGATGATATCAATACCAAAGTTAAAAAAAATCAACTTTTAGCTTGACATCAACTTCAAGTTGATTTATGATGTGTTTACAACAAGCAATTCCCTTTGTGAGGAAAAGAAGGGAGGTGAGGTAAATGAAAAATGAATCATCATATCGAGTTTCACTTGCTGCGGCTCGCGTCAATGCCGGTTTAACACAAGAAGACGTAGCAAAAGCTTTAAACAAAAACAAGCAGACCATTGTGAATTGGGAGAATGGAAGAAGCAATATTGATACTGCAAACTTTATAATGCTGTGTGAACTTTATAATGCTCCGCAAAGCGCTATTTTTTTGCCCAATAAATCAAGTTAAGGTTGATTTAAGAGCTGATGAAGTGAAGAGGAAGGGATATCTTGAAAATAAAGGCATGGATTATTGTTCTGGGGGCTCTGATTCTTGCAGACCAGATTCAGAGTCGGAAACAGTTTCAGAATCAGGCGGAGTTGACTG
>NZ_JAUSTO010000033.1:0-2018 GCF_030812885.1 Moryella indoligenes
TTTGTTGTTGTTGTGCGCCTTCATATTGTCTCCTCCTCACTTCATCAGCTCTTCGATAGATGCGCCTTGCTATCAAGATGTCCACGAGGCTTCAGAATATCAATTATCTTCTGGTTTATCTTCGCCTGTGTCTCAAACGCCTGAGCAGTCAACCCCATCTGGTACTGAAGCTTTTTCTGACTCCGAATCTGGTCTGCAAGAATCAGAGCCCCCAGAACAATAGTCCATGCCTTTATTTTCAAGATATCCCTTCCTCCTTTCTCCCCTTTAAGGATTTTGTGCTATAATTTCTTGCAAATACTTCTACATCATCAAACGAAAACGAAAGGAATCTTTATGGATAAAGAAACTCGTTCGGTCTTAGCCTTATATTCAAAACGAAGCCCCCTATCGATTCATGATGCAATATTGCTTCTTGACAAAGATCATGATGAATCTTTTGGATTAATTGCTTACATGGTGAAACACAATTACTTATGTACAGATACGATGTATCGCCATATTCATCATTTAGAAAACATTGAAGGCCTAGCAGAGAGCGAACCATTGTATATTACTGTTGAAGGACGCACTGCCTTTAATGAAGAACAACACGCCTTGTTGATTTCCAGATGGAGTGAATTAAGAAATTGGCTATCTTTTTTCATAGCGCTAATTGCTCTCATTCTCTCCATAAAAAATTCCATCAACTAGCAGAAACATACAGGCTCAACGCTATTGCAACTATTGACATAATCAGAGTAATAGTCGAAAGAACTTCCGCTCTCATCCTTTGTCTTTTAAAACATTCTTCCCGCTCCTGCTCTTCTTGCAAAAGCAGTTTTCTTTTTTTGTTTAAAGGTTTCACATCCCTTCCTCCTTCCTGTGTTGGTGTTTTTATCAAATTAAATTTGATTTAATCGGTAAAAAAAATATTATCTACAGAAATTCCATATAACTTAGCAAGTTTCAGTCCTTGGCTAACCTTCGGCTCAGTTTCGCCTTTTTCCCAGCTTACAACTGTCTGCTTACCTACACGAAGCTTTTTCGCAACAGTTTCCTGCGTCATTCCGGCGTTTACTCTGGCAGCTGCAAGGGAAATTCTTAACCTTTCCAACTTCTTTTTATCCTCCTTCTTGCAAAGTGCTCATCAGGTACAAGCACATATTATATCAAATTATATTTGATGTCAACACTAAAATCAATATTTTTTTGATTTTTAGTTGCGTGTTATAAATTATTGTTGTATTATGAGATTACAAAGAAAAATTCTTTTGAGGAGGATAGAAATGCCGGAAGATATTCAGAAAAGAATCTTCTCAAGAAATCTAAATAAATTATTAGAAAAGCAAGGAAAAACTCAGCTTGAGGTAGCCAATGCAATCGGCGTGTCTCCGCAGTCTTTTAACACATGGACGCAGGGGAAAATTCTTCCGCGCATGGGAAAGATTCAGCTTCTCGCTGATTATTTTGGAATAAATAAGTCTGATCTATTAGAAGAACGCACCGAGGATACCGGCTACTACTTCAACCCAGAGACCGCCAAAGTCGCGCAGGAGGTATTTGAGAACCGCGATCTGCGCATTTTGTTCGATGCAGCCCGCGATGCTTCACCGGAAGATATAAAAACTGCTACCGGCGTACTCAAAGCGCTACTAGCAAAAGAAAGAGGGAAAGACGATGAGACAGGCGCCTGATGGCGTGTACTCCTATCTTGTTGATTTAGAAGATACCAAAATTGCAGAAATGGTACGTGAAAATGAGGATTGCACTTATACTATCCTACTCAATTCTCGCTTCAACCATGAGCGGAATCAAGAATCGTATCTGCACGCACTCAAGCACATCCAAAACGGGGACTACGAAAAAGAGAGTGTGCAGGAAATTGAAGCAGAAGCACATAAATAACTTCTTCCCCGCATGAGCAGGGGGGTGATCCTCTAGTGGAGCATCTGGGTGAAGCCGCTGCAATGGTCAGCATCGGTTCCGGTACACAATCTTTATTTTATTTGTAATTTTTTACGCACATACCTTGCATT
>NZ_JAUSTO010000034.1:0-2000 GCF_030812885.1 Moryella indoligenes
CAAAAAGGTATACTGTAGATGAATTGGGTGTATCCTTTTCGGAGGGTATCTCGCCGCTTCGGTGTTGGTAGCACCGGGGCGGTTTTTCTTATTTGGTCTTCTTTTCCTTCCTTTTCCATTGTGAACGTAAGCCATCAATATGGGATCACCCCCGCTGCGCGGGGAAGAGCTCTGGGGTCTCCGTCTCGGCGGTGCTGATAAAGGATCACCCCCGCTGCGCGGGGAAGAGTACTACACGAAGAAATTTCAAACCAGAGACCCAGGATCACCCCCGCTGCGCGGGGAAGAGGTTATTTATGTGCTTCTGCTTCAATTTCCTGCACACTCTCTTTTTCGTAGTCCCCGTTTTGGATGTGCTTGAGTGCGTGCAGATACGATGCCTGATTCCGCTCATGGTTGAAGCGAGAATTGAGTAGGATAGTATAAGTGCAATCCTCATTTTCACGTACCATTTCGGCTATTTTAGTATCTTCTAAATCAACAAGATAGGAGTACACGCCGTCAGGCGCCTGTCTCATCGTCTTTCCCTCTTTCTTTTGCTAGTAGTGCTTTGAGTACGCCGGTAGCAGTTTTTATATCTTCCGGCGATGCATCGCGGGCTGCATCGAACAAAATGCGCAGATCGCGATTCTCAAACACCTCCTGCGCGACCTTGGCGGTCTCCGGGTTGAAGTAGTAGCCGGTATTCTCGGTGCGTTCTTCTAATAGATCAGACTTATTTATTCCAAAATAATCGGCGAGAAGCTGAACTTTATCCATTCTTGGTAAACGTGTAGCGTTTATCCATGTAGAAATTGCGGATTTATTTATTCCTAAATCATTTATCAAATCAGTTTGTGTCTTCTCATTCTTTTTCATATAGTATGAGAGATTCTTAGCAAATATCTTTTTATAATTCTCTTCAGACATTAGACACCTCCCTTGTATAATCCGAGTATATACTAGAAGTAGATAAAACGCAATAATAATTCTACTTTTTGCAAAAAAGTTATTGACATTCTACATAAAGTAGAGTATTATACACTTGTAGCACGGAGCCGACGAGAAAGGAGATAGAAAATGGAGCAGATGGGAATGACGGACACGCAATGGAAAGACGTGTTAAAAATGCTGTTAGAAATTTTAGAAAATGAGGATAAAGAAAAAGCAATCGAATTTATCCGATCACTTTTGAATAAGTAAAGATTTAGGACACCCGCGGGGCGACTCTCCAAAACATTCTCGTCAAGTCGCCCTGCGAATATAAATAGTATAGCATATATAAAGTAAAAGTAAAGGAAGGGAGGAGTAAAAAAATGCCACGGTTACAAATATCTCTTGAGGCGGCTAGGGTAAATGCGAAGCTGAGCCAAGAAGATGTGGCTAAAAAGATCGGGAAATCAAGGCAGACCATAGCACTGTGGGAGGCGGGCAAAGTAAAACTTGATCGAGCAAACTTTTACATGCTCGCTGAAATTTATGGGCTGTCAATAGACGATATTTTTTTGCCTTAAGATTCTACTAATAGTAGAAAAAGATACAAAACACAGGAAGGAGGAAAGATGGAAGCAACGAAAGTCTGTATCAAAAAAGAAAAGTCTGTATCAAAAAAGAAAAGACTGTCCGTAAAGACGAACAGCCTTTGGTGATTCAGCCCGGAATGTTAATCGTTCTGAATGGTTGAGAGTTTCTGAGTAAGGTCCTTAATCTGTTTGACCATTTCATCATTTGACGGATACTTAACCGTACCTTTGAAATTGGAGCTTGAAAAGAAACTTCCAGAAGAAATTAGAAACGCAGAATAAAGCTCAACGGCTAATTCTTTATTAGTTTTAGACATTTACATTGCCTCCTTTCATAGACTCAGGCATGGCGGTGCCCTGTAAGGAGAGTATAGCGCATTAACATAAACCACACAGGAAGGAGGGAAGGGATATCTGGAAAATAAAGGCATGGATTATTGTTCTGGGGGCTCTGATTCTTGCAGACCAGATTCAGAGTCGGAAACAGTTTCAGAATCA
>NZ_JAUSTO010000035.1:0-1926 GCF_030812885.1 Moryella indoligenes
ACAGAACTGGATCAATCAACTCCCCCGAAAGTCCTTTCACTACAGTTCGCCGGAGGAATTATTTCAGACTGTCCTACTTGATCTTGCAATCTAGATACATCTTTTTTGCAGCTTTTTTTCTTTCAGCCTTTGGTTTTGGCCGATTTTATGCTTGCATTGCCTCTCTCGTTATGATATATTATTTTGCGTTGAGCGGGAATGCTGGAATTGGCAGACAGGCTAGACTAAGGATCTAGTGGCCACAAGCCGTGTGGGTTCAAGTCCCATTTCCCGCACTTCCGAAGAGAGACAGTCGATTGGCTGTCTCTCTTACGTTATCTGCATGTGTTAAAACAGGGCGATAGGAAAATCCATCGCCCTGTAATTTCATTCTGTTCGGTTATAAGACTTACAGTGCAGCCTTTGCAGCCTCAACAAGCTTTGTGAAGCCGGCAGCATCGTTGATTGCGAGATCCGAAAGCATCTTGCGGTTCATTACAATCTCCGCCTTCTTCAGGCCGTACATGAACTTGGAATAAGAGATATCGTTCATTCTGCACGCCGCGTTGATACGTGCAATCCAGAGCTGACGGAACTGTCTCTTCTTCTGCTTGCGTCCCTCATATGCAGTAGCGAGTGCTCTCATAACGGTCTGCTTTGCTACTCTGTACTGCTTGGAACGCGCACCTCTGTAGCCCTTTGCGAGCTTCAGAATTCTATTATGTTTTGCCTTTGCGTGCATAGCGCCTTTGACTCTTGCCATTGTTCTGGTTCCTCCTTCTTAACTTTCTGAGTCCGATTATAAATACGGCAGAATTTTCTTCATCATCTTGACATTCGTGCTGTCTGTCACGATGTCTTTTCTCAGATTTCTCTTGCGCTTCGTAGACTTCTTGGTTAAGATGTGGGACTTATAAGCCTTGTTTCTGATGAGCTTACCGGTACCAGACGCTTTAAAACGCTTTGCTGCTGCTCTGCTTGTTTTTACCTTCGGCATGATAATTTCCTCCTGCTTAGTTCTTTTTAGCGCTCATAAACATGACCAGAGTTCTGCCCTCAACCTTGGAGGGCTTGTCGATCACGGCGATATCCGCGAGCTCCTTTGCAAAATCATCAAGTATGTATCTCGACTGATTCATATGGGACATCTCGCGTCCACGGAAGCGCAGTGTTACCTTCACCTTATTTCCTTTTTCAAGGAATTTTCTGGCGGCGTTCGTCTTTGTAGCCAAATCATTTGTATCAATATTGGGTGACAGACGTACTTCCTTTAACTCGACAATTTTCTGCTTCTTCTTCGCTTCCTTGTCTCTGCGTATCATCTCATAGCGGTATTTACCGTAATCGATGATCTTGCACACCGGCGGTTTTGCCGTCGGAGAGATGCAGACCAGATCAAGCTCTGCCTCTTCTGCTATCTTCAAAGCGTCCAGAGAAGACATGATACCAAGCTGTTCCCCTTCCGTTCCTATGAGTCTGACCTCGCGGAAGCGGACCTGTCCGTTAACCAATGATTCGCTGATAGTTGAACACCTCCAATTTATTGTGCAGCTCTGCTGCAAATCACCGGAAATGCTTCGCCTTTCCGGAATTGATCGGGCTTCGCCCATCGGAAGATAAGGTAATTCCTTCTCCGCTGTGACCCATGCCCATAACAAAAAAGATACGGCAGAAAGCTCCGCCGTATCTAAAGTAAGCATAATAAGACTGCTGCTACTCTATGAACCCGGGTCACATGAAGCGTGCCAAGGTGAGGCGTACCTGCTTTCTGTTGAACATAACAGTGACATTTTATCAGAGAATATATCTTATGTCAAACACTTTTTACTGCCACAGCCAGCATTTTATTTTTGGATGATTGTAAGATGAACTAGGACAATAAAAAAGAGCCGATGACGAACTCGTGGTATGATGAAGCTACCACACAACACAACACCAGGAGGTTCG
>NZ_JAUSTO010000036.1:0-1888 GCF_030812885.1 Moryella indoligenes
GAGGTGGAGCATGCCAATCCGGAACTGGGGTCAGGTTTATGGCGAGCTAGCAATCATTACGAGGATCGGCTGCCGGACTAAGTTCCAAATACCGTCAAAAACGGGCAGAAACCCTGCCTGCTCTTGACATACCATCCGGTATGGATTATATACGAAGCAACCGCCAAACGGCCGGAACCGCTTATCATCTGGGCTGTTTGGCAAAAATCATATCACAGGAAATCCTATTTACAGAGATTCCTTCATACACTCGGGCTAAGAAACAGGACTTTCAGGACTTTCGATTGCAATCCGGGCGAAGGTGGAAGTTACCGCTTCAAAATGGAAGTTAGGATTTCAACTGATCCTATGTTTAAGGGAGATTTTTATGCTGATAGAGTATGAACTAAATAAAATCAAGAAGAGTTTTTTGTTCAAGAACACTTCTGAGAACGAAATTCGTCAATTTGTAAAAAATTATCACTGCAGCATTGTTAAATTTGACCGAAACGATTGTATAATTACACGTGAGGAGATTTCTAAACGCATAGGGATAGTGCTAAGCGGTACGGTAGGTATCTATTCCGACAGCTTCTATGGCGGGCACACGCTTATAGGACTCGGCGGCCAGCATTACCTTTTCGGGTTCATTGCCATTTTTTATAACAAGCATAATTCAATTACCACGCTTTACAGCCATGACAATTGCACTGTTGCTTTCTTTGATATCCCGTCTAGCCTCAATTCTGTTGAGTTTATCAGATCAACTCCACCACAGATTCTTTCAAACATATACGAGATGTTAACCATCCACATCAGGGACGATTTTGACCGCCAGCAGATTATCAGCAGCAAATCTGTAAAAGTGAAGCTTGCAAGGTATATGATATATTCAAGCAAGTATGCGGGTTCAATGCAGTTTGACATAAAGATGAACCGCACCGAACTGTCCAATTTTCTTGGAACATATCGCACGACGCTCTCACGCGAACTGAGTCGTATGGAACGCGAGGGACTCATACGCACGGAAAGGAGCCTTATAACTATCCTTGATTACAGGAAGTTACTTGATATTGAAATGATGAGCTATTGAGGGAAGGAGTGGAATTAACTATAAATGCCCGGAGTAGTAATGAAAAACTTACTGCGGGCATTTGGCTAGGCTCTTCATGAGCAGTATGCTGTTAGCATATAAATAGTGCCTGCTCAACAAAGCCTCCGAAAAATCACGAACAACTATGTACATCTGCGGTATGAGGTTATGCAGCTTCGAATTCGATGAAATGGATGGAATCCGATCCATTTTCGCTTTCTGCAAAATAAAGCAAAAAAATATTGCCAGCAGGAATCGCAAATAAATTCGTCACAAACACTGACAGGGCAATCGATGACAATGTCGTATCTGACATGCTGGCCATGATCAGTCCTGCGCCGATGCACCGCTTGTCCAGGATGAAGAAGCGTTCAACCTCGATCCGGTCGGTATTGTCTTGGTATTCCTCCTTGGTTGACGTTTTCCTGGACGGCCTGCCAAGCTTGGGGCCCGACATCTGGATTCCATGCTCTTTGCAGTAATCACGGTTCTTTCGCGTCCGGTAGATCTGGTCAACCAGCGCCCTTTCGGGATAATGGCCGTTACGCCGATAGTACGCCTCAACCGCTCTCTGAAATACGGAACTTTCATTGTATAGGTCGAACTGGATCTTTTCCAGCCGGGCATGCCCCTTTTCATCGATGCTGACATCATATTTTGCACCGAACTCAGTCGGGGCCTTTGCCTTTCCGCGAACGATTGGTCTCAGGTACGGTTGACTGATGCTGACAATCCGTCCTTCAACGCGATGCGTATGTTTGTCAAACATGTATTTTTGCTGGCGAGAGTGTATGAAGGAATCTCTGTAAATAGGAT
>NZ_JAUSTO010000037.1:0-1726 GCF_030812885.1 Moryella indoligenes
GTACAACCGCGTACTTTTTGTAGAACGGTCCGGCGAGTTGCCGGTGCTGGCGAGGTTAAGGACTAAAGGTCCGGAGCCGAAGGGAAACCGAGTCTTAATAGGGCGTAAAGTCAGCAGCGGCAGACCCGAAACCGGGTGATCTATCCATGTCCAGGTTGAAGTTCCCGTAAAAGGGAATGGAGGACCGAACGCACATCCGTTGAAAAGGGTGGCGATGAGGTGTGGATAGGGGAGAAATTCCAATCGAACCCGGAGATAGCTGGTTCTCCTCGAAATAGCTTTAGGGCTAGCCTCGATTTAGTCAGACGGAGGTAGAGCACTGAATTCCTGAGGGGGCGTCAAAGTCTGCCAAGGGATATCAAACTGCGAATGCCGTGCTGATGGTGATCGGGAGTCAGACTGTACGAGATAAGTTGGACAGTCAAAAGGGAAAGAGCCCAGACCTGCAGCTAAGGTCCCAAAATACGTGTTAAGTGGAAAAGGATGTGGGATTTCGAAGACAACTAGGATGTTGGCTCAGAAGCAGCCACACATTCAAAGAGTGCGTAATAGCTCACTAGTCGAGAGGTCCTGCGCCGAAAATTTCCGGGGCTGAAACACGATACCGAAGCTCAGGAGTGTGTAAAAGCACACTGGTAGAGGAGCAATCTCAACGCGCAGAAGCAGTACCGATAAGGAGCTGTGGAGTGTTGAGAAGAGAGAATGCCGGAATGAGTAGCGAGAATGATGTGAGAATCATCATGGCCGAATATCCAAGGATTCCAGGGTAAAGCTGATCTGCCCTGGGTAAGTCGGGACCTAAGGCAAGGACGAGAGTCGTAGTCGATGGACAGCTGGTTCAGATTCCAGCACCTGACATGATCAGAACTGTGGGGACACAGAGACGTAACCGGACCCGGGAGAGCAAAGACCGGGCCAAGCGAAGTAGGTGTGCGGAAGGCAAATCCGCCGCACAAGCCGAAGACGTTAAGGGGAGCGAAATCAAGTAGCGAAGCCGGTGACCGTAACTGTCAAGAAAAGCCGCTATTGTATCATGTCAGCCCGTACCGCAAACCGACACAGGTGGATGAGGAGAGAATCCTAAGGCCGGCGGGAGAAGCATTGTTAAGGAACTCGGCAAAATGACCCCGTAACTTCGGGAGAAGGGGTGCTGCAGAGATGCAGCCGCAGAGAAAAGGCTCAAGCAACTGTTTAGCAAAAACACAGGTCTATGCGAAACCGTAAGGTGAAGTATATGGGCTGACGCCTGCCCGGTGCTGGAAGGTTAAGAGGAGAGGTCAGCGGGGAAACCCGCGAAGCTTTGAATTTAAGCCCCAGTAAACGGCGGCCGTAACTATAACGGTCCTAAGGTAGCGAAATTCCTTGTCGGGTAAGTTCCGACCCGCACGAAAGGCGTAATGATTTGAGCGCTGTCTCAACAATGCACCCGGTGAAATTGAAGTACCAGTGAAGATGCTGGTGACCTGCGCCAGGACGGAAAGACCCCATGGAGCTTTACTCTAGTTTGATACCGGGATCCGGTGTTACTCGTACAGGATAGGTGGGAGGCTACGAAGTATGGACGCCAGTCTATACGGAGCCGCTGTTGGGATACCACCCCTGTGGCACTGGGTTTCTAACCTGCGTCCATCATCTGGACGGGGGACAATGTCAGATGGGGAGTTTGACTGGGGCGGTCGCCTCCGAAAGAGTATCGGAGGCGCTCAAAGGTTCCCTCAGAATGGTT
>NZ_JAUSTO010000038.1:0-1664 GCF_030812885.1 Moryella indoligenes
CCACGATCATAGACCGCATTGTCCAACAGTGCGTTTTACAGGTCATGGAGCCGATCTGTGAAGCAAAATTCAGTGAGAATTCAAACGGGTTCCGCCCGAATCGCTCTGCTGAAACAGCGATTGCACAGTGTATGCGGCTGGTGCAGGTACAACACCTGCATCATGTCGTTGATCTTGACATCAAAGGATTCTTCGACAACATCAACCATACAAAACTGATCCGTCAAATCTGGGCATTGGGAATCCGTGACAAAAAGCTGATATGCATCATTAAGGAAATGCTGAAAGCGCCGGTCATCATGCCAAACGGTGAAAAGGTCTATCCGACCAAGGGAACACCACAGGGAGGAATCCTGTCACCGCTACTTGCAAATATCGTATTGAATGAACTGGATTGGTGGATTGCTTCCCAATGGGAAGAAATGCCAACCAAAACAGAATTCAAGATAAGAGAAAATGCGAGTGGCACAAAGATCAAGAGCCATTCTTACAGAGCTTTGCGCAGAAGCAGACTGAAAGAAATGCACGCGGTCAGATACGCAGATGATTTCAAAATCTTCTGTTCCTCTCATGAGGAAGCTGTCAGGGCCTATAAAGCCACAGAATTATGGCTGAAGGACAGACTGGGGCTGGATATCAGTCCTGATAAATCCAAGGTAGTGAACCTGAAACGGCAGTATTCTGAATTTCTCGGATTCAAGCTGAAAGTTCGTAAAAAGGGCAGGAAATATGTCATTCGGTCTCATATGAGCGATAAGGCGTACAAAAAGGCGCATGAAAAGCTATCCGAAGAAGTGAAGAAGCTGGCTCATTCGTCAGAAGAAGCACAGTTCATGCAGTTACAGAAATACAATTCTGTTGTTGCAGGCCTTCACGAATACTAGTGTATTGCTACAGAAGTATCTCATGACTTCGGAAAGCTTGCCTTCAGTATTAACAAACAGCTCAGAAACAGGCTGAAAGGCGATCTGTCCAAAACAGGATATCTCAAGGATGGGTTTATCAAGCGGAAATATGGAGAAAGCAGACAGCTGAGATTTCTTCACAAGCGGCCTGTGGTTCCGGTGGGATTTGCACAGCCCAAGAACGCCCAGCATAAACGCAAGGCGGTCAATAAGTATACGGTGGAAGGTCGTGAGTTGATTCATAAGAATCTTCAAATTGACACAGAAACAATGCTTTGGGTGATGCGTAATCCTGTCCGGGGTCGATCTATAGAGTATGCGGATAACAGGATTTCACTGTATGCGGCGCAGTACGGCAAATGTGCTGTCACTGGGGAGACAATGGCTCCTCATGACATCCACTGTCACCATAAGCTGCCGGTCAGCAAAGGTGGAACCGATGAATATGCCAACCTGATTTTGATTAAGAAGGATGTGCATACCATCATCCATGCAACACAAGACCCAACAGTCGAGAGACTCCTGAAATTCCTTAATCTTGAACCAAAACAACTTGTAAAGCTTAACAAGCTTCGTGCATTGGCAGAAATGCCGCCCATTATTCTTTGAATGAAATGCTGTAACGAGGTGTGTAAGTTGTGTGCTTCATGTCCCAAAACTACTGAATTCGATGGAACGCCGTGTGCGGTGAAAGCCGCACGCACGGTGTGGAGCGGGGGAAAATCCTGAGATAATTTCAAGGGATTACCTATCGCTATC
>NZ_JAUSTO010000039.1:0-1404 GCF_030812885.1 Moryella indoligenes
AAGGCCCCGGCTTTGTGCCGGAAAGACTGTACACGTCAGGGTAGTTCCGGAACCTACTGCCGATTATGCCGCTGCAATGAGTATTGTCCGGACTTTGTAGAAGAAGTCTGCGCTGTCAGGACTCATGTCCCTTACGTCTGCAATGCATGCCCGACGATCGATAAATGTACACTACTCAAGACCTTCTACGATGCTGAGAAAGCTCATTTGAAGTCACACCAGGTGATCTCTGAATCCAGAAGCGGCTTATCGACCAGCGAGGCAGAGATCGCCAGGCTTAACAGGATCATTACGCCGCTCGTGAAGCAGGGACATTCCATCCATGAGATCTATGTTACTAATCAGGATCAGCTCATGTGCAGCGAAAAGACGATCTACAACTACATCGATGACTGTCTTCTGGAAGTCCGCAACATCGATCTTCCACGGAAAGTCCGGTTCCGCGCCCGCCGTAAAAAGCCGGAGTTCAAAGTCGATAAGGGTTGCCGCGCTGGACGCTCCTATAAGGAATTTGAAGCCTTCATGGAGAAGAATCCGGATACTGCCGTCGTACAGATGGATTCTGTGATCGGTACGATCGGCGGAAAGTGCCTGCTTACGGTCAACTTCGTGGAGTCTTCTCTGATGTTGGCGTTCCTGAGGGATGCTAATACATCGCAGTCAGTGATTGACGTCCTTGAAGCGCTGGACAGTCGCCTTGGCGAAAATCTGTTCAATCAGCTGTTCCCCGTGATCGTAACGGACAACGGTAGTGAATTCTCCAACCCGAAGAAGATCGAGTATCGAGAATACGCAGTGGTCGGATACGGCTTCAAGCGTACAAGCATTTTTTACTGTGATGCTGGCCGTCCTTATCAAAAGGGCTCAATCGAAGTTAATCACGAGCTAATCCGACGGGTTCTGCCCAAAGGAACAAGCTTCGACAACCTGACGCAGGCGGATGTGACCAGAATGATGGATCACATCAATTCCTACAAACGGAAAAAGCTGAACGATCGCAGTCCCTACGAAACGTTCAGCTTCCACTATGGAGAAGAGGTGTTAAAGCTTCTGGGATGTACTCCAGTTGCAGCTGAAGACATCTTGCTGAAACCTTCTCTTCTCAAAAAATAATACGCAACAGAGCCGCCAACACCGATCACCTATACCGCCAAATACAGGGGTGGATTCTCCGATTACAAAAAAATCGAGAGGGAGTCGACCTCCCTTTGGCATGCCTGTCAAGGCCATCTTACCCGAAAAAAGTTCCCTTGAACAGGTCGCATTTCGCGTATAAACGATGCATCCCGTTTACAAATCTGGCATCTGGCATACAAAACTGGCGTTTCGCTTTCAAATATGCAGTTTTCAATTTACAAACAAGCATCTCGCCTTACAAACTGGCGCCTCAGATTACAACTCAGC
>NZ_JAUSTO010000041.1:0-1357 GCF_030812885.1 Moryella indoligenes
TACTTCCACTGTATGTAAACATAGGGTTTCAGGTTCTCTTTCACTCCCCTCCCGGGGTCCTTTTCACCTTTCCTTCACAGTACTATGCGCTATCGGTCACTAAGTAGTATTTAGCCTTGGGGGGTGGTCCCCCCGCCTTCCCACAAGGTTTCACGTGTCTCGTGGTACTCCGGATTCTGCCGGATTGTATCCCATTTTCTCTTACGGGGCTCTCACCCTCTCTGGCAGGACTTTCCAGGTCCTTTCTGATAACGGAATACTCTCTTTTTGCAGTCCTTACCCCATGGTGCACGCACCATGGTTTGGGCTCCTCCGCTTTCGCTCGCCGCTACTTACGGAATCACTGTTGTTTTCTCTTCCTCCGCCTACTTAGATGTTTCAGTTCAGCGGGTTCCCGGCTGCACACTATGGATTCATGTACAGTCGCTGCAGCTCTTCTGCAGCAGGTTTCCCCATTCGGATATCTGCGGATCATTGGATATTTGCTCCTACCCGCAGCTTTTCGCAGCTTGTCACGTCCTTCTTCGGCTCTTAGTGCCAAGGCATCCACCCTACGCTCTTTCTGTTTAACCTCGTCGTCGCTTACTCCGCTCCCTCTCGCTCCGTGTAAACACGAAGCTCGATATGCTCCGCAGCTCCTCCTCTCAAACTTGAACTCCGTTCAAGTTTGTAAAAAGCAGCTAAAAGCACTCTGAGCGGTTCAGCTCGACTTTACATGCTCACTAGCGTGTAAGCATGCGGTTTTTCGGTCATGATTCTCAAATCATGTTGTAACGTATTTGTTTCTTCGGATACGGACTCTCATCCGTATCACCTCGGATGTCTAGATATTCTAAATTAGATTAGAATGTAGATCGTTCTGTATGCGGTTTTCAAGGTGCGAGTGACTGACTTTTTATCAGTCATCAGAAAGCTTAAGTTCTCTTAAGCTCTCTGATGATCGATAAACGATCATCTGTCCAAAGCTTTTCAGCCATTCTTTTTTTATAAAATCTGGCATCCGCCTGTTCTCCCATGCCGTTACCAGCATAGTACCTTCGGCCGTCTGAGTCTTAACCGTCGTGTTCGGGATGGGTACGGGTGTTCCCCTCAGACGTATCGACACCAGATAGTGTAAACCTCTTAATCAACGACCAGACAGCACACACAACCCCTACTCTCTTCCTTAGAAAGGAGGTGATCCAGCCGCACCTTCCGATACGGCTACCTTGTTACGACTTCACCCCAGTTATCCGCCCCGCCTTCGGCAGCTCCCCCCTTTCGGTTGGGTCACTGACTTCGGGCGTTGCTGACTCCCATGGTGTGACGGGCGGTGTGTACAAGACCCGGGAACGTATTCACCGCGACATGCTGATTC
>NZ_JAUSTO010000042.1:0-1206 GCF_030812885.1 Moryella indoligenes
AAAAAGAACACCCTTTTGACAGGATGCCCCGAAGATGATACTATGAGCTTGTTCAAGGCTGATCATCTTCGGATTATCAGTTTTCATTCCGCTTCAGCGCGCCAACGCTGGGGCGGTTTTTAATTAATTATTTATAAGATGTTCTTGTAATTGGCAGGAAAACCAATGAGAGAAAGCGTAATCGGAGATTCGTTTTCTTCAATGAGCTTTAAAAGCTCAGACTTAAATTTCACCTTCAGATCCTCATTTGGAAGTCTCCATTTAAGGACAATTAAATAAGCAAACAGAGAAGAATTATTTACAGTTGGGTTTCGCTGTAAAAACCTAGGGGATAATTTAGCGGGAGGGTTAAAATTTGAATTAATTAGTCTGGCACAATGGGAACATTTATTACGCAATACCGACATGCAATGCAGATGATTGGATAATGTTGTCCGTCCGATACCAAAACGGTTTGCTATGAGTTGCTGAGAAGAACTATACATGGCATTATAAAGTTTTGAAACGTTTGAAAAAGACATGAGTTCAACCATTGCCCATAGTGGCATTTTCCCGGAGTATTTATTATTGTGATGTTTAACGATAAGGTTTTCTGAGTAATACCCTCGCTCGCGGTTAAATGTTTCCATTACATGCTGATACCCCTTTTTATCATAGTAATTGTTTTCATTGTAGTGCTGATCGTAAGGCGCGCCAGTGCATTTTTCTAGCGCAAAACTATTTGATATTTGAGTTTTACAATAAATCTCTATGATTTCAAGGTATTTTCTGAGTAGACTTCTTAATTCATAATCAAAAGTATAAAGATTATAAATTTCAGAAAAATCTATACGAGAGTTGAGCTCGCTGCTATGGCTGTCTTTCCTCAGATGAAGAGTATAACCGGTCAGTCTGTAGTAATTCACATGTTGCAAGAATGGTTGAATTTCAGAGCACGGTATAACACCGTGATCCAATAGTTTTTGCTCCTGTTCATCGTAAGATAAGGGTTTCTTTAAGTCCATAAAGATCTCCTAAATGTAAAAAGGCCGAATCTACACGACTCAGCCTGGCCCCCGACGCAATTATTCGGGCAGCTCTGTTGAGTCAATTATACGGTGCCGCCTGCAAAAATGCAAGGTATGTGCGTAAAAAATTACAAATAAAATAAAGATTGTGTACCGGAACCGATGCTGACCATTGCAGCGGCTTCACCCAGATGCTCCA
>NZ_JAUSTO010000043.1:0-1176 GCF_030812885.1 Moryella indoligenes
CGGGTTCGAGTCCCGCGTATCTCAGTATATCAGGGAGTACGGTTTTAGGCCGTTGCTCCTTTTTTTCTAGTGTTTATAAAGCTTTGACTGCTCATATATGGAGCGCCGCTGCCGACCTATGAAACGCTTTTATCGCGATCTGAGCAATCATTTTGCCCCAGAATTGCCCCCAGCTCTGCGCCGAATTTCTTAGCTTCTTCTTTTACGTCTTTCTGCATGGCATGAGTATATACTTGCTTCATGATATAGTCTGTTTTCCATCCTCCGCTATACTTGATAACTGCATCCGGTGCTCGCTGCGAGCTCATCTTTGAAGCATAGTAGTGCCGGAGTTTGTGCAGGGTGAACTTCTTGAGGCCCAGCTTTTCTTGCTGCCTACGCATGTGGTTTGTGATCTTTCCGGGAGCGAGGCGGTAGACATAGCCCTGTTTCTTGATAAGGTCGGTCAGCTCCGTTGGCACGATAATTGTTCGGGTGGAGTTGGTGGTCTTGGTGGTTTTATCGACCCAGTCACCATTACGATCTTGGACACGTCCCTTCTCTATCCGGATGCTTCCATCCCCGATATCATCTAAAGTAAGAGCACATATCTCCGATCGGCGCAGTCCGTAGGCTCCCAGCAGGACGGCCACTTCAAACTCACTCCCTTTGACGGCATCGTACAGCTTTTTAATATCATCATCATCTGGGATGTAGAACTCCGGCTTTTTCGCCTGCGGAAAGTTGAGATTGAAAGCTATCTCCGGCCGTCGTTCTTTGATAACGGAGATTAGCAGCCCAGAGCGGTTCATCACTGTTTTAGGAGAGAGCCCTTGCTTCACCATACCGTCGATGTAGCCCTGCAGATCTTCCTGCTTAAGATTGGATAGCCGGGTACCCTTCAGCGCCGGAGGAAGTTTCTTGATAATCCGGTCGTATTCCCGCAGCGTTGCGGGTGATTTGGTGGCCTCCCGGCGGGCGATATACTTCTTTGCAGCGCTTTCTATCGTCTCGGCTCCGGTCGGAGTCACGAACTGCCGGATGCGGTCTGCTATCAGAGCTCTGGCTTCTGCTTTGGTGGGCTTATAGTCCACGGAGACGGAGTATCGGACACCATCTTTCATCTCCCGGATTCTCCACTTGCTGCCGTGCTTTTCTATAGTCATGGTATACCTCCTCGAATTTTGGGTACAAAAA
>NZ_JAUSTO010000044.1:0-1130 GCF_030812885.1 Moryella indoligenes
GGATGATTGTAAGATGAACTAGGACAATAAAAAAGAGCCGATGACGAACTCGTGGTATGATGAAGCTACCACACAACACAACACCAGGAGGTTCGCCATGGCCCCAAAAGAGTATAACACAAATAGAAAATATCGCCACCTGACACGCGAAAAGCGAGCACAGATTGAAGTCCTGTTGCAATTAAAACTCCCCAAAAGTCGCATCGCGCGCGAAGTCGGGATCTCACGGTCAACTTTATATAACGAACTTGCCAGAGGCACTGTACAGCAATTAGGAAGCGATTTGAAGCCATACACCCGATACTTTGGTGATACGGGACAGTGTGTCTACGAAAATCGACGGAGAAATAGCCATTGTCCCGTGAAACTGGTGAAAGCTAAGAAATTCGTGTCTTTTGCAGTAAAGCAGATACTGACAAAACATTTAGCACCTGATACAATTTGCGGTTTTGCCAAAGAAAAGGGCTGTTTCTCTGAGATGGTTTGCAGCAAGACACTTTATAACTATATTGAGCGTGGATTGTTAAAAGCTCGAAATATCGACCTCACGCTAAAGGTCAAACGTAAACAACACCGTAAGGGACATCCGCAGCATAAGCGGCTGTATGGCCTGAGCATTGAAACTCGCCCCCAAGTAATCAATCAACGGAAAGAGTTCGGGCATTGGGAGATTGATACCGTGGTCGGTCGAAAGGAGTCACAATCCGTTTTGTTGACACTGGATGAGCGAACCACAAGATTTCGACACATCATAAAGATACCCGGTAGAAGCACACAGGCAGTTGAGCAAGGTTTAAAAGCGCTCCGAAATCTGTATGGAGAACGATTCAGTCAAGTTTTTCGCTCCATCACAAGTGATAATGGCAGTGAATTTGCTTCACTGCCACAGTTGCTTCCCACGATACCCATATATTATGCCCATCCGTACTCCGCCTACGAACGCGGATTAAACGAGAAACAGAACTCCTTGATCCGTCGTTTCTTGCAAAAGGGCCATCCTTTTGATGACATTGCGGATGAGAAAATACAAGAGATACAGAACTGGATCAATCAACTCCCCCGAAAGTCCTTTCACTACAGTTCGCCGGAGGAATTATTTCAGACTGTCCTACTTGATCTTGCAATCTAGA
>NZ_JAUSTO010000045.1:0-1114 GCF_030812885.1 Moryella indoligenes
GACAATCGGGCGACACGTTCGTAAGTGAAAAGCTTGCGCACAAAGTCGAAGGGCATTGACCCGAAAACTTTGGAGAACTGATATTCCGATTGGTGAAATGAGGGAGTAACGCCCTGAAGCGCCTACCTAATACTCCGAATGGCAGGAAACCATGCAACAGGTTTCCCCAAAAGATGTTATAGAGCTCGGTGAAGTCGGCAGAGAGCAGTCGTAAGTATGATTTTCAGACGATACACGAAAGCTGTCCAGCGGTGGATGGTGCTGCCTATATGCCGGGGTTCGGTTACCCATGGTCAGGATGATAGAGATATCTGACGAATTTCTGAATGTACGAGTCTAAACGTTGATACTGTCGAAAGGCAGTACACCTTTTACGGTGGTGTCCGTGGATAAGTAAGACTGGTTGTTATGAAAGTCCATGCATCGTTACAGGCGATGCGGTTATGCATGACCGGATACAGGCTCAGAGGAAAGACCTAAAGGTATCCAATGATAGGAATATCGGAACGTGGAAAGCTGGGAACATGGAGGCTGTTGCAGACCGATGAAGTGGTGGATGGGAATACCTTCGCGAGAGGGCAATAACCATTCTTTATTCCAGTGAGAGCAGTGGCATGGTACCTGTGAAGCCGTGAACAAGTAAGCGGTGGAGGGACGGCCACAAGTCGAATTCAGTAAAAATCATAAAATACACAACAAACACAGCTTCGAGTATGACAAAGAAAATCCAAACTGAAAGGAGAGGATGCCTGTGCCCACTTCGGAGCAGCAAGAAAGGAAAAGTAAACAAAGAAAAATCCGCAATTCAGAGTATTACGACATGGAGTCAACCTTTGACCGCCTGTATGCCGAAAGCAAAAATGGAAAAACCTTCAATCATCTGATGGAAATCATTGAGAGCGAGGAAAACATCAAGCTGGCTTATCGGACGATCAAAAAGAATACAGGAAGTAATACGGCTGGTGTGGATAAGCGGACGATAAAAAGCCTCATGAAATTAAGTGAGGAAGAATACGTCCGCCAGATACGAAATCAATTCAGCAACTATCACCCGCGCCCCGTAAGGCGTGTGGAGATACCAAAGCCCAATGGAAAGATGAGACCGCTGGGAATC